>CAZBXO010000107.1:5034-12582 GCA_964495645.1 uncultured Phenylobacterium sp. | reverse complement strand
TCGGCCTCGACGCGGTCCGGGCGCGGTTCATCGTCAAGAACGTGTTCGACAAGGAGCCGCCGTTCGGCACCACCGGTCTGGCCGTCTACGACGTGATCGGCCGGTACTTCGAGTTCGGCTTGACCGCACGTTTCTAGGCGGACCGGCCTCACCCACGAAGACGCCGCCGAGGGCAACCTCGGCGGCGTTCTTCGTTCCTCCTCCTCAGGAAGGGAAGCTACTGCAGGCCGGACCGGCCGATGGCGTAGAAGCGTTCGGCGCGCTGCTTCTTCAGTTCCTCGGGCGACAGCGCGCAGAGAGCTTTCAGTTCCTCCTCCACGGCGTCGCCGACCGCGCGCATGGCGGCCTCGGGGTCGGAGTGGGCGCCGCCGGGCGGCTCGGGGATGATCCGGTCGACCACCTTCATCGCCAGCAGGTCCTCGGCCGAAATCTTCAGCGCCACGGCCGCCTCGGCGGGCGTACGGCCTCCTCGCCAGAGGATGGAGTTCGCGCCCTCCGGCGAGATCACCGAATAGATCGCGTGCTCCATGATCAGCACCTTGGACGTCGCCGCAATGCCGATGGCGCCGCCGCTCATGCCCTCGCCGGTGATCACCGCCACGTTCGGGGTCTTCAGCATCAGGCACTTTTCGGTGGACCGCGCGATGGCCTCGGCGACGCCGCGCTCTTCGGACGCGATGCCGGGATAGGCGCCGGCCGAGTCGGCCATGCTGATGACCGGCAGGTTGAACCGCTCGGCCAGCTCCATCAGCCGGATCGCCTTGCGGTAGCCCTCGGGCCGCGCATAGCCGAAGTTGTGCTTCACTCGGGTGACGGTGTCGTGGCCCTTCTCGTGGCCCATGATCACCACCGGCAGGCCGCGGAAGCGGCCGATGCCGCCCATGATCGCCTGGTCGTCGGCGAAGGCCCGGTCGCCGCGCAGTTCCTGGAACTCCTCGATCAGCGCGCCGACGTAATCGACGAAGTGCGGCCGGTCGGGGTGGCGCGCGACCTGGGTCTTCTGCCAGGCGTCGAGGTTCGAGTAGGCCTCGCGGCGCAGGTCCTGGGCCCGGGCCCGCAACGCCTCGATCTCGTCGTCCAGGGCGCCCTGGCCCGCGGTCTCGGAGAGCTTCGAGAGCTCCTCGATCTTGGCTTCGATCTCGGCGATCGGACGCTCGAACTCGAGGTAGTGCACGGTGGTGACAGGTCCCGAACGCGAAGGCGGCTCCGCGGGAAGCGGCGGAAACTAGGCCTGATCGTCAGGCCTCACAAGAGCGGGAACGGCGGCCGCCGCCGGGCGGCGGCTCTGCAACCTCGGACGGTTCGGAGAGTTGTGACCGCCGAAGTCACGCGCAGAGGGTCCGACACGCCGCCCGCGCCCCGAGGAGAACGAGATGAACAGATTCCTGACAACTGGAATCGCCACGGTGCTCGCGGCCGCGACCGCTGCGCCGGCGATCGCCCAGCCTTATCGACCCACCCCCGAATACCAACAGCAGCTGCGGGACTATCAGGACCGCCGCGAAGCCTACGAGGCCAGACGCGAGCAGTACGAGGACTCCCGCCAGACTTATGAGGCGGCGCGCGACAACTATCGCGAGACGCGCGCCGATTACCGGGCAGCCCGGGCCGACTATGAGCGCCGGCTGGCGCTTTGGGAACGTGAGCGGGCCCGCTACGACGCGCGCTGGGGCTACGGCGCCTATGCCCGGCGGTATGCCCGGCCGGTGTGGGACGAGGCCTATTGGGTCCGCGTCGCGCCCCCGCCCTACGCCGGCGCCTACGGCTACAACGCCTCGGCCAACATCCGCTGCGACACGACCGGCTCGACGGTCGGCGCGGGCGCGCTGGGCGCGATCGCCGGCGCGATCCTGGGTTCGCAGGTGGCCGGCAACGGGGCCCGGACCGAGGGCTCCGTGCTGGGCGCGGTCGTCGGCGGCGGCATCGGGGCGGCCATCGGCAACGCCAACGCCAAGTACAAGTGCGACAACCGCGGACCGTATTTCTCGTACAACGAGACGATCCCCTATAGGGAAAGCCGCGCGTGGCGCTCCGGGGCGAACGACTATTCCTACTACCAGCGCCAGCGCTGCCGCCTGGCCCCGGCGCCGATCGACAGCTACGGCCGCGACTACCGCTATGTCCGGGTCTGTCCGGACGCCAGCGGCCGCTATCGGATCACCGGATAGGCCTCATCGCTTCTTCGCCAGCGGGTGCTTGGTGTTGACCACCGCCGCCAGGCGCTCGCCCGCCACGTGGGTGTAGATCTGGGTCGTGGCGATGTCGGCGTGGCCCAGCAGGGTCTGCACCACGCGCAGGTCGGCGCCGCCCTCCAGCAGGTGAGTGGCGAAGGCATGGCGCAGGACGTGCGGGCTGACCCGCGCCGGATCGATACCGGCCCCGGCCGCCGCCTCGTCGAGCAATTGGGCGAAGCGGCGCGGCGTCAGGCGTCCGCCCTTGCCACGGGACGGGAACAGCCACGGATTGGCTTTGTCGCCCTTCGGCAGGAACTGGGTGCGAGCCGCGAGGTAAGCTTTCACGGCCGCGCGCGCGGCGCCGTTCAACGGCGCCAGCCGCTCCTTGCCACCCTTGCCGCGCACGATGAGGTAGGCCGGGTCGCGCGCCAGCGACGCCAGGGTGAGGCCGGTCAGCTCGGAGATGCGCAAGCCCGAGGCGTAGGCCAGCTCGACCATGCAGGCGAGCCGCAGGCCCTGGGCGCCGTCGCGGGCCGCGGCTGCGGCGATCAGGCGGTCGATCTCCTCGCGGGAGAGCACCTTCGGTAGGCTGCGGCGCTTGCTCGGCGCCTCGACGCGGCGCGACGGGTCGTCGCCCCGCCAGCCCTCACCCAGCACGAAGCGATAGAACTGACGCACCGCCGCGCGCCGCCGCGAGGCCGTGGCGGGCGACAGGCCTTTCGCGCCGAGCGCGCTGAAGTAGGCTTCCACGTCTTCGGCGGCGGCGTCCGAGAGGTCGCGGCCTCGGCCTGCGAGGAAGCCGGCGGCGTCCTCGAGGTCGCGGGCGTAGGCGGTGAGCGTGTTCTTCGCGGCGGCGCGCTCGACCGACATCATCTCCAGGAAAGCCTCGCGCCAGGCGCTCCCCTGCCCGCTCATTTCAGGCCCGCCAACCCTTCCAGCACGACGAGTCGCGCCTCGGCGGTGAGGCCCACCGCGGTGAGCGCACGGGCGAAGCGGGCGCGATCGGCGGGCGCCGGGCCGGCCGCACCGGCGTCGGCCGCGATCAACAGCCCGACGAGGGCGACCTCGGCCTTGGCCTTGCGGTGGACGGCCGCCTCCAGAAGCAGGTTGCGAGCGAAGGGGGCGCGCCCCTCGGCCAAGGTGAAGCCGGCCAGTTTCACCCGGTCGTCCGGAGTGATCTCGGGCAGCAGCGCCGCAGCCATGACCGCCGCGGCCTGCAGTTTCGCCCGGCCGGCGGGAGCGGCCTCGGCGGCGGCGGCGATCAGGGCGGAAACGCCCGCGGCGGCCGGCGGGCCGGCGGCGATCTGGGCGGCGAGCCCGCCGGTGGCGATGTCGATGGCCGCCAGGTCGAAGTCCGGCGGCTCCGGCGAGGCGCCGCTCAGCGCCGCGGCGACAGCGGCCGCCGGCTTGGCGGTGGCGAGATCGAGGCCCAGGCTCCTCGACAGCGCGTAGTCCAGGCCGTTGCGCAGCGACGGCGCGCCCGGCGCGGCGCCGTGCAGCCTGGCCGCCATGAGGCGGCCGTAGACAGGGTCGCGGGCCTGCTCCTGCGCCAGGTCGAGCGTCAACCGCGCCAGGTCCGGCTGGCCGGCGACCGCCTGGCAATAGGCGCGCAGGCGCAGCCAGTAGACCTCGTCACGGCCCACGGTCAGGCCCTCGGCGACGGTGCAGGCGCGGGCCTCGTCGCCGGCCAGCAAGGCCGCCTCGGCCGCCGCGCGCGCCAGCTCCGGCGCCCGGTCGAGACTGGGCGACCGCCGCAGGATGCGCGCCGCCGCCGGCATGTCGCCGAGCGCGATGAGGACGTTGATCCGCGCACCCGCGAGTCCGGGATCGTCCTCGGCGCCGGTCGGTCCGCGGGCCCCGGTCGCCAGCACCCGGCGGGCGACCTCGGCATAGGCCGGCGGCAAGGGCCTGGCGGTCAGCGCCGGGAGGGCCAGGCGTGCGACCTCGATCGCCGTTCCCCGCCAGAGGTCGCCGGGGAGGCCCGTATCGCGGCCCGGCGTGGAGAAGGCGTCGGGCGCGGCAAGGCTGGTCACCTCCACCGGCTGGGCGGTGGCGGCGGTGGCCGCGAACAGGAAGGCGATCAGGGGTACGCGGAACATGCCGGCATCCTACCGGCGGGCGCCCGTTGGCGCGAGTGCGAGGCGCCGTGCTAAAGCCTCGCCGTTCATGGACCGCTACGAACCCCTCCGCCGCCGCACCATCGCGCTCGTGGGCCTCATGGGGGTCGGCAAGTCGAGCGTCGGTCGCCGCCTCGCCAGCACGCTGGGCCTGCCGTTCCGCGACACCGACGCCGAGGTCGAGGACGCCGCCAAGGCCTCGATCGCCGACATCTTCGCCCAGCTGGGCGAAGCCGCGTTTCGCGATGGCGAGCGCCGCGTGATCGCCCGCCTGCTGGACGGCCCGCCCCACGTGCTGGCCACCGGCGGCGGGGCCTTCATGAACCCGGAGACCCGGGCCCTGATCAAAAGCAAGGCCATCTCGGTCTGGCTGAAGGCCGACTTGGACGTGCTGGCCCGCCGGGTCGGACGCAAGGACACCCGGCCGCTGCTGGTCGGCAAGGACCCGCTGGAGGTGCTGAAGGCCCAGGCCGAGGCGCGCTATCCGGCCTATGCGGAAGCCGACGTGCACGTGGAGACCGGCGACGCGGCTCACCACATCACCGTGGAGCAGGTGATCCGGGCGCTCGAGGCCCGCCTCGGGGAGCCGGCGGAATGAACCGCACGATTGCGGTGGGCCTCGGCGAGCGCGCCTACGAGGTGGTGGTCGGCGAGGGGCTGATCGACGAAGCCGGCGCCAGGCTCCGTCCGCTCCTGAAGCGGCCGCGGACGGCGGTGGTCACCGACGCCACCGTCTGGGGCCTGCATGGCGGACGCCTGACCCGGGCGCTGGACGCCGAGGGCGTCGAGGCTCTGCCGGTGATCGTGCCGCCGGGCGAGCAGACCAAGAGCTTCGAAGGCCTGGCCGACGTCACCGACCGCCTGCTGGCGCTGGAGCTGGATCGCGGCGACATCGTCACCGTCTTCGGCGGCGGGGTGGTCGGCGACCTCGCGGGCTTCGCCGCGGCGATCTACAAGCGCGGCGTCGACTTCGTGCAGATCCCCACCACCCTGTTGGCGCAGGTCGACTCCTCGGTGGGCGGCAAGACGGCCATCGACACGCCGCGGGGCAAGAACCTGGTCGGCGCCTTCCATCAGCCGCGGCTCGTACTGGCGGACCTGGACGTGCTGGCGACCCTGCCGCCCAGGGAGCTGCGGGCCGGCTATGCCGAGATCATCAAGTACGGCCTGCTGGGCGACCGCGGCTTCTTCGACGAGCTGGAAGCGCACGGCCACAAGGTGCTGGCGCTGGAGCCGGAGGCGCTCAGCGCCGCCGTCGCGCGTTCGGTGGAGATGAAGGCCGAGATCGTCGCCGAGGACGAGCGCGAGCAGGGCCGCCGGGCGCTGCTCAACCTCGGCCACACCTTCGCCCACGCGCTGGAGGCCGAGACCGGCTACGGCGAGGCGCTGCTGCACGGCGAGGCCGTCGGCTGCGGCATGGCGCTGGCCTTCCGCTTCTCGGCGCGGCTGGGTCACTGTTCCGGCCAGGACGCCGAGCGGGCGACCCGCGCGATCGCCGCCGCGGGCCTGCCGACCCGCCTCTCCGACGTCCCCGGCCATCCGTTCTCCGCCGAGCGCCTGGCGCGCCACATGGCGCAGGACAAGAAGGCCGAGGGCGGGCGGCTGACGTTCATCCTGGCGCGGGCCCTGGGCGAGGCGTTCGTCGCCAGGGATATCCCCGCCGCCGCCGTCACCGAGTTCCTGCATATGGAAGGCGCCCTGCCGTGATCTGGGCCATCATCGGGGCGCTGTTCCCGATCCTCATCCTGCTCATCGCCATCTCGGCCGTCGTGTCGGCGTCCGAGACCGCCATGATCGCGGCCAGCCGCGGGCGCATGCACCAGCTGGAGCGCGACGGCGACCGCGGCGCGCGGCGCGTCAACAGGCTGATGTCCAACCAGGAGACCATGATCGGGGCGATCCTGGTGGCGGTGAACGTCATCAACATCGGCGCCTCGGCGGTGACCACCAGCGTGCTCTCGCGCGCCTTCCCGGGGGCGATCGGGGCCGCGATCTCGACGGCGGTGATGACGGTGCTGGTGGTGGTGTTCGCAGAGATCCTGCCGAAGACCATCGCCATTGCGCGGGCCGACGACGCCGCCCGCCTCCTGTCGATCCCGACGGAACTCCTCGTGCGGGTCTTCGGCCCGCTGGCCAATGCCGCCCAGTGGATCGTACGCCTGACCCTGCGGCCCTTCGGCATTAAGCTGGACGCGGGCGTCGACGTGCTGGCGGCGCACGAGGAGATTCGCGGGGCGGTGGAGTACCACCACGCCGAGGGGCTGGTGGAGACCCGCGACCGCTACATGCTGGGCGGCGTGCTGGACCTGGGCGAGCTCGACGTCGCCGAGGTGATGGTCCACCGCCGCTCGATGGACATGATCGACGCGGACCTGGCGCCGCGCGACGTGCTGCGCGCGGCGCTGGACAGCGGCCACTCGCGCTTCCCCATGTACCGCGGCGATCCGGAGAACGTGGTCGGCCTGCTGCACGTGAAGGACCTCCTGGGCGCGCTCGCCGAGGCGGACGGACGGATCGACCAGGTCGACATCCCCGCCATGCTGCGCGCGCCCTGGTTCGTGCCGGAGACCACCAGCCTGAAGGACCAGCTGGCGGCGTTCCTGAAGAAGCAGAACCACTCGGCGCTCGTGGTCGACGAGTACGGGGCGCTGCAGGGCCTGATCACGCTGGAGGACATTCTCGAGGAGATCGTCGGCGAGATCGAGGACGAGCACGACGTGGCCCCGGCCGGGGTGAAGCCGCAGGAGGACGGCTCGGTGATGGTCGAGGGCTCCGTGACCATCCGCGACCTGAACCGGGCGATGAACTGGGATCTGCCGGACGAGGAGGCGGTGACGGTCGCGGGCCTCCTGATCCACGAGGTGGAGGCGATCCCGGATGTGGGCGAAGCCTACGCCTTCCACCGCCACCTGTTCCGCGTCGAGGAGCGCAAGGGCAACCAGGTGACCCTGCTGCGCATCGCGCCGATGCCGGAGACGGAGGACGAAGAGGGGTAGCTCCGCAGGCGGAGCGCCCGCTTCGGCAAGAGACCGGAAAGACGCCAAGTTCGCCAAGCACGCCAAGGCGGCCCGCGAGGCGCAGGCCTCGCGGGAGCACGGGGGGTCTTGGCGACCTTGGCGTACGTGGCGTCCTGGTGGTGAACGTCTCGACGCGCTGCGCGCGTCTGGGGCGCGCGCCTAGCTCGAATCGGGGTTTTCGCGGGCTTCGCGGGCCTGGCGCTCGGCGAGCGCGCGCTCGCGCAGGCGGAGCTCTTCCAG
>CAZBXO010000107.1:0-4934 GCA_964495645.1 uncultured Phenylobacterium sp. | reverse complement strand
CTTCGCGGGCCTGGCGCTCGGCGAGCGCGCGCTCGCGCAGGCGGAGCTCTTCCAGATATTCGGCGTTGGGAGGCCCGGAGTGAGCGACGCGCAGGTGCGGCGGCCCCGGGCGCGGTTGTCCGCCCGTGGGCGGCGCAGGCGGCGCGGCCTGAGGGGGCGCGGGGGGTGGCGCCGCTGGCTCGGCTGCGGGCGTCGCCTCGGGCGCCGGCGCAACGGGGTCGGCTGCGGACGCCGAGGTCTCTATCGCTTTGCGGCGAGCGCGTAGGCCTCCGTGAGCCACGCCACCAGTTGTGCGTCGACGTCGGCGGTCGTCGTCAGGTCGATCTCGTTGTGGAAACGGTGCGCCGAGACCTGCTCCACCTTCCTGACGCGCGGGTCCTCCAGCCGGCGGTCGGTCCGGATGTTCAGGCGCAGCTTGGACTTCTGGGGATGGACTCCGGCGAAGGCGGAGCCGGCGACGAGGTGGATGGAGGTCTTCTTGGCCTCCACGACCACCGGGCCGAGCGGCCGCAGAGCGGCGACGATCGCCGCATAGGTGTCGGGGACCTGCGGGGCGGCCCGCTCGAAGAGCACCGCTTCAGCTTCCGTCATCACCCACTCCCAGTTGGATGTTCGTCATTCGTTCAGAAGCAGCCGAGGTCCGCAAGGATCGAGTGCCTTATGACGGCCCGGCTTCCGATCGGGACGGGTCCTCCCGTACGTCCACCGAAGGGCTGCGGCCGGCGGAAAGCAGGGAACTACGGCCAAGCTTTGCGCGTTGAGGGTCTGATGCGGGCTGCGGGGGGACTTCCGTGACACACCTAGCCGCGGGCCGGGCGGGCCCGCGACGTTCAGACCCTATTCAACTTGACTCGCCCCTTTTGCGGACCGACGACGGGCGCGTCGGTCGCCACCCTGCGGAGCGAGTTCAATGAGTACGGCGGCGAGCCTTCAGGGCCTCAAGGTCCTGGTCGTCGAGGACGAGATGATGGTCTCGATGCTGATCGAGGACATGCTGACGGACCTCGGCTGCACGGTCGTGGGCCCGGCCTCGCGCCTGGACGAGGCGCTGGAGTTGGCGAAGGCCGCCGACCTCGACTGCGCGGTGCTCGATGTGAACCTGGGCGGCCAGCCGATCTTCCCGGTCGCCGACCTGCTGCGCGAGAAGGGTGCGCCGTTCGCGTTCGCGACGGGCTATGGCGATGCCGGACTGCGCGAGGTGGACCGCGGCTCGCCGGTGCTGCAGAAGCCGTTCCGCGAGGGCGACCTCGCGCGCGTGCTCGGCGAACTGTGCGCCTCGGTGAACTAGAAGACGCCGGGGATCATGCGGAACCGGACCTTGCGGCGGTAGTCCTCGTAGCCGGCCAGTTCGTCGACCAGCATGCGCTCCTCGTCGACGCTGCGGATCGCGATGCCGACGATCAGCAGCGGGACCGGGATGAAGCCCCACCACGAGCCCAGCGCCAGCGGGATGCCGGCGATCAGCGGGATGGCCGCGGCGTACATCGGGTGGCGGACAAGGGCGTAGGGGCCCGTGGAGATCACGCTCTGTCCGGCTTCCACGCGCACGGTCGAGGCCGCGTAGGTGTTGGCGCGGTAGACCTGGAAGACACCGGCGAAGCCGAGGGCGATCAGGACGTCGCCGGCGAGCGTGACCTCGTCCGGGACGTCAGACCAGCCGAAGCGGCGGTCGAGCCCGGGGATGGCGGCGAGCGCCAGGAAGAAGAGCCCGGTGAACGCCTGCAGGATGCGTTGCAGCGGCCGCGGCTCGCCGGACGGCGCGCCCAGGCGGCGTTCGACGAGGGCGGGGTCGCGGGCCATGAGGTCCAGGGTCGTCCAGACGCTGGCGCCGAAGAAGACGGCCAGGAAGGCCCAAGCCTGCCACCAGGCGAGCGTGCCGGCGGCGAGGAACAGGAAGCCGCCGACCAGAAGGGCGAGGAAACCGAGGCCGAGCCAGGCCCTGGCGTAGAGCGACACCGTCATGGCGCCGCTTCTAGCATAGGTCCGCGCAGGGGGCGCTGCGGCCCCGATCCAGGCGCGGAGGCTGGCCGACCCTAGAGGTAGCCGACCCCCGCCGTCGCCCACGCCATGCCGAGGAGCGTGCAAGAACCGGCGAGTGCGACGAGACTGACAAAGACCTTCACGGGCGATCTCCTTTCGGTTGCAGGAGATACGAGCTCCGCGTGCATCCCGGATACATTCGTTTACGCAGCAACTCTCTGCGTTTTCACGTGAATCCTTCGTCACACTTGCCAGCCCGAAGACCAGCCCAAAAGAAGACGGCCGGCGTGGGGGACGCCGGCCGTACGATTTGAGGTCGCGTAGCGAGGGGGAGGAGGTGCTCCGCGAAACCCGAAGAGGGCCCTAGAGGTAGCTGATGCCCTGGTTGGACCAGGCGACGACCACGAAGGTCAGCGGGGCGGCCAGAACGATGAGGGACATCAGGATCTTCACGGGCTCTCTCCTTCTGGAGAGATAGATAGGGCGACCCCGGGCGTTCGACTATTCCCGTTATCGCAGAGGTCTTATGCGTTTTCGGGTGAATCCCAGATCACAGTGTTCTGAATCACATCCCTCCGTCATCCCGGCCGCAGCGAAGCGAAGAGCCGGGACCCAGCCGCTCAGACTTCAGGTCTGCTGGGTCCCGGATAGCCGCTGCGCGGCTTCCGGGATGACGGTGGAAGGGGTTAGAGCCCCTTGGCCATGAGGGCGGCGAGTAGTTTGTCCGGCGTGATGGGGTAGTCGCGGACGCGGACGCCCGTGGCGTTGTAGACGGCGTTGGCGACCGCGGCCCCGGCCCCGGAGTTGCCGAGCTCGCCCACGCCCTTGATCCCCATCGGGTTGGCCTTGTCGTCGGCCTCGTCGAGCATGATGGCGTCCAAGTCGCCGATGTCGGCCTGCACCGGCAGGATGTACTGGGCCAGGTCCTGGTTGATCAGCGAGCCATAGCGGGTGTCGACGGCGTTGCCTTCGTGGAGCGCGGAAGCGACGCCCCAGATCATGCCGCCGGTCAGCTGGCTCCTGGCGGTCTTGGCGTTGAGGATCCGGCCGGCGGCGAAGACGCCCAGCATGCGGCGCACGCGGGTCTCGCCGGTGACGGTGTCGACGCCGACCTCGCAGAAGTGCGCGCCGTAGGTCTGGGTGCTCCATTCGCGGGCGTCCGCGGCCGGGCGGATCTCGCCGTCGGCGGTGACGCCCGCCGGCGCGGCGCGGCGGACGAGGCTGGCGAGCGTCTCGGAGCGGTTCTCCAGCGCGATGACGCCGTCCTGGAAAGTGGCGGCGGCGGGGTCGCCGCCGTGCAGCGGCGAAGCGGGGTCGGCGACGGCGAGCGCGGCCAGCGCCTTGCGCAGGTTGACGCCGGCGGCCAGCGCCGCCGAGCCGGCGGTGGCGGCGCCGAACTGGCCGCCGGAGCCGGGGGCCGGCGGCAGCTCGGAGTCGCCGATCTCGACGCGCACGGCGCCCAGCGGCACGCCCAGGGTCTCGGCGGCGATCTGGGCCAGCACGGTGTAGGTCCCGGTGCCGATGTCGGTCATCCCCTGGCGCACGGTGATGACGCCCTCGGCGTCGACGGTGAAGGAGCACTTGGCCGGGAGCAGAAAGTTGCCGCGGATGGCGACCGCCATGCCCATGCCGACGTTCCAGCGGCCGTCGCGCACCTGGCCCGGGGTCGGCAGGCGGCGGTCCCAGCCGAACAGCTGCGCGCCTTCCTTCAGGCAGCGGACCAGCTGGCGCTGGGAGAAGGGGCGGCCGTTCTCGGGGTCGACGGGCGGCTCGTTGACGATGCGCAGCTCGACCGGGTCCATGCCGAGCTTCTCGGCCAGCTCGTCCATGGCGCATTCGAGGCTGAGCGTGCCGGAGGCCTCGCCGGGCGCGCGCATGGGGCCGGCGCCGGGGAGGTCGAGCTTCACGAGCCTGTGCCCGGTGAGGCGGTTCGGCGACGCATAGAGCGCGCGGGCGAAGTTGGAGGCGTGCTCGGTGAAGGCGCCGTTCCGGTGGCAGTGGGTCCAGGTCATCAGCGAGAAGGCGCCCAGGCGGCCGTCCTTGGCGGCGCCCAGCCGCACCTGTTGCACCGTGGCGGGGCGGTGGATGGTGGCGTGCATCATCTGCTGGCGGGTGAAGGCGACCTTCACCGGCCGGCCGATGGCGCGGGACGCCAGGGCGGCCAGGGTGATGTCGTCGTAGCTCTGGCCCTTCCCGCCGAAGCCGCCGCCGATGTAGCGGGTCATCAGGTGGACGGCGTCGCGGTCGATGCCGAGGGTCTCGGCGAGGCCATGCTGGGCGGGCTTCACCATCTGGATCGAGGTGTGGACGACGCAGGCGTCGGGACCGGTCCACCAGGCGAGCGAGGCGCAGGGCTCCATCTGGCAGTGGTTCTGGATCGGCGTGGTCCAGGTCTCGTCGAGGGTGACTTCGGCGGCGGCGTAGCCGGCGGCGAAGTCGCCGATCTCGATGTCCTCTTCGCCCGGCGGCTGGGCGGCGTCGTCGAGGCTGGCGGCGAAGTCGACCTGCGGCGTCTCTTCCTCGTAGTCGATGCGCACGAGGTGGGCGGCGGCGACGGCGTCCTCGAGGGTGTCGGCGCAGACGAAGGCGACGGGCTGGCCGAAGTAGGCCACGCGATCGGTCTCGAACACCGGGTGCGAGCCGGCGGTCGAGCGCGGGTGCTTGCGCTGGCCGCGCGGGGCCTGCGCGGGGACGTTCAGGTGGCTCCAGACCAGGCGCACGCCGGGCGAGGCCTCGGCGGCGGCGGTGTCGACCGCGGCGACGCGGCCGCGGGCGATGGCGGCGCCGATCATCACGCCGTAGGCCGGCGGCGACGGCGGCTGCACCTCGTAGGCGTAGGGCGCCGTGCCGGTGACCTTCAGCGGGCCTTCGTAGCGGTCGACCGCCTTGCCGATCATGCCGGTGCGGTTCTCCGTGACCGGGTTGGCGGCGGACCAGTCGTGGACGGAGCTCAT
>CAZBXO010000106.1:0-12605 GCA_964495645.1 uncultured Phenylobacterium sp. | reverse complement strand
GCGACCGCGCGCCGGCACATCGGCGAGGGCAAGCACGCGCGGCTCTATGTGCGCGGCGGCGGCCTGACCCCGGGCGTCACCATCCACTTCGCGCCCTGCTGCTCGCCGGTGCCGGGCGATCGGATCGTGGGCATCCTGGAGAGCGACGGCCGGGGTCTGACCGTCCACACCATCGACTGCGAGAAGCTGGCCGAGTTCGAGGATCGCGAGGAGCTCTGGCGGGACCTGCAGTGGACGCCGGAGGCCGAACGCAACGCGCTGGCTCGCGCGCGTCTGACCGCCACCATCCGCAATGCGCCGGGCGTGCTGGGGCAAGTCTGCACGATCATCGGCGAAGCCGGCGGCAATATCGTGGGTCTGCGGATGCACCACCGCCAGTCGGACTTCTTCGACGTCGACTTCGACATCGACGTCCAGGACGCCCGGCACCTCACGCACATCGGCGCGGCCTTGCGCGCCAACGTCAGCGTGGAAGAGGTCGAGCGGACGAAGGGCTAGATCGCCAGCGCGCGGTTCAGCGGCCTCCAGAGCAGGACCAGGATCGCACCCGCCGCCAACGCGCTGGCCGTATGGACCAGGAAGAACGCTGGGGCGTCCATGCGCTCGTAGAACTGACCCACCCACCCGACCAGTAGCGAACCGGCGAACACGCTCAGGAAGTAGACGCCGATCATGAGCGCGTTGATCGCCGGCGGCGCCGTCTTCGAGAACAGCGCCATGCCGATCGGGTAGACGAACAGGTAACCCACCTGCATCACGAACTGGAACGCGACGGCTGCGAGGAGCGCGACTTTGCCGTCGCCGGCCAGCGCGGCGCTGAGCGCCAGCCAGGCCCAGGCCGCCGCTCCGAGGCCGCAGCCAATCGCCATCTTGCCGAGGCCGTTCGGCTCGCGGCCACGCGCAGCCTGTGCGTCCCAGAGGCGGATCAGGACCGGCGCCATGGTGATGCCCACGACCGCGCTCAGCGACTGCAGCCAGGTCACCGGGATGGCGGCCGGGCCGACGCGAAGATCCAGGTTCGCCTTCGCCCAGAGGATATAGGTGTTCAGCACGTCGCCGTTGCAGACCCAGAACAGCGCCACGACGACCAACAGCCCCGACATGGCCGCGAGCTTCGGGATGTCATCGCGGGTGACCTTGGTCCGTTCCGCGGCTGGCGCCCCGCGCGCCGGCAGGGTGTCCGGCGGCAGCCGGCTCCAGCCCACCGCGTAAATCGCCAGGCTGACCAGCATCCCGACTCCGGCCGCCCCGAAACCCCAGTGCCAGCCGACCAGCTCGCCCAGCGTGCCGCAGACGAACGGCGCGCCGAACACGCCGACGTTGGCGAACAGGTAGAAGAGCTGGAACGCCCCCTCGCGCCGCCGGTCGGCCTCCGCATAGAGGTTGCCGACCTGGGCGGAGATGTTGCCTTTGAGCATTCCACAGCCGGTCATCAGGAGCAGGAGCGCGACCAGGAACGAGGCCTCGAAGGCCATCAGGAAGTGGCCGGCCGCCATCATCAGACCGCCGACCAGCACCGCCGTCCGCTGCCCCAGCCAGCGGTCTCCGATCAGCCCGCCGAACACCGGTGTGAACGAACAGAACCCCGCGTAGAGGCCGAAGACCGTAGACGCCATCGCCTGCGGGCTGAGCGGCCCGAACACACGTTCCACCGCGCCGCGGAACGGTCCGAACCCGAGCACCCCTTCGATATGCCCCGGCTGCAACAGCTGGGTGGTCATGTAGAGGACCAGCAGCGCCTGCATCCCGTAGAACGAGAACCGCTCGAAAGACTCCATCGTGGCGAGGTACCCGAGCCCCATCGGGTGTCCGAAGAAGGCGCGGTCGCCGTCGCGGCCCGGGGTCACGGTGGTGTCGGCGACGGCCATCCGGCCAAGCTTTCAGGGTTCCGCCGGCCGGGCAACCGCACTATTTCGGACGCCATGACCACGGACGACGTCCTTGAGGAGTTCCGCGGCGCGGGCGCGCTGCGCGAAGGCCATTTCATCCTGGCCTCCGGGCGCCACAGCCCGATGTTCCTGCAGAAGAACCTGGTCTTCCAGTACCCTGACCGGACCGAACGCCTCTGCCGGGCGCTGGCGGCGAAGATCGAGGCGCAGGTCGGCAAGCCAGACGTCATCGTGGCGCCGGCGGTCGGCGCCATCATCCCCGGCTACGAGGTTGCCCGGGCGATGGGCGTGCCCTCGATCTACGTCGAGCGCGAGGACGGCAAGTTCCGGCTGCGCCGCGCCTTCAAGATCGCGCCCGGCGCCAAGGTCGTCGTCGTCGAGGACGTGATCACAACCGGCGGTTCGTTCCGCGAGGCGGTGGAGCCGGTGGAGGCCGCCGGCGGCGTGGTGCTCTGTTGCGCCTGCATCGTCGACCGTTCGGGCGGCAGGGCCGACGTGGGCTGGCCGCTGGTGGCGCTGGCCACCGTCGACGTGCCGTCCTACGCGCCCGACGAGATCCCACCGGAACTGGCGGCCCTGCCGGCCGAGGAGCCGGGGTCCAAGAGGCTGCGCGGATGAGCAAGCTGCGGCTGGGCGTCAACATCGACCACGTGGCCACCGTCCGGAACGCCCGCGGCGAAGGCTATCCCGACCCCGTGCGCGCCGCCGAGATGGCGCTGGCTGCCGGCGCCGACGGCATCACCGCCCACCTGCGCGAGGACCGCCGCCACATTTCCGACGCCGACATCGACGCGCTCGCGGTGATCGTGCGCCGCCGGGGCCGGCCGCTGAACCTGGAGATGGCGGTCACCGCCGAGATGGAGGCGATCGCGCTCGCGCACCACCCGCACGCGGCCTGCCTAGTGCCCGAGCGGCGCGAGGAGGTGACAACCGAGGGCGGTCTCGACGTCGCCAAGGGCCACAACGCCGTCGCGCCGGTTGTGCGCCGGCTCAGCGACGCCGGCATCCGCGTCTCCTGCTTCATCGACGCCGACCTGGCCCAGGTCCGGGCGTCCAAGGCGGTCGGCGCGGCGGTCGTCGAGTTGCACACCGGCGCCTACTGCGAGGCGGTGCGGGAGCGGAAGCCACAGGCCGCCGCCCTGCTGGCCAACCTCAAGGCGGCAGCTGCGGAGGCGGCGCAACTCGGCCTGGAAGTCCACGCCGGCCACGGCATCGACTACGAGACGGTGAAGCCGATCGCCGCGATCCAGGAGCTCGTGGAGCTCAATATCGGCCACTTCCTGATCGGCGAGGCGATCTTCATCGGCCTCGGTCCGGCGATTCAGCGGATGCGCGCCCTCATGGACGAAGCCCGTTCTGTGCGGGCCGCATGATCCTCGGCCTGGGCTCCGACCTCTCTGACATCCGCCGGATCCAGAACTCGCTCGACCGGTTCGGCGACCGGTTCAAGGAGCGGGTCTTCACCGACATCGAGCGGACGCGCTCGGAGCGCAAGGCCGACGCCGCCGCCAGCTACGCCAAGCGCTTCGCCGCCAAGGAGGCCTGCGCCAAGGCGCTGGGCACCGGCATGCGCCGCGGCGTCTTCTGGCGCGACATGGGCGTTGTCAACATGCGCTCCGGCCAGCCGACCATGGCCCTGACCGGCGGCGCGGCCGCGCGCCTGGCGGAGATGACTCCATCGGGGCACCGAGCCGTCATCCACCTGACCCTCACCGACGACCATCCCTATGCCCAGGCATTCGTGATCATCGAGGCGCTGCCGGCCTAGCGGGATGGACGCTCCGCGGCCCAAGATCGACGAGGACCTGGCCGCCCGCCTCGTGGCCGCGCAGTTCCCGCAGTGGGCGCATCTGCCGATCCGCCGCGTCGTTCCCGGCGGGGTGAACAACCGGACCTTCCGATTGGGCGACGACCTCTCGCTGCGCCTGCCGCGGGCAGGCCGTTATGCGCCCCAGGTGGAGAAGGAGCAGGTGTGGCTGCCGATCCTCGCGCCGCAGCTGCCGGTCGCTGTTCCCGAACCGGTCGCCGTCGGCGAACCGGGCGAGGGCTACTCCTGGCGGTGGTCGGTCATCCGCTGGATCGAGGGCGAGAGCGTGCTGGCCGCGCCGCCGGCCGACCTCTGCCGACTCGCCATGGAGCTCGCCGGCTTCCTCGCCGCACTCCATCGCATAGAACCCCGCGGACCAGCCGCCGGGGCGCACAACTTCTTCCGCGGCGGTCCGCTCGCGACCTATGACGCCGAGACCCGGCGCGCGCTTCAAGCCCTGCAGGGCAAGGTCGACACCGCCGCCGCGGCCGCCATCTGGGACGCGGCGCGCGCGTCAGCCTGGCAGGGCTCGCCGGTGTGGGTCCACGGGGATGTCGCCGCCGGGAACCTGCTCGTGCGCGACGGCCGCCTGGCGGCGGTGATTGATTGGGGCATCTGCGGTGTCGGCGATCCCGCCTGCGACCTCGCCATCGCCTGGACCCTGTTCGAGGGCGCTAGCAGGGCTGCGTTCCGCAATGCACTCCCGCTCGATGCCGGAACATGGGCCCGCGCCTGCGGCTGGGCGCTGTGGAAGGCGCTGATCCTGTGCGCCGGCTTCTCCGGCGATCATCCCGACGTTGCGCGGTCTTGGAGCGTGATCGCCGCGGTCCTCGCTGACCCCCTCTAGTCCCGATCCGGCGCGCCCAGCGGGAAATAGGGGCGGTAGGGGCGAGCCTCCTCCACGGCCCGGGCCATCGATGGCTTGGCGAGCAGGCGGGCGCGGTACGCGCGGACCCGCGGGAAGGCGTCGCCGATCTGGCAGACCCAGTCTGCGTAGAAGAGGGATGGCGCGGCCGCGCAGTCCGCGAGGGTAAAGGCTTCTCCTGCGGCCCAGGTGCGCTCACCCAGCTTGCCTTCGAGCCAGGCGTAGGCGCGCTCCAGCGCGATCTGAGCCTCGGTCAGCGCCAGCTCCTTGCGGCCGCCTTCCCGCAACGCCTCGGCCACCGGCTGCTGCATGGCGCTCATCACGTAGTTGTCGAAGAAGCGGTCCAGGAAACGCACTTCGAGCGCGGCTTTTGGGTCGTCCGGGATCAGCCGGACTCGGCCGGGGTGATACAGTTGGAGGTGCTCGATGATGATGCTGGACTCGGCCACGGCGCGCTCGCCGTCGACCAGAACGGGCATCTTGCCGATCGGCCACAGCCGGCCCATCGCCTCGCTCGCGCCCGGCTCCTCCAGGTTGCGGTAGGTGAACCGAACGTCGTTCTCCCAGAGGGCGACCAGCACCTTCTGGCAGTAGGACGAGAACGGGTGGGCGTAGAGCGTCAGCGTCATGGTCCGCGTCACCCGGTGATCTGTTTCGGGTCGTAGAAGAACACCTCGCGCCAGATCCTGTCGCCTCGCCATTCCTGCCAGGCGACCTCGTCCAGCACCCGAACCGTCCCGCGCCGGCTCGTGCTGGTGAAGCGCCAGCGGATCGCCACGTGATCGCCGTGCACCAGGGGCGGCGCCAGGAGCTCGGTCTGCATCGATTGAACCCGAGCCAGCGTCTGGCGCTCGCCCTCTATCAGCGCCTCACGCCCGGTGCGGGGCGGATCCTGATTCTCCTGCATGGAAGCGTCCTCGGCGTACCAGTCGCGGATCGCCTCCACGTGGTCGCCGTTCAGCACCTGGGCCACGAAGGCCTCGACGGTCTCGCGGGTAGGCATAGGCGGGTCTCCTGGCTCCTCAGGCTAGATATGCCGGGTCACCTGGGAGTGCAGCCGCTGATCCGCCGGCGTCATCGGAACGTGCTGCGACGTCCGGACCGGCTGTCCGGACAAGTTCGCGCTGGCGCGGGTGGGCGACCTTCCGTATGTGGCCCTCGACCGAAACACGCCTGGGTTCCTGAATGTCCGAGACCACCACCACCGAGAAGAAGGGCGGCGCCGCCAACGAGTTCGTCGAGATCGTCAAGACGGTGGTCTACGCGCTGCTGATCGCGCTCTTCCTGCGCGTGATCTTCTTCCAGCCCTTCACGATCCCGTCGGCGTCGATGGAGCCGAACCTCTACGAGGGCGACTACATCATCATCTCGAAATACAGCTACGGCTGGTCGAAGCACTCGATCCCGTTCAGTCCGCCGCTGTTCAAGGGCCGCATCTTCGCCCGCGAGCCGCACCGCGGCGACATCGTGGTGTTCAAGCTGCCGAGCGACACCAAGATGGACTACGTCAAGCGGATGATCGGCCTGCCGGGGGATCGCGTGCAGATGAAGGGCGGCGTCCTCTACCTGAACGACAAGCCGGTGCCGCATCAGCCGATGACCCCGATCAAGGCGATCGTGCCGCCAGGATACACCGCCGACGTGCCGCGCTTCCGCGAGCAGATCAACGGCAAAGCCTACGTCACCCAGGACTTCGGGCCGGACAACGAATACGACAACACCGACGTCTACATCGTGCCGGAGGGCTACTACTTCCTGATGGGCGACAACCGGGACAACTCCTCCGACAGCCGGGTGAACCCGGCCCGCGGCGGCGTCGGCTACGTCCCGGCCGAGAACCTCGAGGGCAAGGCGCAGATCATCCTGCTGTCCTGGAAGCCCGAGGCGTCGATCTTCAAGCCGTGGACCTGGATTCTCGACGCGCGGCCCAGCCGGTTCTTCACCCTGCTGCAATGAACGCCCGCGACGCCGCCGTCGCGGAGCTCGAACGCCGGGTCGGTCACGCCTTCGCCGACCGTGATCTCCTGGAGCGCGCCCTGACCCACGCCTCGGTCGGCGACGGCGCGCGCGAGGTGCGCCACAACGAACGCCTGGAATTCCTGGGCGACCGGGTGCTGAACCTCTGCGCGGCCGAGCGGCTGATGGCGCTCGATCCGGATGCCCGGGAGGGCGAGATGAGCCGGCTCCTGGCGTCGCTCGTGAACTATCACGCCTGCGCGCGGGCCGCGAAGCGCGCCGGACTGCCGGACGCGCTCCGCATGTCGGCTTCGGCGACCAAGGTCGGCGCGCGCAAGTCCGATGCGGTGCTGGGCGACGCCTGCGAGGCGCTGATCGCGGCGCTCTACATCGACGGGGGCCTGGAGACAGCACGCGCGTTCTTCCTGAAGTTCTGGGAGGAGGAGTTCGCCCGGCTCGACGAGCCGCGGTCGAAGGATCCCAAGACCCAGCTGCAGGAGTGGGTGCAAGGCATGGGCAAGCCGCTGCCGGAGTACGAGGTGATCGACCGCACGGGTCCGAGTCATGCGCCGTGCTTTACGGTCGAGGTGCGGGTGACGGGCTTCCCGTCAGAACGCGGCGAGGGCCGCTCTCGGCAAGCAGCGGAGAAGGCGGCCGCCCAGCACATGCTGCTCAAGCGCGAGGGACCGCCACCGGCGATGGATGACGTCCCATGAGCCGAGCCGGTTTCGCCGCGATCATCGGCGCGCCCAATGCAGGCAAGTCGACGCTGACCAACCGCTTGGTCGGGGCCAAGGTCTCCATCGTCACCCAGAAGGTGCAGACCACGCGATTTCCGGTGCGCGGCGTGGCGATGGCCGGCGACGCTCAGATCGTGCTCGTGGACACCCCGGGGATCTTCCAGCCGCGTCGCCGGCTGGACCGCGCGATGGTGCGCGCCGCCTGGGGCGGGGCCGAGGACGCCGACGCCGTCGTCCACCTGGTGGACGTGGCCGCGCAGCTCCACGACAGCCCGGCCGACCGCAAGGCCCGGGCCGACGTAGACACGATCGTGGAAGGCCTGAAGGCCTCCGGCAAACAGGCGATCCTGGCGCTGAACAAGATCGACGGCGTCAAGCGGGAGGACCTGCTCGGCGTCTCGCAGACGCTGTTCGCGACCGGCGCCTACTCCGAGGCCTTCATGATCTCGGCGAAGACCGGCTCTGGCGTCGACGACCTCAAGGCCCGGCTGGCGGGGATGATGCCCGAGGGGCCCTGGCTCTATCCCGAGGACCAGGCCGCCGGCCTGCCGGCGCGGCTGTTGGCCGCCGAGATCACGCGGGAGAAGCTCTACCTGCGCCTGCACGAGGAGCTGCCGTACTCGGCGGCCGTCGATACGACCGCCTTCGAGGAGCGCAAGGACGGCTCGGTGCGCATCGAGCAGACCATCTACGTGGAGCGCGAGGGCCAGCGGCCTATCGTCCTCGGCAAGGGCGGCCAGACGCTGAAGTGGATCGGCCAGAAGGCGCGCGAGGACCTGACCCAGATCCTCGACCGGCCGGTGCACCTCTTCCTGCACGTCAGCGTCGATGAGCGCTGGGCCGACAAGCGCGAGTTCTACGGCCCCGTGGGGCTGGACTTCGACGCCTGAACCTCGCACCTCGGGATGATGGAGTTTGAGGATTACGCCTTCGTGCTGGCGGCGCGCGCGCACGGCGAGACCGGCGCGATCGTCGAGCTCCTGACCGCGTCGCACGGCAAGTACGCGGCCCATGTGGCCGGTGGGGCCTCACGCAAGATGAAGCCGTTCCTGATGCCGGGCGCACGGGTCACCGCCCGCTACCGCGCCCGCGTCTCCGACCAGCTGGGCTCGGCCGGCCTGGAGCCGGAGGGCGAGGGGCCCTCGGCGCTGTTCGACGACCCGCTGGCGCTCGCGGGCCTGGCGGCCGCCGCGGCGGTCGCGGCCGGCGCCCTGCCAGAGCGCGAGCCGCATCCCGGCGCCTTCCTGGCCTTCGAGGCGCTGACGTCGGCGCTGGCGGACGCCGACATCTGGCCCGCCGTCTTCGTCCGCTTCGAGGCCGGCCTGCTGCAGGACCTGGGCTTCGGCCTCGATCTCTCCAAATGTGCGTCGACCGGCTCCACCGACGACCTGATCTACGTAAGCCCCCGGACCGGCCGAGCGGTCAGCCGCGAGGCCGGCGAACCCTACAAGGACCGGCTGCTGGCCCTGCCGCCCTTCATGCTCTCCACCCAGGTGAGGCTGGCGGCCGGCGATGTGGGCTCCGGCCTGGACCTCACGGCTCACTTCCTCGAGGCCTTCATCTTCGGCCCCCTGAACCGCCCCCTGCCGCCGGCGCGCCTGTGGCTGCGCGACCGGCTGTCCGAGGCGGGACGGCTCTGACGCCGCATAGCGGCCGGCGCACTTGAGGCGCCGCACGGTGCGCTATAGGTTCCGCCCCTCTGTCGAAGACCCACTTTCAAGGCGAGTCCCCATCACGTGACCGATCTGTTCGAAGAGGTCGAGGAGCAGCTCCGCTCCGACCGCTACCGGGAACTTGCCCGCAAGCTGATGCCGTGGGCCATCGGCATCGCCGCGATCGCGCTCATCGTGACGCTCGGCTACTGGGGCTACGACTACTGGCGCCGGCAGACGATCGCCCAGGCATCGGAGAACTACGCCGCCGCTATCGAGGCCATGCAGAAGCAGGACGAAGCCGGAGCCCGGAAGCTGTGGACCGAGGTCTCCAAATCGCAGGCCGGGTCCTACAAAGCCCTGTCGCTGATGCACCTTGCGGCCTTCGCGCTGCAGGAGAAGAAGGCCGCCGAAGCCGCGCGCCTGTTCGATGAGGCCGCCAAGGCCGCGCCGGACCCGATCGTGGGCGACGTCGCGCGCCTCAAATCCGCCTTCGCCCTGATGGACACCGCCTCGCTGAAGGACATGGAGGGGCGTTTGACGCCGCTGATGGCAGAAGGCCGGCCGTACCGGCTGCAGGCGCGTGAGGCGCTGGCGTTCGCGCGGCTGCAGGCCGGCGACACCGCCGGCGCCCGTGGTGAGTTCCTGCTGATCCAGCAAGCGCTGGGCGCGCCGGAGAGCCTGCAACAACGGGCCCAGGCCGCCGTGGGGCTGATCGACTCCGGTTCGGCCAAGCAGTTGCCGGCGGTGGTCAAGGCCGCGGGCGCCACGCCGGCGCCGATGATGGTCCCGCCGGGCGCGACGATCGCGCCACCGCCGGGCATGCCGGGCGCGGGCGCGCCTCGATGATCCGGCGTCCGCGGACTCTCCTGGCGATCACGCTGATCGCCGCCGTCGGCGCGTCCGGGTGTTCGACGGTCAGCAAACTCAACCCCTTCGACCGGAAAGACGAGGGCCCGGCTGAGACCGCGAGCGAAGGGCAGCGCATCTCGATCGTCCCCGCCGACCAGGTGCTGGAGCCGGCGGAGGCGCTGAAGGGCGTCGACTTCGCCTTGCCGCAGCCAGTGAAACTGGACGCCTGGCCGTTGCCGGGTGGCGTGCCGGAACAGGCGCCGGGCAATCTCGATGCGGCGCCGAACCTGTCGGTCGTCTGGCGCAAGGGCTTCGGGCAGGGCTCCAAGCGTGGCCACTACGTGACGGCGCCGCCGGTGGCTGCCGCAGGCCGCGTCTACGTGATGGATGGCGACGGTCGCGTCGCGGCGCTGGACGCCCGCACCGGCTCGCAAATCTGGAAAACCAACACAAATCCCGGCGACAACAAGCGCGACCGCCAGGCATTCGGCGGCGGCATGGCCTTCGCCGACGGCAAGCTCTACGTTTCCTCGGGCTTCCGCCAGATGCTGCAGCTGGACGCCGCCACCGGCCGGGTCGGGTGGCGGACGCGGACCTCCGAGGCCGTGCATGGGGCCCCGACTATCGTCGGCGGGCGGGTGATGGCGGTTTCGCTGGACAACACCCTGCTCACCTTCGACATCGCCACCGGACAGCCCAGCTGGACCTACCAGGCGCTGACGGAGTCGGCGCGGATCCTGGCGGCCTCGAGCCCCGCGGTGTTCGGCGACACGGTGGTGGCCGCTTTCGGCTCCGGCGAGTTGATCGCCCTTCGCGCCGCCAACGGCAATGATCTGTGGAACGAGGCCTTGTCGCGGGCGAGCCGCACCAGCGCGCTCTCCGAGATCCGCGACATCCCGGGCCGCCCGGCGATCTACAACGGCGACGTCTTCGCGGTGAGCCACTCGGGCGTGTTCTCGGCCACCGATCTGCGCACCGGCCAGGCGCGCTGGAGCCTCCCGGTGGTGGGCGTGACCACGCCATGGCCGGCCGGCGACGTGGTCTATGTGGTCTCAAAGACCGGCCAGCTCGTCTGCGCCTCCCGCGAGACCGGACAGGTCTACTGGATCCGCGACCTCAACGAGGGGAAGAAGGCCAAGAAGAAGGGCGGCGTCCTGGGCCTTGGCGGCAAGCGGGTGGCGCGGCCGCTGTGGTCCGGTCCCGTGATGGTCAACGACCGCCTCCTGATCGTGGGCCAGACCGGCGAGCTCCTCTCGGTGAGCGCCAAGACCGGCGAGATCCAGAAGCGAGTGCAGTTGGGCGGTCCGGCGCTGATGAGCCCGATCGTGATGGGCGACACCGTCTATGTCGTCACCGACGAGGCGACGCTGGTCGCTATTCGCTGACGACTCGTTAGGCTGCGGGCATGGCGCTGAAACTGGCCATCGTCGGGCGGCCGAACGTCGGCAAGTCCACGCTGTTCAACCGGCTGGCGGGGCGCAAGCTCGCCATCGTCGACGATCGCCCAGGCGTGACCCGCGACCGGCGGTTTGGGACCGGCCGGCTGGGCGACCTGGACCTGGAGCTGATCGACACCGCCGGCTTCGAGGACGTCACCGACGAGAGCCTGGAAGCGCGCATGCGCGCCGGGACCGAGCGGGCGGTGGCCGAAGCGGACGTGGCGCTCTTCGTGGTCGACAGCCGTGAGGGCGTGACGCCCGGCGACGAGGTGTTCGCCGAGGTGCTGCGCAAGACCGGCAAGCCGGTGGTGCTGGCCGCCAACAAGGCCGAGGGCGCGCGGGGCGACGCGGGTATCCTCGACGCCTGGGGCCTGGGCTTCGGCGAGCCGATCCCGATCTCGGCGGAGCACGGCGAGGGTATGACCGACCTCTACGCCGCGATCCTCGCCGCGGGTCCCTCGGAGGACGACGAGGACGAAGGCGAACTGGGCGACAAGCCGGTGCGGATCGCCATCGTAGGCCGCCCGAACGCCGGCAAGTCGACCCTGGTCAACCGGCTGATCGGCGAGGACCGCCTGCTGACCGGCCCCGAGGCCGGGATCACACGTGACGCCATTCCCGTCGACTGGGAGTGGGAGGGCCGACCGGTAAGGCTGGTCGACACCGCCGGCCTGCGGCGCAAGGCCAAGGTGCAGGAGAAGCTGGAGAAGCTCTCCACGGCCGACACCATCCGCGCTATCACCTTCGCCGAGGTGGTGCTGCTGATCATGGACGCCACCCACCCGCTGGAGATCCAGGACCTGCAGATCGCCGACCTGGTCGAACGGGAGGGGCGGTGCCTGGTCTTCGTGCTGGCGAAGTGGGATCTGGTCGAGGACCAGCAGAGCGTGCTGGCCGAGCTGATCGAGGAAACCACCCGCAAGCTGCCGCAGGTGCGGGGCGCGCCGATCGTGGCGCTGTCGGCGGAGACCGGCCGGGGGCTCGACCGGCTGATGCCGGCGGTGTTCAAGACCCACGCGGACTGGTCGACCAAGGTGAAGACGCGCGACCTGAACGACTGGTTGCGCATGGCCACCGAGCGCCACCCGCCGCCGTCGGTGAACGGACGGCGGATCAAGCCCAAGTACATGGCCCAGACCAAGGCGAGGCCCCCGACGTTCGTGCTGTTCTCGACGCGCGCGGAGCAGCTGCCGGAGAGCTACCGACGCTACCTGATCAATTCGCTGCGCGAGAGCTTCGATCTACCGGGCGTGCCGCTCAGGGTCAGCCTGCGCTCCAGCCGCAATCCGTTCGTCGAAGGCGAGGCGCCGCCGCCGCGGAGCGCTGCGCGGCCCTCGAAGCCGAAGGCGCCGCGGACCGCCGAAGGCAAGCCCAAGGAAGGCAAGCCCAAGCCGAAGCCCAAGGG
>CAZBXO010000105.1:1929-12628 GCA_964495645.1 uncultured Phenylobacterium sp. | reverse complement strand
CGCCGTTGATGATGTTCATCATCGGCACCGGCAGGACGCGGGCCGAAACCCCGCCCACGTACTTGTAGAGCGGCAGCGCGGCCGAACTGGCGGCCGCCTTGGCGGTGGCCAGGCTGACGCCCAGGATCGCGTTGGCGCCCAGGCGGCTCTTGTTGGCCGTGCCGTCCAGCTCGATCAGCATCCGGTCGATGCGGCGCTGGTCCTCGGCGTCGGAGCCGGAGAGCGCGTCGTAGATCTCGCCGTTGACGGCGTCGACGGCGGCCAGGACGCCCTTGCCCCCGTAGCGCTTCTTGTCGCCGTCGCGCTTCTCGACGGCTTCGTGGGCGCCGGTGGAGGCGCCCGACGGCACCGCGGCCCGGCCCATGGAGCCGTCCTCCAGGATAACGTCGACTTCGACGGTGGGATTGCCCCGGGAGTCCAGGATCTCCCGGGCGGTGATGTCGACGATCTCGGTCATGGCCGGCTCCGATAGCCAGCTTCGACCGCGAAAGGAAGGTCAGACGCGGAACTTCGGCGGCGGGATGGTGAGCTTCGTATCCGACACCCGCTCGCCCTTGAAGTGGCGGACGATGAGGTCCTGCACCTGCGGATGGGCCTCGAAGACGTTGTGGCCGGAGTTCTCGACCAGCACCTGGGCCTTGTCGCGGAACTGGGCGGCGACCTCGGCCTGTTCGGCCAGCACGGTGCGGCCGTCGAGGGAGCCGGCGACCAGGAGGGTCCGGTGCGGGATGCGAATCGGGGCCCGGAAGTCCTCTCCGAGATCGAAGCCGGGCACGGCGCGCAGGAGGTGAGGCATGGGGAAGTTGAGCGCATCGCTCACCACGGCCGTCTTCATCTCGCGCTGGATCCGCGCCAGCCGCGTCCGTGAGATGCCGGAAGCTAGGTCCATGGCCTCGGGCATGCCCTCCACGAGCAGCACCCCCGCCAGCTGGCCCATGTAGGGCGGCAGCATGTCGAATTTGCCGGCGTCCAGCTGGCGATAGATGCCGGGCAGCATCGCCAGCGTTGGCGGATTGGCCGAGAACGAGCCGGCCAGCATCTGCATCGGGAACCCCCCGACCTTGAACGGCGTCGGCTGACCCCGCCAAGGCAGGGTCACGGTGACCGGGTCGTTCTCCAGGCGGGCATGCACCCTGCGCATGAGGGCCAACAGGTCCGGAACCGCGGCGCGCGCCTCGGCATCCTGATGCATCAGACGTTCGACCTGGCGCAGGTAGACGTCCCACTGGCCGGGACTCTTCACGGTCTGATCCTGGCCTTCGAGGCTGGCGAGGCAGACGCGATCGATGCGATCGCCGTGGCGCTTGAGGCAGGCCAGGCCCAGGTGCGAGCCGTAGCTGATGCCCCAGAGATGGATCTTCTCGGCGCCAAGGTGCCGGCGCAGGTCGTCGATGTCGTCGGCGCTCTCGTTGGTGTTGTAGCCCCGCATGGCGACGCCGGCCTTCTCCCATTCGGCAAAGGCGGTCTGCACGCCGCTGCGGATGTGGGCGGTCAGCCCGTCGCGGGTCAGCACCGGCGGCGGTCCGGGCGGGGTCGGACGGCGCGGGATGTGGTTGGAGAGGCCCGTGCCGCGCTGGTCGAAGGCGATGACGTCGGCGACCTCGCGCAACGCCATGAAGATCGGGAAGCGGGCGCCCTGGGCCGTCCCGGAGCCGGTCCCGCCGGGACCGCCGGCAAGGTAGACGATGGGGTGGCCGGGCTTCGCCGCGGTCGAGCGGAAGCGGACGTAGGTCAGTTTGATCTTGCGGGAGTTCGGGTTGCGGCGGTCCTCTGGGACCTCGAAGACGCCGCGCTCGGCGTCGACCTCGTCGCCCCGCTGGGGCTTGAACCTGATGGGTCCGGCGGTCTGCGCGAAGGCGGCAGTGGGCAGGGCGAGGCCGGCGGCGGCCAGCAGGGCGCGGCGATGAAGCATGCGCCCATGGAAAGGCCGCCGGTCTTCCGTCCGCAGCTACGGATCGGCGAACCGGCGGCCTCAGTCGGTCAACGGCCTAGTATCGACGGTAGTGGTGGTCGTTGTCGCTCAGCGCGCCGCCGACGATCATGCCGATGATGCCGGAAGCGATGGCGGCCATGACGACGTCGCCGTTGTCGTCACGGTAGTAGCGGTAGCCCGGCCGCGGGGCCGGCAGGCCGTAGTAGCTGTAGTTGTCGATGTAGTAGGCGCGGTTGCGGTAGTGCGTGAACCGGTCGCCCTGGCGCCAGCGGCCGCGATAGCCGTCCCAGCCGTAGCCGCCGCCGTAGTAGCGGAACTGGCGGTCGCCGCGACGGTGATCCCAGCGGTCGCCGCGGCGGTTGTCGCGACGGTCGTACTGGTCGGGGCGGCCGTCACGGTCGCGGTCGCGGTTCCACTCGCGGTAGTCCGGCCGGCCATCGCGGTCGGAATCGCGATAGCGGTCCTGGGCGTGGTAGCGGTAGGGCTGGGCCGAAGCCGTGCCGACGAAGCCGGTCAAGGCCGTCGTGGCGGCCAGGGCGGCTATGAAAAGCTTCTTCATGGCATACTCCTTACTTCGGAGCGCATTCTAAGCGGGTCCACCTGACCGGGCGGTGGGCACGCCGTTCATCTGGCGCTCATGCGTCGTTGTCCCTTCGGGCGGGGCAAACGCGCCGGCTAGGAGGGGGGTTGCCTTACTTCGAGGTCTCGACGGGACCGTCCTGGCGCGACCACTCCTCGAAGGAGCCGTCGTAGACGACCGCTTTCAGGCCGAGTTCGCGGGCGGCCACGTAGGTGGCGGTCGCCTGCTGGCCGACGTGGCAGTAGGCGATGACGGTGTCGCCCTTCTTCACGCCGGCGGCCTTGAACTTCGCGGCGATCTCCTCGGGCGAGGCGAGCTTCAGGTCGGCGGTGGTGACCGTGTTGAAGGGCACGCTCCTGGCGCCCTGAATGTGGCCGGCCTTGTGCGGGCGCTGGGCGTTCCCGCCGGCCCGGGCGCCGGAATAGAAGTCGGGGGCGCGGGCGTCGACGACCGCGTAGCCGGGCGCCGACAGGTGGGCGCGGACGAAGGCGGCGTCGACGACCAGCGGCTGCATCTTCAGCGGCGAGAGCTTGCCGGCGCCCGTGGCCGGAACATCCTTGCTCAGCGGGCGGTTCTCGGCGGCCCAGGCGGTGGTCCCGCCGGAGAGCAGGCGGGTGCGGGCGCCGAGCCCCGCGGTCTGCAGGGTGAAGACCACTCGGGTGGCGGACTGGATGCCCTCGCGGGTGGGGACCACGACGATCGTCGAGCGGTCGGAGATCCCAAGGGCCGCGAGGCGGTCGTGCAGGGTGGCGGCATCCGGCATCTCCAGCGTCAGCGCATCGCCGCCCATCGGCTTGGCGAGGTCGGCCAGGTTCACCAGGCGCGCGCCCGGGATGTGGCCGGCCTCGTAACCGGCGCGGTCGCCGACCTGCAGGACCACGAGGTCGCGTTCGCCGGCGCGCTTCGCAAGCCAGTCGGTGGAGACGGCGAGGCCCTTGGCGGCGGCGGGCGACGCGGCGAGGGTGGCGGCGAGGACGAGGGCTATGAGGCGGCTCATGGCGACAAGCTGCGCCAATGATTGCCGTTCGTCATCCCCTTCCCAACCGTCATGGTCGGAAACGACGAGCATGGGGTTGAGCGCCCCTCGGCTCGAATCGTCGCCGGCGCGGGCTTCGGCGCCCTCTTGCGCCGCGCGTTCGCGCAGCCCGGCAATCCGCACCGCTCTTTCCCGCGACGCGCGGCTGGGGCAGGCTTCGAGCATGCGGGTGACAAGCCTGGGTTGGGGCGTGAAGCAGAGCTTCCGCGCCTACGTGGAAGCGAGCGGCGGGACCATCGCGGCTGCCGCCGGCGCGACCCGGGTGGCGGACGGGACGTTCGTGTTCCCGGCTACCGCAGAGGGTGACCTCGTCCTGGACGGCGGCGCGCTCAGGGGCGCAGGCCGTTTCATGGGCCAGGTGAGCTTCTGCGCGCACGGCGGACTGCTCTCGGTGAGCGTCATCGACCCGTGGGTCGAAGGTGGACCCGACGAGTGGACAATCTCCGTGGCCGAGACGCCGGGCAGCGCTCGGAGGATGACCATCGCGAAGCTCGGCGCGGTGAGCGAGGAACCCGACGGGAGCCTTTCGATTGGGGCGGCGACGACCCTCGAGGGGATGATGCTGCTCGGGGACCACTATCCGCCGGGCACGGTGCTGGACCCGGTGAGGCTCCTCGGGGGCTGAGGCCTACCAGGGCACGGGCTGGCCGCGCATGGCGGCGCCCCAGTACCGGGTGGCCTTCACCCACTGCGGGGGCTTGGCCTGCCCCGGCGTATAGGCCGCGCCCGGCACATAGCTACCGTGGCCGTACTTCTCTTTCGACGGGATGGTCCACGAGGTCACCGGCGGATCGGGAGCGGCCGGACGTGGACCGGCGCGGCCGAGTGCGCCGCCGAACGCGGAATCGTCGTCGCCGAAGACATCGCTGAAGAAGTCGCCGAGCGGATAGGCCCAGCGCAGCACCTGGTCCTCCTTCGAAGCGAGCACCGACAGGCTGCCCACCTTGCTGAGCTGAGGCGCGAAGCGCTTGGTCAGGCAGCTGGCGTCGACGGCCGGGGCGGCCAGGCACATGTTCGCGATGGAGCGGCCGGCGCCGGCGATCGCCTCCAGCACCAGGCGCCCGCCCAGGCTGTGCGAGCCGAGGGAGATCGCCGGCGCGGCCGCGCAACGCGTGGCGATGAAGGCGGCGAGCAGCTTGCCGCCGTCGACGGCGTCCTTGTACTCGAACGAGTAGTTGACCACCGGCACCACGAAGTCGCCGGGCCAGAGCACCGCCAGGTAGCACTCATCGGCCTGCGGCTTCAGGAACGCCTCCATCTTCACCGCGCAATCGACGCCGCCCTGCATGCCGACGTTGAAGCCGTGGCAGAAGATCAGGAGCTTCTTCGCGCCCATGCGGGCCCGCGCTTCCGCCCAGGTGAGCGTGCGCAGGTCGCCGAGCGCGGCGCCCTCCAGGACATAGGCCTCCTTGGTGAGCCCGCCGCCGACGGTGAGGCGGCGCATGTTGATGAAGAGGGTCACGACCCGGGCTTGAGCGCCTTGGCCGCCGACGCCGAGGCGGAGAGCGCGGAAAGCAGGTCCTTGATAACCGGGGCGATCGGCACGGCGACGATGCCGGCCAGCAGCGACAGGCCGAAGTACTTCGCGTCGGCCGCGAGCACGATCCACCACGCGAGCAGCGCCAGGCCGATCGAGACGCCGCCCGCGGCTGTCCGCGCCCCGCTCCTGTAGATCTGCTCGGCGCGATCGTAGGCGGCGCCCAGGCGCGCGTCGACGGAGGCGTCGAAGCGACCGACGAGGTCGAATTCCTGCGGCGTGAGCGGCTTGCCGGCCTCGATCTTGCCGACCGCGGTGCGGAAGGCCTTCACGTCGACGGGGATGACCGGCGTCAGGTCGTCGACCGTGCTCTGGGCCAGGCCCAGGCGGATGTAGTTGCGGGCGCCGGAAAGCTGGTCGGCCTTGGCCGCGCCATTCAGCCAGGCGTTGCGGAAGCCGTCCTCCCAGTCCGCGCCGATCGCCTTCCTGAAGGCGGCGGCGTAGGGCTTCAGCCCGGCCTGCAGCGCCCGATAGCCGGCGTTGGAGACGCCGCCGCGGGCGAACTTGGTGGCGTCCACCAGGCCCACGGACGCCGCACCCAGCGCACCGACCGCCGCCACCGCCTGAACCAGCGTCTCCCAGGTGAACGGCGGCGCCGCGACGATCTCGACCATCTGCCTTCTCCCCGACAGCTCGCCGGCAGCATCCCGCGAAGTCGGCTGAATCGTCAATCACCGGTTGTGAGGCAGAGGGGCGCGCGCCCTGGGCCCGACACCAATGGCGCTTGAAGCTGCACTTTTCGCGCGACTTTCACGGAGCGATCACGATCGGCGCCGGCCTGGCCGTTTAGGGCTAACGTCATGGGCTACGACATCGACATCCACGTGGGGCGACGGCTGCGGTCGCGGCGGCGGCTGCTGGGGATCACCCAGCAGGCGCTGGGCGAGGCCATCGGCGTGCGCTTCCAGCAGATCCAGAAGTACGAGTGCGCCGCCAACCGCCTCACAGCCTGCCGCCTGTGGCAGCTGGCCCGCGAACTGGGTGTGGGCATCGAGTACTTCTTCGAGGGCGTCCCGGCGTGGGCCCCGGAGCCGCAGCGTCGGGACGCGCAGGCGGCCTAGCGGCGGCGACCCGGACCGACGGCGGAGATCGCGGCGTCAGGCGGCGACCGCTCGACGGCGGCGCAGGGCGGCGCCCGCGAAACCGAAGCCCCCGATCATCAGGGTCCATGCCGCCGGCTCCGGCACAGCGACCTGGCCGACGAGGTGGACGTTGTCGAAGGTCATCGGGCCCCACTCGTCGTAGAGGCCGACGCGGCCGCCCGTCAGGGCGCCGTAGTTGAGCGTGGTGCGCGACACCCCGTCGACGAACGCCTCGTAGACGCCGCCTGAATAGGTCACGCGGATGTGGTGATCGTCGCCGGGCGTGAACACGCCAGCCACGTGGTTCAGCGCCCCGGAGAAGGCGCCGCCGCTCACCGTGTGCCAGTAGATCGCCGTGCCCCCGAAGGCGCCGCCCGACGGGCCGTAGCCATCTCCACCCAGCACCAGCAGCACCCCATTCTGATTGGTGCCGTCGGTGTTGATCCACAGGCCGCCGTCCGCGAGGTCGTTGACGTCGGCCTCGAAGGTGAGCGCGCCGATCAGGTCGAAGTCGAGCGACGCGAGCGTGGTGGGGCTGTTGCTCGGGAAACGCGCCTCGTAGACGCCGTCGTGGCCATACCAGTCGCCGGTATAGCTGGACCAGTGCGCCGACGGGCCGCCGGTGAAGTCGTCGGTGAAGTCGATCGCCGCGGCCGAGGCGGCGGCCGGCAGGGCGGCGCAGGCCAGGGCGGAAACCAGGATGGAACGCAAGCGCATGTGCGGAGCCTCCCTTTGACCCCTCAGCTTGCGCCCGGGGCGCAGCCGGAACAACGGCGTTCGCGCAACAGGCGAGTGCGGCCGCCGACGGTTGCGGGAGGGTGGGGGATGCGCCCCGAGGCGCGCTGCGCCGTTCAGGCGCCGTTCAGGGGCCCAAGCTTGACTGTAGCGAGCCGGTCGATGCGCGCCGGTCGCACTCGGGGATGTTCACAACGATGAAGACGATCGCGTTCGCGGCCGTGCTGGCCGCCCTGTCGCTTACGGCCACGCCAGGGGCGGCGCAGGTCATCGCGCCAGAAGGGACCGCGTTTCCGGTGCGTCTGGAAGACACGCTGCGCTCGCGGACCGCCCAGGAGGGCGACCGCTTCACCTTCACACTCGCTGAGGACGTGGAGCTGCCCGACGGAACGGTGCTGCCCGCAGGCTACCGCGGCGTCGGGGTGGTCGACGATGCGCGCGCCAACGGCTTCCTCGGGCGGACCGGCAAGCTCCGGGTGCGGCTGGACTACCTGAAGGTCGGCGAGGCGGAGATCCCCCTGCGCGCCGTGCGCGCCCGCAAGGGCGGCCACCGGACCGTGACGCAGGTGGTCTCGGCGCTGATCTTCTGGCCGGTGACGCCGCTCATCAAGGGCAAGGATACGTCGCTGCGGCGCGGCACGATGCTGACGGCATACGCGGATGCGGACGTGGTGCTCAGGGCGCCGGTGGCGGCGCCGCCGGGGGATTCGTAGGCGCGGCGTGAGACGCCTGCGCCGCGCCAGTCGGGCGGGATGGGCCGGGTCCTACCGCCATTCCGCCTCAGAATGGCGGCGCACAGGCTCGCGCGACGCGTGCGGCCGAAACAACCTGTAGCGTTGCTGGCGGGCGCCGGGAGTTGCGAAGCCGAGCCCGCGTTCGCCGGGCGGGCGAACGGGTTTGCCCGAGTCGGGCGGCCGACAGATATGGGCCCAGGCGCAGAGGCGCGTGGGGGTAGTCGATGCAGATCATGATCCGGGCGGCTGCGGCCGCCGCCGTCCTGGCGCTGGCCGCGGGCGGCGCCCAGGCGTCCACCACCGTGTTCAGCGAGAATTTCGACTCATTCGGATTCAATGGCGGTGGCGGCTTCGTCAGCACGAGCGACCGCTTCGGCTCGACCTACTATGCCGGGGCCGCCGCTGCCAACGGATGGACCTTCACCGGCGACGTCTTCTGGGCGGCTGCCTATCCCGCGTTCGACGACGGCGCGCTGCTCTTGAACGAGCGCGGCGGAGTCGCCGAGGCCGCTCACGCCCTCTCCGGCCTGACGGTCGGCCAGACCTATGCGGTCAGCTTCCTCTACTCGGGGGACAACATCCCCGGCGGCGCCTGGACGCTGTACGCCGACGTGGGCGCCGCGAACTACGCGACCATCAACGGCGTCACCGGAGCGGCAGGGAGCAATCCGGGCGCGACGGCCGGCTTCACGTTCGTCGCGGGGGCCGCCAGCGAGACGCTGCGTTTCCGCCAGGCCAGCGCGTACGACGCATCGCCGATCATCGACAACATCCTGGTCACGACGGTCGATGCGCAGCCGGCGCCCGTCCCCGAACCGGCGGCCTGGGCCCTGATGATCGGGGGCTTTGGCCTGGCCGGCGCCGGGCTGCGGCGGCGCAAGGCGATCGCCTGACAGCGCGCGTCCGTCCAGGCGAAACCCTGCGCAGGGACGGCGCTATCGCTGGCCGACGATGAGGCTGATGATGACCCCGTTCGGCTGCCCGACCACGAAGGGCTCGCGCGGCGGCAACGCCTGCAGCTGAGTGACCAACTTGGGGTCGGCCTTGGCCGTGTCCAGCTCGCCGCGGCGCCAGGCGAAGGCGATCGAGCGCGACTTCAGAAGGTTCTCGATGTCGTCCATCCGGGTCAGGGGCTTCAACGCCTCGATGACGTCGGCCGGCAGCGGCCCCGTCTGAATTTGGTCGAGGATGTAGACGACGGCCCCACGGGCCGGCGGCGGCGCGGGGCGTGGGGCCAAGGGCTTCACCGGCGGCGCCTGGGCGGCGGCCGGTGCGGCCATGGCCGCCGCCAGAGCTCCGACCACGAGGTCGCGAATGTGCATGCCATCTCCTCCGGCCGCGGAACCGGAGCCTAACCCATCGCCGCGCCCATGTGCGAGAGCAGGGCGCATGCAGGCGCGCGTCCGGGGCCGCGCGGCTGGGCGGGCGGCGGCCGGCAAGGCGTGAAGCTCAGGCAGGCGTTCTCGCGGCCGGCCCCGTCAGCCGGAGTCGCGGCGAGGACCCGGAGCCGGCGCCGCAAGGGTGCTGGCCAGGAGGCGCGACCGCGTGGAGGCGGCCGGAGCCGCTGCTGGCGACGTTCGCGGGACTGCAGCGGGCGCTGGAGCCTGACGGCTCGGCGGCCCGGATGCCTCGGCTTTCGCCAGGAGGGCGTGGAGGGTCGGCAGCGCGGTCTCGCGCGCGGCGGCCGGCAGCTCGGCCTTGCGGCGCTCGGCGTCGGACGCCACGGCGCGCAGGGTCTTCAGGAACAGGGGCAGGCTGGCGGGCTCGGATTCGGACTCGCTCTCGCGATCCTGCTCGCGCTCCGCCGCCGCACGCTCAGGCGCGGCGCGCTCGGCGACCGGCCGGGCCTCGGGCGCAGCCGGGGACGCCGGCCGCGCGGCCAAAGGCGGCCCCGCCTTCAGCCGGTGGATCAGCTTGACGCCCATCCGCGCCGCAAACGCGCACTGCCGCGACTCCGCGGCCAGCGCCAGGAAGCGGTCCGGCGAATGCTTCACCATCACCATCGCCAGGTCATGCGCCGTCACCGCGAGCGCGCCGACGCAGTCGGTCAGCTGCTCGAGCATGGCGATATGACGGGTCGTGGCGGCGTCGGTCATGCCGCGCAGGGTGCGAGCGCGGTGCGTCAGAAACGGACGTGGAAGTCGCTTCGCGACCGCGGCGGCGGCCACGCCTTGAACGCAGGCGGACGGCCAGCTTGCAGGCAGATGTCCGACCCCCGGAAGCTTCACCATGGAAGAACACTGGGTCGGAAAGCCGACGCTTTTACTTGAACGGCCACATTGCAGACAAGAATTGTGCCCGCGATTGCTGAATCCGTGCTACGCCCCGGACATGGACTACGATCTCGACCTTCACGTCGGGCGCCGCCTGCGGGCGCGGCGACGCCTGCTGGGGATGACCCAGCAGGAGCTCGCCGAGGCCCTGGGGGTCCGGTTCCAGCAGATCCAGAAGTACGAGTGCGCGGCCAATCGCATTTCGGCGACGCGGCTGTTCCGCATGGCCGGTGAGCTGGGCGTCGGCGTGGAATACTTCTTCGAAGGCGTCGAGCGCGCTCGTCCCGTCCCGGCGTGAGCGAGGTCACGGGCGCGGGGCTGCCCGATAGGCTCGAACGGACGCTGGCGGGGCTCGGCGAAGACTTCCCTCACGTCGCGATCATCGCGACCGACGGCGATGGCCGCGTGCGCTACTGGAGCCGCCAGGCGAGCCGCCTCTACGGCTGGCGCGCCGAGGAGGCGCTGGGCCGCGACATCCTCGACCTGACGCCGGCGCGGCAGAGCCAGGCTGAAGCGGCCGCGGCGATGCGCACCCTGGCAGCCGGCGACGGCTGGCAGGGCGAGATGGTGCTGAAAGGCCGCGACGGCCGCCCGTTCCGCGCCTACGTCGTCAACGTCCCCATCGCCACGGCCGACGGCCCGCTGATCGTCGGCGCCTCGGTCCTCATCGACGACTGCGAGGCGCTGGAGCAGGCGCGCGCGGAACTGGAGGCGCGGCTGGAGGCGGTGGCGGGGCCTGGGATTGAAGGCGCGGCGGACCGGGCGGGGACAGCGGCCCGGCGGTAGCGG
>CAZBXO010000105.1:0-1829 GCA_964495645.1 uncultured Phenylobacterium sp. | reverse complement strand
GCCTGGGATTGAAGGCGCGGCGGACCGGGCGGGGACAGCGGCCCGGCGGTAGCGGCCGCAGTGGGGCGGCAGCAGAAAGCGGCCGCAACGTCCGCTTTCTTGAGTCAGGCGCCCCCGTGGCGTAGCCTCCGAGCCATGAAGGTCCTGACGCGCGACGAGATTGACCGGCTCAGCCCGTCCGAGCGCCTGACGCTTATCGGCGACCTGTGGGACAGTCTGGACGAGCGGCCCCTGCCTTCCGCGCAGGCGTCAGAACTGGAACGGCGACTGGAGTCCCTAGAGGACGATCTCGCCGACGCCGTGACCTGGGAGCAACTGAAGGCCGAGCTCGCCGCCCGCGCCCCGTGACCGCATCCCTGATCGTCCTTCCGGCCGCCCGCCTGGAGCTGATCGCCGCCCAAGACTGGTATGAGCAGGCATCGCCAGGTCTCGGCGGCGCTTTCCGATCGGAGGTGGACCATCAGATCGGCCGGATTCTGGCGAATCCTCGGCAGTTCCCGGCCGTCCTCAGAGACGTGCGGCGCACCCGGCTCCGAAGATTCCCATACGGCCTGTTCTTCCGCGCCGAGGCTGACAGTGTTCTCCTGATCGCCTGCTTCCACGGCAGTCGCGATCCTCGCGTCTGGGAGGGACGGACATGAACCGCCCGCGAGGACCCCCGCCTCTGGATCCTTCTGGCGCTTCCAATTCTGACGCCGCTGTTTGTGTGGTGGGTAGCCTTCAGACGGGATCGTTGAGCGGCACCTATCCGCCCGCTACCTCGGCCGGAATCGCTTCGTCGCCGGGAAGCCCTTGGGCGCCAGTTTGCCCGCCCCTGCCCTTCTGCCGAGCCAATCGCGCCAGTCGTCCCACACCCGCGTGCGACCGGCGCTGTCGACCGAGGTCATCCCCTCCTCCGCCTTGAAGGCGCTCGCGTCTCGCAGGCCGCCTTCGCGGTAGTTCTGGAGTTTCACGCCCTTGCCCCTCGGCATCTCGGGGAGCTCTTCGAGGGGGAAGACGAGGAGCTTGCCGTTGTCGCCGATGACGGCGAGGTGATCTGCTTCGCCTACGGCTTCGCAGACCAAGGCCGTTCCGTTGAGCACCTGCTTGCCCGCCCGTCGGAACGCGACGGCTTCGGCTTCGGGCATGATGAAGCCGTAGCCTTCCTTGCTGGCCAGGACGCGGCGGGCGCCGGGGCGGTGGACGAAGAGGTCGACGATGCCGACCTTGTCGTCGAGGTCGATCATCAGGCGCACGGGCTCGCCGTGGCCGCGGGCGCCGGGGAGCTTGTCGGCGGACAGCGTGAAGAAGCGGCCGTCGGAGGCGAAGATCAGCAGCTTGTCGGTGGTTTCGGCCGGGACCAGGAAGGCCAGCTTGTCGCCCTCCTTGAACTTCAGCTCCGAGGGGTCGTCGACGCGTCCCTTGGCGGCGCGGATCCAGCCGCGCTCGGAGAGGATGACGGTGATCGGCTCGCGCACGATCATCGCCTCGATGGCGGCGTCGGCGTCGATCTCCGGGGCGTCGGCGAACGCAGAGCGGCGGCGGTTGAGGTCGGCACCGAGCTGGGCCTTGGTGTCCCGCAGCCCCTGCCCCACCAGCTTCCATTGGGCGCGGTCGGAGGCCAGCATGCCGGTGATGCCGTCGCGCTCCTCGGTGAGCTCGGCGTGCTCGCGGCGGATCTCCATCTCTTCCAGCCGGGCAAGCTGGCGCAGGCGGGTGTTGAGGATGGCGTCGGCCTGGATCTCGGTGAGCTCGAAGGTGTCGATGAGGACGGCCTTGGGCTCCGCCTCGTAGCGCACGATGCGGATCACCTCGTCGAGGTTGAGGTAGGCGATCATCAGGCCGTCGAG
>CAZBXO010000104.1:6948-12650 GCA_964495645.1 uncultured Phenylobacterium sp. | reverse complement strand
GCTAGACCCGCGCGACCGCGTCGCCGAGGCGGATCTCGCCGCCCTCGATCACCCGCGCGGTGATCCCGGCCCGGCCGCGGGCGGCATTGTAGCCGCCGGGGCCGAGGTTGGTCTCCATGCGCCCGCACGGCTCGCAAGGACCCGAGTATTCGAGCAGGGCCGCCCCCACGTGGAAGCGACGATCCTTCAGCGCCGTCAGGTTCACGCCACGGACAACCAGATTGCGCCGCATCAGATGCGGCGCCGCCGGCCGGCCGAGGAAGCTCCCGATCGCCGCCAGGTCCTCCTCGGCGATCAGCGTCACCTGCCGCGGCCCGCTGCGCGCACTGTCATAGTGGTCGCCTTTCAGCCCACGGCCGGGCGTGAGGACCGCGGAGTCCACCACCGCCAGCTCGGCCTTCCGCGCAGGCCGCAGCCCGATCCATGCGAGTTCGCCCGGCCTCATCGGTCCGGACAGCAGGCGCCCGAGCGGCGAGTTCGGCTCCGGGACCTTGCTCAGCGCCGCGGCTTCACGAACTTGAACGCCACCTGGTCGGTCTTGCCGCGGATGGCCGGGCTGAAGACCCCGGCGGTCCCCGGATCGGCCGGATTGCGCAGCAGCTGGCTTTCGCCCTCGAGACGGAAGCCCGCAGCGGTAACCTCCTTCTTGATGATCTCCGGATCGATCCGGTGGGTCTTGTTGGGCGGGTCCATGCCCGAGCCCGCAGGCGCCACGTGGTCGACGACCACGTAGACGCCGCCCGGCTTCAGCGACTTGAAGATCTCCGCGTTGGCCTTTGCCGCCGCGTCCGGCGGCAGCTGGGTCAGATGAAGGTCGTGGTAGTTCTGCACCGTCAGCACCAGGTCCAGGCCGTCCGGCAGATCCAGGTCCGAGACGTTCATGCTGAGCGGGGACACGTTGGCGTAGTCCGCCGCGACCTTCTTCTGGTTCTCGCCGTAGCTCGCCTGGAAGCGGATGAACTCGCCGGCCTGGTAAGCATAGACGTGGCCCTTTGGCCCCACCGCCGGCGACAGGATGCGGGTGAAGTAGCCGCCGCCCATGATGAAGTCGGCCACCCTGGCCCCCGGCTTTACCCCGGCCCAGGCCAGCAGCTCGCCTGGATGGCGCGCCTCGTCGCGAGCCTTGTCCTCGCCGGGCCGCTTGGCGTCGGCCAGGGCCGACTTGATGTTGGCGGGGACATCAGCGGCGACGGCCGCGGTCCCGATCGCCAGCGCCGCCGTCAGGCCGATCCAGAGTCCTTCGCGCATCGCCGCCCTCCCACGTTCTGGCTGGGAAAGCCTAGCATGGCGCGCGGCCGGAATGTGCTCGTCCTGAAATCTGAATCCCGATTTCGTCGGCGAAAATCTTCGAAAAGAGAGTTTGGGGAGTCCGTCCTTGAGGTTCATGCGAGCGATCGCCCTGGCGGCCGGAGCGATGATGGTGGCCTGGCTGGCGGCGACGCCGGCGATGGCGCAGGAGCCGGGTGCGCACGCGGCCACGCCGACGGACAACTTCGCGCTGAAGTGCAAGTCCTGCCACGATCCGGCGATCGAGCGCGCCCCCAGCCTGGCCGAGATGCGCCGGCGCACGACCGAGAGCATCATCGAAACGTTGACCCGCGGGCGCATGCAGCCCATGGCGCAGGGGCTCACCCCCACCGAAATCCGCGACCTGGCGATCTTCATCACCGGCCGTCCGCTGGGCGAAGGCGGGCTGTCCGCCGACGGCCGGCCGGCGCGCGCCGTCGCCGCCGCCCAGCCGGCCGACGCGGTCTGCAGAAGGCCGGCGCCGGCGATCAAGGCCACCGCCTCCGACTGGAACGGCTTCGGTCACGACCCGCTGGGCTCCCGCTATCAGCCGAACCCCGGCTTCAGGGCTGCCGACGTCGGCAATCTGAAGGTGAAGTGGGCCTTCTCGATCGGCGGCGGCCGTTACGGCCAGCCCACGGTGATCGGCGACCATCTTTGGGTGACGACCGGCCAGGGCAACGTCTTCGATCTGGACCCCGCCTCCGGCTGCGTCCGCTGGCGCACCAAGCTCGACGGTGGCTCGCGCACGTCGCCCTACGTCGTCAACCTGAAGGGCGCCTCGCCATCGGGCTGGGTCCTGTTCGTCGGCGACTCCGCGCACAACGCCTACGCGCTCGACGCGGCGACTGGCGAGCAGCTGTGGAAGGTCAACGTCGAAAAACACCCGCGCGCGGTGCTGACCGGCGGCTTCAACTATGCCAACGGGGTGGTCTTCGTGCCGCTCTCCTCCTTCGAGGAAGGCGTCGCCAATCAGGCCAGCTATGGCTGCTGCACCTTCTCTGGCGCCGTGGCCGCGCTCGACGCCAGGACCGGCAGGCAGCTCTGGAAGACCCAGATGTTGCCCCCGGCCAAGCCCACGCGGAAGAACTCGGCCGGGACCCAGATGTACGGCCCCGCAGGCGCGGCGATCTGGTCGCAGCCGACCATCGACACCAGGAAGGGCCGCCTCTACGTCGCCACCGGCGACAGCTACACCGACACCGACGAGGAGGGTTCCGACGCGATCGTCGCGCTCGACCTGAAGACGGGCAAGGTCGTCTGGCAGAACCAGGTCACCGACGCCGACAACTTCCTGGTCGCCTGCGGCCGCAACCGCGGCCTGAACTGCCCGCTGGGGACCATCGGGCCGGATCACGACTTCGGCGCCTCGCCGATCATCGCCAACGTCGGCGGGAGGCAGGTGCTGCTGGCCGGCCAGAAGTCGGGCGAGGTCTATGGACTGGATCCGAACACCGGCAAGGTGCTGTGGACCGCCAAGATCGGCACGGGCAGCGCACTCGGCGGCGTCGAATGGGGCATGTCCTTCGACGGCAAGACCCTGTTCGCCTCCATCTCCGACGTGATCGCCGGCGCCGCCGGCAAGCCGGGCGTCTCGGCGCTGGACCCGCTCACCGGCAAGGTGCTCTGGACCGCGCCCGCGCCGCCGGCCAAGTGCAGCTTCCAGAGCCCGCGCTGCTCCAACGCCCACTCGGCGCCGACCACGGCGATCCCGGGCGCAGTGTTCACCGGCACGCACGACGGCTGGATGCGGGCGCATGACTCCAGGACCGGGAAGGTGCTTTGGGCCTTCGACAGCGCCGGCCAGACCTACGCGACGACCAACGGCGTCGCCGCCCAGCCGGGCGCCTCGATCGACGCGGTCGGACCGGTGGCGGCCGGCGGACGGGTGTTCGTGATCTCCGGATACTCCGGCGCCACCGGCGCCACGGGCAACCCGCTCGACGTGCTGATCGCCCTCGAGCCCGCCCAGTGAGGTTGACCGCTTCCATTGGGCTCGTCGCGGCGACGCTGTTCGCCCTGGCGGCCCCGGCGTTCGCCCAGCCGACGCCGGCCAATGCGCCGCCGAGTGCGCTCGGCCCGTCGACGACGTTCCAGGCGCGCTGCAAAACCTGCCACGACCCGGCCATCGAGCGCGCCCCCGGCCGCGAGGAGTTGGCGCGGCGCAATCCGGAGGCCATCGTGGCGGCGCTGACCGACGGCTCGATGGCGCCCATGGCCCAGGGCCTGACGCGCCAACAGATCAACGAGCTGGCCTCCTACCTGACCGGCCGCGTGCCGCGCGGCGTAGCCAGTGCGCCGCAGCCGCCGGACCCGATGTGCAAGGTCAACCCGGCGATCCAGCCGTCCGCCTCGGACTGGACCGGCTTCGGCAACTCGCCGCAGGCTTCGCGTCACCAGCCCAACCCGGGCCTGAACGCGGACCAGGCGCCGAAGCTGAAGGTCAAGTGGTCGTTCGCCATGGGCGGCGGACGCTACGGGCAGCCCACCGTGATCGGCAACCACCTGTTCGTGGCCACCGGCCTCGGCCATGTCTTCGCGCTCGACACAGCCACCGGCTGCGTCCACTGGCGCGCCGACGTCGGTTCCAACTCCCGCACCTCGCCGGTGGTGGTGAAGCTGCCCCGCGGCTGGACCGTCTTCGTCGGCGACTCCGTGCGCAACATGCACGCGCTCGACGGCCAGACCGGCCGGAAGCTCTGGAGCACCACCGTCGACGTCCATCCACGCGGCCGGATCACCGGCTCGGCGGCCTACTGGAACGGGACGGTCTACGTGCCGCTCTCCTCCTCCGAGGAGACCATCGCCACGGTGGGCGAGTACCGCTGCTGCACCTTCTCCGGCAGCGTGGCGGCGCTGGACGCCACGACCGGCAAGCTGAAGTGGAAGACCTTCATGCTGCCGCCGGCCAGGGCGACGCGGAAGAACGCCGTCGGCACCCAGATGTATGGCCCGGCCGGCGCCGCGATCTGGTCGCAGCCGGCGATCGACCCGAAGCGCAACCGCCTCTACGTGGCGACGGGCGACAGCTATACCGAGGTCAAGGAGGGCCGTTCAGACGCCGTCGTCGCCATGGACCTGGCGAGCGGCAGGATCCTCTGGACGAACCAGGTCACCGAGGACGACAACTTCCTGACCGCCTGCGGCGGCGAGCGGCGGGGGGTGAACTGTCCGCTCGGCAAGATCGGCCCGGACGTGGACTTCGGCGCCTCGCCCATCGTCGCCGGCGACATCGTGATGGCCGGACAGAAGTCCGGCGTCGCCTACGGCTTCGATGCGGAGACCGGTAAGAGCCTGTGGGCCACCAAGGTCGGCCTCGGCAGCGCCATCGGCGGCATCGAGTGGGGGATGGCCTATGACGGCAGGCGGCTCTACGCCCCCGTCGCCGACCCGGGCCGGGCCAACGGCAAGCCGGGCCTCTACGCCATCGATCCGAAGGACGGGAAGGTGATCTGGAGCGCCCCGGCCCCGCCGGCCGCCTGCAGCTTCAAGGCCCCGCGCTGCGTCAACGCCCACTCGGCGCCGGCCTCCTCGATGCCGGGGGTGGTGTTCGCCGGGACCCACGACGGCTGGGTGCGCGCCTTCGACAGCGCCACCGGCAAGCCGGTCTGGGCCTTCGACACCGCCGGCCAGACATACGCCACGGTCAACGGCGTCAAGGAACAGCCCGGTGGCTCTGTCGACGCGGTGGGCCCGGTGATCGCCGGCGGCCGGGTGTTCGTGATCTCCGGCTACACCGGCGCCACGGGGGCCTTCGGCAATCCCCTGAACGTGCTGCTGGCGTTCGAGCCGGCGCGGTAGCGCCTCCCGTCAGGCTGCATTCATCTTCGCCGTGGCTTGATGGCCCGTCGGGCGCGACCGCCCGCCGCAACGGCGGCGGAGACGTCTCGCGCTACGCTGGGGCCGCGTGTCAGCAAGGAAGCTGTCGTGTTCAAGGTGATCCTCTCCGGCGCAGCCGCCGCTGCGCTCATCGCCGGCGCCGCTGGGGCCGCGCCCGCGCCGCCGCCGCTTGCCTGGATCATCACCCCCGACGACGGGGTCTGCCGCACCGTGCTGGACCTCTCCAGCGCCACGGGCGGCGTGACACCGGTGACGCTCGCCTCTGACGGAGCGATCGTGTCGCTGAAGTTCGCCCGCGAAGAGCTGCCGGAGCGGGCCTTCCTGCCGATTCGGGTGGACCAGAAGCGCTACTCCAACCTGATGCTGCGCGGCGCGGACGGCCACTCGGGCGAGTTGATCCTCTCCGAGGAGACCGAAGTCGCGATGCGGCGCGGCCAGACGCTCGCGGTCGCCTGGCTGGGCGGCGAGCCGTTGTCCGGGTCGCTGTCCGGCTCCGGCCCCGGGATCGTCGATCTGAAGACCTGCGGGGCGCAGGCCGCCGCCCAGTTCCGGGCGAAGATGTCGGCCCAGCAGGC
>CAZBXO010000104.1:0-6848 GCA_964495645.1 uncultured Phenylobacterium sp. | reverse complement strand
CCCTACTACGAGGAAGGCGAACCGCCGCCGCGCTATGGTCCGCCGCCTCCACAGTACTACCCGCCGGTCTATCGCCGCTATTGAGCCGCAGCCCGGCGCCGTCGCGGCGCCATGGGGTCCACCCCACGTCGGTGGTTCGTCCCGCCTGTGCGCCGGGTCACAGCGCCGCTTTGGTTTACGGCGTACCTTGCTGGCTCAGGGCTGGTAGAGGATCCGGAGATGCGCACCGCTGACGCCTGCGACGTGGACGCCTTCGGCGCCGACGCCGCAACGCGGGGTGCGCCGGAAACTGGCCCCGCTTCTGTTAAGCGCCTAAGCTTGGGTCCGAACTGATCATGGACGCCATGACCATAGGACCGGCCAATCTGACATGGGAGCTGAAGCGCCTGGCGTTGTTCGCCCACTTCAGCGAGCCCGAACTCGACCATCTTGTGAACACCGGCGTGACGCGCGTGTTCAAGGCGCGAGAGATGATCTTCCACGAAGGCGATCCGGGCGGCTCCATGTACGTCGTCCTGTCGGGCAAGGTGAAGGTGAGCTCCTTCTCCGCCGACGGCCGAGAAGTGGTGCTGAATTTCGCGGGACCCGGCGAGGTGCTGGGCGAGATCACCCTCTTGGACGGCGGTCCGCGGACCGCCAGCGCCTGCCCGCTTGAGCCCACGCGCACGTTCCACCTGGCGCGCAAGGACGTGTTGCCGATCGTGCAGCGCAATCCGCAGGTCGCCATGCACATCATCCAGGTGCTTTGCGAGCGCCTGCGTTCCACCAACCGGATGGTCGAGGATACGGTCTTCCTGGCCGCCGCGCCGCGGCTGGCGCGCGCCATCCTGCGCCTCATCGAGACCCACGGCGCCGCCGACGGCGACGCCTGGCGGCTGAACATGCGTCTGCCCCAGTCGACCCTCGGCGCCCACGTCGGGCTGATGCGCGAGAGCGTCAACCGGCAGATGCGCGCCTGGCAGGAAGGCGGCGTGCTCAGGTCAGACGAGGACGGACTGGTGATCCTGCGCCGCAACGTCCTGGAAGAGATCGCCGAGCTGGGTTGAGGCCCGCTCGATCAGGGCTCTGAGCCGGCTGGGACGCCACTCCCGGACGGCCAAGGAGCGGAGAGCCGGGGCCCAAGTCTCCCGGCACGGCAGACCCCCCAAAGGGTCCCGGCTCTCCTGCCTCCCCACGGACCACGAGACCTCGCTGAAGGATGGCAGGCTCCCCTCCTGCCATCCGGTCCGCTGGAGGCTTCCCCTTACTCGCCGCCGCCCGGCGTCGCGGCCGAAGCGCCGGTCTTGCCGGCCGCGGCCTCCCGCTCGGCCGCGCGCGCACCCGACAGGATGCCCGGCAGGGCGTAGTTGCCCTCGTGGCAGGCGTACTCGTAGATCGTGCCCTTCAGGCCGGAGAACTCGTACTCACCGCCCCAGGGCTTGTCCCACAGGGTCGGGTCTTCGACCGTGAATTGGTAGTGGAGACGGTCCTTGCCGACGCGGGTGAACCGCTCGGTGACCTTCAGATTCTTCCAGGAGCCGAAGTACTGCTGGGCCTGCGGGATATTGGTGGTCTCCACCACCAGGGTGGCGCCCTCGTACCAGCCGATCGAGTCGCCCATCAGCGGCCGAACGCCGTCGGTGCGGTGCTTGTCGTTCAGCCGGACGAGACGCGTGTCGTGCACCATCTCCACCTGGATGGCGACCGTCGTGGGCGTCTGAACGACCTGGTAGTTGTTGTTGTAGAAGCCGTTCGGGAACATCGGCGGACCGGCGTTGCGGCCGAACGACAGGATGCAGCGCTCGCCGAGGCTGCGGGTCTCGGGGTTGTCGAACGAGCTGGCGCCGCCACCCCCGCCACCGCGCCCGAAGCCGCCCGCCGCCGGCGCGCCGGCCTTGCGGGCGGGCGGCTGGCCGTTCGGCGTCGTGATCAGCGACGTGCGCGGCTCGCCGTGCACGCGCATGACCGTGGAGCCCGGGTCGAGCCAGCCGCGGTTGTAGCCGCCGACGTCGCCGCCAGCGGCGGCGAACTCCGCCCGACGCTCGGCCTTGCCGCGGTTCACGTGCGTAGCCGGCGCATTGGGGTCGGTCGGCTGGTTGCCGTCCTCGACCTCCTGCGCGGCGTTGCCTTCGAGCTTCTTCACCTCTTCCGGCGTGAACACCGCCCGTGAGCCGAACTCGGCGCGGCGCGTCTGCGGCGTCAGGGTGGCGTTGCTCCAGTAGCCGCTGAGGTCGGGCTGGCCGAAGGCGTTCTTCGGCGCCACATAGGCGGCCGCTTTCGGCTGCGCCTGAGCGGCCACGGGGGCCAGCGCGACCGGCGCGACGGAGAGGGCGAGAGCGAGGATGAGGGCGCGACGCACGAGGGCTGGCTCCGTTCGATGATGCGCGCGGCTTATACCGCAGCGGTCATACCGCTCCTACGAAAAAGACCGGCGTGCGGCAATGCGTCGGCGAGCGGGGTTCGGGCATGATCCGGGGTCTCGCGGGGGCGGTCCTGCGGCGGACGCCGGCGCCTGTCCGGTCCGCGGTGGAGGCCTGGCGCGAGCGGCGGCGCGAGGCCGCGCTCATCGCCGACGCGGCGCGCGCAGGCATGACCCCGCCGCAGTTCATGTGGGGCATGGTCGGCGCGCCGGACCGTTTCGAGGACCAGGGCCGCGAGTTCGCCCGGTACCTGATCGAGCATGGCCGGCTGACGCCGGCCTCGACGGTGCTCGACATCGGTTGCGGGCTCGGCAAGTACGCCTTGCACCTGGCCCCCTTCCTCGCCTCCGGACGGCTGGAGGGCTTCGACGTCGAGAAGAAGAGCATCGACTGGTGCCGGCTGGCGATCACGCCGCGGTATCCGAATGCCCGCTTCCGCCACACCCCGCTGAAGAGCGACATGTACAGCCCCGGCGCCACGGCGCGGGCCGCCGACTTCGCCTTCCCCTACCCCTCCGGCCGGTTCGACCTGGCCTTCCTCGCCTCGGTGTTCACCCACATGTTCGCCGAGGACGTGGCGAACTACATCGCCGAGATCGCCCGCACCCTGAAGCCGGGCGGCCGCTGCATCGCCACCATGTATCTGTTGAACGACGCCTCGCGGGCCGGGATCGCCGCCGGCTCGGCGGTGTTCAGCTTTGCGATACCCAGGGGCGACTGCCGGATCGAGCGCGCCGATCCGCCGGAAGCGGCCGTCGCCTACGACGAAGCGCTCATCCTGGCGATGTTCGAGCGAGGGGGCTTCCGGCTCGCCGAACCCATCCGCCACGGCGTCTGGTCCACCGCCGGCGTCCAGGACCAGGACTTCCTGGTCCTGGAAAAGTCCGTCTAGGGCTGGCGCGGCGCTCGGCACGCGGGCTTGCCCTCGAACAGGTCGCCGACGAGCGAGCCGTCGCGGCTGGCCTGGTTGCGCCAGCGCTCCAGGGCGCGGCTCTCGCCGGGCTGCTGCTCGCCCTTGCCGCAGACGGGCACGGCGACGCGCTGGCCGCCGGCCGGACAGGTGCAGATGTACTCAGACTTGTCGAGGCGGCTGGCGGGTACGTTGCAGAGCGGGGGAATCTCGCGGCCGCTCACTTCGATGCACATGACGGTGGTCGCGGGCTTGGCGGCCTCGGCGTAGGCGGGCGCGGCGATCACGAGGGCCGCGGCGGCCGCAACGAGCGTCTTCAGCACGGGCGCGTCTCCTTCTCCTCCATGAATGCCAGGATACGCCTGCAAGGTTCGGTTCACCACGCCGTTCAGCCGCCAGTTAACTGCGTGGGCGCATGGTGACGGCATGGACCCGCTGATCACCGCCCGCTACGGCATGCTCGCCGCCGAACGCCGCTTCGAGGCCTCGGCCGCGCGCACCGCGGCCATGGCGGTCGATCCCGCCGTCGACTACGGCCACGAAGCCGTCGAACAGGTCAGCGCCAAACACGCGTTCTCGGCCAACCTGGCCGTGGTCCGCTTCGCCCAGGACATGTGGGACGCCCTCCTGAAGCTGCAGGCGCGCTGACCCCTCACGCATGCGAAAAGGGGCGGCCGCGGGGCCGCCCCTTCCGTTCGATCCAGCGGTGAACCGCGCCTATTTCTCGGAGGCGTCGGCGCCGTCGCGCGGCGCGCCCGTGCCCGACGAGCCCATGAACAGCTTGCGGCCGTCCGGGAAGGTCACGTCGCGGCCGTTGGCCTTGCAGGCCGGGCTGCAGAGCTTGTCCTTCGACTGGTAGCCGCGGACGATGATCTCGGTCCCCGCCTTCAGCGAGTTGCGGTCGATGCCGGCGCGCAGGAGCGTGTTCGGCGTGCCGCCTTCGACCATCCACTCGACGGTCTGGCCGTCGGCGCCGACGACGTTCACGTGCACCCAGGCGTGCGGGTTGATCCACTCGACGTACTTGACCTTGCCGCGCAGCAGCACGGGGGCCTTGCCGTCGAACTCCGCCGCGAAGGCGTGGTGGGCGTAGGCCGCGCCGCCAGCGGCGGCCAGACCGAGCGCCGCGCCGACGGCGCCAGCCAGAATCCAGGTGTTCTTCTTCATCTTTGTCTCCAACGCCGGATCGCTATTCAATGCCCTCGAAATTCGATCTTTCTACGGCAGCGGATTCTTCCGGAGCTTGCCGTACATCAATTCCTCGACGAACTCCACGCACTTGAACTGGTTGAGGCGCGCGTCCTCTCCCACGTGCTTGTAGAGGTTCATGCTGATCTTCCACGGCCGGGTGAAGGTCTCCGGATCCGTGATCGTCGCCTCGTAGCGCATGGTCAGCGGGCTGGTGGGCGTCCAGCGCTCCACCACCACCATCTGGTCGGAGTGGTGGTTGCCGGCGCGATCCAGCCAGGTGCGGCCGTTCATGCCGTTCACCGTCACCACGAGCGTGTCGCCTTCCCACTTGGCGACCGACTGGCCCATCCAGCTGTCGACCGGCGGCGGGCCGGGATCGTTGAACATCACGTTGCGGACGGCGCCCGCATACTCGTACGCGATGATCATCGACTTCTCGGACTGGAAGATCTGGAAAGGCAGGTGCATGTAGTTCGCCCGCGGCACGCCCGGGAGGTAGCACTTGATCTCCGGATCGCCGTCGCTGAGCGACAGGTAGTTCTTGCGGTTCTCCTCGCGCTGCTTCAGCGCCTCGGGCTTGTAGGGGATCGTGCCCCCCTCGACGATGCCGTTCCCGGCCGGCACGGCGCCGATGGCGCCCAGCGCCAGGACATCCTTCGCCGGCACCGGCACGAACGGGCCGGGCCGCATCGCCAGCGCCGAGCGGGCGGCGTGGGGCTCGATGTCCCAGCCGGCGTTGTTCATCACCTGCCAGACGCCGTTCAGGTCGGGGCGGGCGGTGCCGGGCAAGCGCGCGGCGCGGTAGGCCGGGGCCCGGGCCGCCGCCGGCTTCGCCGCCGCGGGCTTGGCCGCCGCGGGCTTGGTCTGCGCCTGAACCGGACCGGCCGCCATCAAGCCGACCGTCGCCATCGCCACTGCAATCCTGATCATTCTCTTGTTTCCCCCAACGCCCGCCCCAGCACGGCGGGCCCTGATTTGCAGCCAACCCTAATCAACGATCATGCAGAGCGCCAGTAGCTCTGCTTTGACTTTCCGGCCCCTGACGCGTAGCGGCCACACATGGCTCTGCGACCGCTCTTCGTCACCCAGGTCTATGAGGCGTCGCTTACAACAGACCGTTGTTTCGAAGATTTCAGGCAAGAGATTTTGCAGGCCTGCGACGCGCTGGAGACCGAGGACGCGGCTGGCCGCGCCTGGTGCCGCGAGCAGGGCTACGCAGGCTACACCTCGTATGCGTCGCTGGACGACTTGCCGCAGCGGATGAGCGTCTTCCACGACCTCAAGGGACGGCTCGACAAACATGTGAAGGCTTTCGCCAAGGCCAGCCACCTCGACCTCGGCCGCGGCCGCCTGAAACTCGACAGCCTGTGGGTCAACGTCCTGAAGCCCGGCGGCGCCCACTCGGGCCATATCCACCCGCACAGCGTGGTCTCCGGGACCTTCTACGTGGAGACGCCCAAGGGCGCCTCGGCGCTGAAGCTGGAGGATCCGCGCCTGCCGCTGATGATGGCCGCCCCGCCGCGAACGTCTGACGCGCCCGAAAACGCGAAGACCTTCGTCTACCTGCAGCCGCAGGCCGGCACGCTCTACCTCTGGGAAAGCTGGCTCCGCCACGAGGTCCCGGCCAACCGCGCCCGGACCCCCCGCGTCTCCATCAGCTTCAACTACGGCTGGCGCTGACGGTTCTGATGACCGTGGAAGACCCGGACGACCACCAGGTCGGCGCCTTCGACACGGTAGCGGACGAAGAATCCGTAGCGACCGAACTTGACCGCAGCGTCGCGGTGCCGAGCATCCACCAAGGGCGCCAACTCTGGGAAGTCAGCGAGCCGCTCCAGGGTCCTTCGAATCTGCCCGCTCGCCTTCCGCGCAGCGGTCGGAGAGCGGTCGTACAGCCAGTTGATCTGGTCGTGGAGCTCTCGCAACGCGAGGTCGGTGAACCGGATCAACGCTTCCCTGCCGAGCGCCTCGCCAGCAATTGGTCGATGTCCGCCATCACTTCGTCGATCGTATAGGTGGGCTCGTTGGGGTCGAACGGCGGTGTCGTGGCGGTGCGTGGGTCGTTCTCCGGATCGTCACCCCAGTCCCAGTCGTCATAGTCGAAGAGCATTTGCTCAATGACGTCTGCGGCCGCGCGATCGAGGGTCCATCCGAGCTTGTCCGCGCGCTCGCGGAGATGTCGCGCCGCCAGTTCACTCAGCTTGAGTTCCAGCTTCAGGGTGACGTCGCCGTCGGCCATGTCATGAGCCTCCGCCGGTCGCCCCGGCCCGTCAACTGTCGAGGAAGCTCCGCAGCTTCCGGCTCCGGCTCGGGTGCTTCAGCTTGCGCAGGGCCTTGGCCTCGATCTG
>CAZBXO010000103.1:0-12715 GCA_964495645.1 uncultured Phenylobacterium sp. | reverse complement strand
CCACCTCTGGACGCCGGCAAAGCCTAGTCCGGCGGCCGCCCAACGACAATCGAACTCGCCTCGCAAGTGCGCCGCTTCAGAAGATCCCCAGCGCGAGCCCGGCGGCCATCGCGGCGCCGAGCTCCTTGCAGCTACGCAGGTCGGCGTCGGCCAGACGCTTCGGCGCCAGGATCGCCTCCGGCGTCTGGGCGTGTGTGCAGATGATCAGGGGCTCGGCGATGGCCTTCAGGCGCCAGCCCGTGGCGATGCGCGCGAGCTGGCGCGCCGCGCCCGTCCCGTCGCTGCCGGCCGCGATCATCGTCGCATAGGGGCGGCCTCCCAGGCGATCCAGGGCGGGATAGTAGCTGCGATCCAGGAACGCCTTCATCTCGCCCGACAGGCTGGCGAGGTTCTCCGGCGCGGCGAAGATCACCCCGTCGGCGGCGAGGAGGTCGATCGGCCCGGCCGTTTCCGCCGACACGAGCCGCGTCTCGACGACAGGTTCGGTGCGCGCTCCATCCGCAGCGGCCTCAGCCATTGCCCGCGCTGCGCCCGTACGCGAATGCCAGACGATCAAGAGTTTCTTCACCATGTTGAAGCTGCGCCGTATCGCCGCACGTAAATCAATTCGAGAAACTCCGTCAGTCGGGGCGGCACGATGCTTGCACCAAGGCGAGTCCGAGTGTTGTGACGTACCGTGTGTGTACCTCTGCAAGCGGTTCGTGACGCCAATTCTTGTGTGACCGGCGTCACACGAACCACAGGTTGCTGTTCACCTAGGCCGTTTTGTTCTAAGCGAAACAGTAGGGGTTAGTACACGGGAGCGTAGGCGGGCGTCATTCGGATGCTTGTCCTGTTTCAATTGCGGATCGTCTCTCGTGTCCCAGGCCAATACCCGAAGGACCTCGCCGAACAGGCCCGCCATTGCGGGTTTGCGCGCCGTTTGGCGCTCGGCCGTCTGGTTCAACTGGTTCTGGCCGCATTCCCTCGAGAAGGAAGCCGATGGCTGCTGGCGGATGCATGGCCCGCGGGGCCGCCGCCGCCTTCGCTGGAAGGCGACCTGGGCCCTGTCGCGCGTCCTCGGCATGCTGCCGCGGGAGCTGGGACCCGGCCGCTGGCACCACGCCTGTCGCTGTGGTCCGCCGCTGATCCTGTGGTGGTCGCGTGGTCTCTTGCCCGCGGCGATCGCAGCCCTGGTTCCGACCCGTCCGGTTCGCCTCTCGGGCGAACTGGCCTTTCGCTGGCGGCGCCTGTTGCTGGCCTGGAAGCGCCGCATCCCGGCTGGCGCGTTCTCAGCGATGTTCATGGGCGTGACGGCCGTGGCGTCTCCCAATTTGACACAGCAGGGGGCGGGCGAGCTGTTCACGCCGCAGCTGATGGCGGTCTCGGGGCCGGCGCAGTCCGGCGGCGGCGGCGGGGACGCCGGCGCGGCCCAGGCGGTGGAGACATCCTCCGAGTTCGCCACGGCGGACGGAGGGACATACGATCTCTCGGGTCTGCAGCCGTCAGGCGCGATCACCTTCGTCGACCCCCAGTCCGACACCGCTCCCCCGACGCCCTCCCAGGGCCCGCTTCCGCCTCCGGAGTTCCTGGCTCGCAACGACACGCCGTCGCCGTTTGGCTCCAACCTCTTCGTCGCCCCTGCGCCGGATCCTGGAACCGGCGAGACCATGACTCCGCCCCCTGAGATGCCCACCGGCCCGAATGCCGAGGGTGGCACGGGTATGGGCATGGGCATGGGTTCCGGTGGAACGGGCGGCATGGGCGGGATGATGGGCGGCATGGGCGGCATGATGTCCATGACCGGCGGCGGAAGCGGCAACGGCGGCAGCGGCAGCGGCAGCTCGAGCGGCAACGGCACGGGCGGGCCTTCGGATGACGAGCCGGGCGGCGACACGCCTCCGCCGAGCTCCGACCCGACACCGTCCGATCCCCCGACGTCAGATCCGCCGCCTCCGGCCGGCCCGCCGGTGATCGTCATCCCGCCGCCGCCAGAGCCGGACGATCCGTTCGTCCCCGACGAACCGACGGGCGGACCTGCGTTCGACCCGCCGTTCGACCCGACTGGCGGTCCACGTGACGACGGATTCCCGCGTCCGCCGACCGAGTTGACGCCGGCGGGCCCGGACGATCCGGGCGACCACCCGCCGGGCGACGGGCGTCCCCCGGTCCCGGGTCCCGGTTCTTCGCTGGCCGCTGTGCCGGAGCCGGCCACCTGGGCCACCCTGATCTTCGGCTTCGGTCTCCTGGGCGCGACCCTGCGTCGCCGCAGGACCCAGCGCGCGTGACGTGACGGACGCCTTGCGCGGCGCGCGGGCAGCCCCCTAAGCTCTCCCCCAACCAAGTTCGAGGGGGGAGCTTTTCATGCCTGTCCGATTCCGTTTCGCCGCGGCCCTGGCCGCGGTGGCGCTGGCCGCCACGCCGGCATCCGCCGTCTACGCGCAGGGCTCCAGGGCCGCCGCATCGTCTGCCGGACTGCCGAGCGCCGCCAATCCCGAACAGGTCGGCTTCGACTCCGGCCGCCTGCAGAGGCTCGACGCCTACATGGAACAGGCGGTGAAGAGTGGCCGGGTGGCCGGCATGACCACCTTGCTCGCGCGCCACGGCAAGGTCGTGCAGTTCAAGACCTACGGGTCGAGGAACCTGGCCACCAATGCGCCGATGGATCGCGACACCATCGTGCGCATCTACTCGATGACCAAGCCGATCACCGGCGTCGCCATGATGATCCTCTTCGAGGAGGGCAAGTGGCGGCTCGACGACCCGGTCACGCGCTATGTGCCGGAGTTCAAGAACCTGCAGGTCGTCAGCGGCTTCGACGGTGACGGGCGGCCGATCCTCGAGCCCATGAAGCGCCCGCCGACGATGCGTGAGGTCATGAGCCATACCGCCGGCTTCGGCTACGGCCTCGCCGACGTGCATCCTGTGGACAAGCTCTTCCGCGAGAAGGAGGTCCTGGGAGCCACCAGCCTCGACGACATGATCAAGCGCATCGCGACCATCCCGCTGATCTTCCAGCCGGGGACGTCGTGGCGCTACTCCGTGGCGGTCGACGTTCAGGGCGCGATCATCGAGCGGATCACCGGCCAGAAGCTCGGTGACTTCATGCGCGACCGTATCTTCCGGCCGCTGAAGATGAACGACACCGCCTTCTTCGTCCCGGCCGACAAGGCCAGCCGCTTCTCGGCCGTCTATGTCGGCAACCGCGACACCGGCAAGATCGAAGAGGCCAAGAGCATCTTCGACCGCCCGCTGCCCACTTATCTGCAGCCGCCGGCGGCGGAGTCGGGCGGCGGCGGCCTCGTCTCGACGACCATGGACTACGCCCGCTTCTCCCAGATGCTCCTGAACGGCGGCCAGCTGGACGGCGTGCGCATCCTCTCGCCGGCCGGCGTCGAGCTTCTGGGCACGAACGTGATCCCGAAGGACGTGCTGGTGAACTCCAACGGCACCTCGGCCGCGCGCTTCAACGAGGCGGTCGGTTTCGGGCTCGACTTCATGGTGGTCAACGACCCGCGTGCAGCCGGCTCTCTGGAAGGCAAGGGCTCGATGAGCTGGGGCGGCGCGGCCGGCACCTGGTTCTGGGTCGATCCGACCAACGACCTGTTCTTTGTCGGCATGATCCAGCGTCTCGGCGGCACCGGCGGCGACGACCTGGGCACGATGGCGCGCACGCTCACCTACCAGGCGCTGACGCACCCGGAGAAATAGGCGCCCGGCTCCCCGTGCGCCGTGGCTGCGGCGCACGGGGGCCGCGAGGCGAATCCTTGACTTTCGGCGCCCTGCGTGCGCCTGTCCGCGCCTCGTAAAACACCCCGATTTCCCGTCAGAGAATGCACGCCTACCGCACCCACACCTGCGGCGCGCTTCGCGCCGCCGACACCGGGCAGTCCGTCCGCCTTTCGGGCTGGGTCCATCGCAAGCGCGACCATGGCGGGCTGATCTTCATCGACCTGCGCGACCACTACGGCCTGACCCAGCTGGTGCTGGCCCCCTCGACGCCGGGCTTCAACGTCGTCGAGCACCTGCGCGCGGAGAGCGTGATCCGCGTCGACGGCAAGGTGGTGGCCCGGTCCGCCGAGACGGTGAACCCCAACCTGCCGACCGGCGAGGTCGAGGTGAAGGTGGGCGCGGTCGCGGTGCTGTCCGAATCCGCCGAGCTGCCGCTGCCGGTGTTCGGGGAGCCGGACTACCCGGAGGACCTGCGGCTCAAGTACCGCTACCTCGACCTGCGGCGCGAGACGCTCCACCGTAACGTCGTGCTGCGCAGCCAGGTGATCCAGTCGATCCGCAACCGCATGATCGGGCAGGGGTTCCTGGAGTTCCAGACGCCGATCCTGACGGCCTCGTCGCCGGAGGGGGCGCGTGACTTCCTGGTGCCATCGCGCCTGCACCCGACCAAGTTCTATGCGCTGCCGCAGGCCCCTCAGCAGTTCAAGCAGCTGCTGATGGTCTCCGGCTTCGACCGCTACTTCCAGATCGCGCCCTGCTTCCGCGACGAAGACCTGCGCGCCGACCGTTCCCTGGAGTTCTACCAGCTCGACGTGGAGATGAGTTTCGTCACCCAGGACGACGTCTTCGCCGCCATCGAGCCGGTGATGCACGGCGTCTTCGAGGAGTTCTCGCAAGGCCGGCCGGTGACACCGTACCCGTTCCCGCGCATCCCGTTCCGCGAGGCGATCGCCAAGTACGGCTCCGACAAGCCGGACCTGCGCAACCCCATCGAGATGCAGGATGTGTCCGATCATTTCCGCGGCGGCGGCTTTGGACTCTTCGCCCGCATCCTGGAGGATGCGAAGAACGCAGTCTGGGCGATCCCGGCGAAGACCGGCGGCAGCCGCGCCTTCTGTGACCGGATGAATTCGTGGGCGCAGGGAGAGGGGCAGCCCGGCCTCGGCTACATCTTCTGGTCCGAAGACCAGGGCGGCTGGGGCGGACCGATCGCCAAGAACCTCGGCGCCGAGAAGACCGACGGCCTGATGTCCGCGCTGGGCCTGGGGCAGGGCGATGCGGCCTTCTTCGCCGCGGGCGACCCGAAGGTCTTCTACAAGTTCGCCGGCTCTGCCCGCACCAAGGTCGGAACCGACCTGAAGCTGGTCGACGAGGACCGCTTCGAGTTCGTCTGGATCGTCGACTTCCCGATGTTCGAATGGAGCGACGAGGAGAAGAAGTGGGACTTCTCCCACAACCCCTTCTCGATGCCGCAAGGCGAGCTCGAGGCGCTGGAGACCAAGGATCCCGGCGACATCGTCGCCTATCAGTACGACATCGTCTGCAATGGCCACGAGCTGTGCTCCGGCGCGATCCGGAACCACCGGCCCGACGTGATGCTGAAGGCCTTCGCCGTCGCCGGTTATGGGCCGAATGTCGTGGAGGCCCAGTTCGGCGGCATGCTGAACGCCTTCCGCCACGGCGCACCGCCGCACGGAGGGTTGGCGCCGGGCATCGACCGGATCGTCATGCTGCTGGCGGGCGAGACGGCGATTCGCGAGGTCATCGCCTTCCCGCTGAACCAGCAGGGCCAGGACCTGTTGATGAACGCGCCGTCAGAAGTCTCCGACAAACAGTTGAAGGAGCTTCACATTCGCCTCGCGCCGCCGATCAAAGCCTAGTTGCCGTCGACCAGGTAGCGCGGCGACGGCGGGCTGGGCGGCGACGGGGGGCTGGGCGGTGATGGCGGAGCCGGCATGATCACCTCGATGTTCGGCACACGGACCCGCACGTTCACGCTGCCGCGGTGGCAGCCTCTGGCCACGAGGCCTTTGGGCAGCTTGGTGCGACTGTCGCCGCAGGCCTCGTCAAGCTGGTCCTGCGTGAGCCCGCGGACGCTCGACAGGTCGACGCCGTAGATCTGGGCCCGGTTCAGGTCCGCGTCACGGAAGTCCGCGCCCTCGAAGCTGGCGCCGGTCAGGACCGCGCCCTTGAGGCTGGCGGATCGGAAGGACGCGCGCTCGAAGCGGCCGTACTGCAGGTTGGCCCCGCCGAGGTCGGCGTCGTTGAAGGTCGCGCGGATCGCCTCGACCTTCATGAACTGGCCGCCACGTAGTTCTGCGGCGTTGAAGTTCGCGCCGTTGAGCTTGGCTCGAATGAACACCGCGCCCGGCGCCTCTGCGTCGGTGAGGATGGCGCGGGTGAGGTCGGCGTCCTGGAATTGTCCCGCGTGCATCTCGGCGGAGCGGAGCACGACACCCGGCATCACGGCGCGCATGAAGATCACGCCCGTGGCGTTGGCGTGGGTCAGGTTGGCGCGGGTGAGGTTGGCGTAGCCGAAGTAGACCCCCTTGAGCTCCGTGTCGCGCAGATGCGCATTGGACAGGTTCGCGTTCTTGAACACCGAGCCGGTCATGGACGCGTCAGTCAGGTCGGCGCGCGACAGGTCGGCATCGGTGAAGTTGGAGGCGTGGAACTTGGCCTCGCGCAGGTTGGCGCCGACGAGCGCGGCGCCCGAAAAGTCGGCGCCGATGATCCGCGCGCCGTTCATGTCGCGGCCGGACAGTTCGCACTTGCGGCACGACCCCCCGAACTGGTCCTGCCTGCGGATCTCCTTGTCGCCGGTCAGCGCATGGCCCACGCCCGGCGCGGCGACGAGCGCAGCGGCTGCCAGAGCGATGAGCGGGTAACGGGTCATCGGAATGAGACTACCTCGACTTTCGAGGCCAACGTGTGCGCCGAGCGAACTACAGGCGCCACTTAATTCGCGGTAATTTCGAAGGAACTTACCCGGTCTGGTCGTGACCGGCCCCGGTCGCACGCGCGCCACACGTGTCACATATGAGCGCCGATCCTTTGCGTACCACCGCGATGTCGCCGCACGCCGAGCAGACCTCGGCGGCCTCCAGAGCCGCCGGTCCCGGCGCGCGTCCAGCGCTGGGCAGGAATACGAGGTTGTCGGGGGCCGCGCCGCGGGAGAATCCGCGGCTGATGTAGTGCGATGCCGGCTGCGGTTCCGGCTCGGCCGCAAGCTCGCCGGTCGCGTCGGCCTTGCCGCGGCCGAGGCCGTCGGCGTTCAGCTCGTCGGCGGAGGCCAGGTCGTCGCGGCCAAGGTAGCTGACGCCGAGCTCGCGGAAGATGTAGTCCAGTATCGAGGTCGCCGATTTGACCTGGTCGTTGCCGGTCACCGGCCCGGCCGGCTCGAAGCGGGTGAACACGAAGGCGTCCACGAACTCCTCCAGCGGCACGCCGTATTGCAGGCCGATCGAGATCGCGATGGCGAAGTTGTTCATCAGCGAGCGGAAGGCCGCGCCTTCCTTGTGCATGTCGATGAAGATCTCGCCGAGCTCGCCATCGTCGTACTCGCCCGTGTGCAGGTAGACCTTGTGGCCGCCGACCGCGGCTTTCTGGATGTAGCCCTTGCGCCGGTCGGGGAGCTTGCGCCGTCTGCGTTCGCGCTCGACGACCCTCTCGATCACCCGCGGCTCCGGTTCGGGCTCGCGGGGCCGCGGCAGGTCGGCGACGGCGGGGATCTCCAGCACGGCCTGGGCCGGCGGCGCCTCGCGGCGCAGGCGCACGGCGAGCGGTGCGGCGAGGGCTTCGCGGGCCGCGTCCAGGCCGGCGTTCCAGGCGAGCGTCCGTTGGAGCACCGGTGGGACGTCCAGCGCCGAACTCAGGGCCGCCAGCATCGCCGGCGCCGAATCCGGACCGGGGCTCAGAGCTCGCGCCTGGCCCTCCGTCAGGAAGCCGGCGCCGTCCAGTGTGTCTCGGCCGAGTACGAAGGCCTCGGCCTCCGTCACCGCCTCGCGGGTGAAGCCGGCAAGAGCCAGCACGTCCAGCGCCGGATCGGCCAGCTGATCGGCCGTCGCGCCCAGCACGTCCCGCAGGAAGCCGTCGCCCAGCACCGTCGGCCGGAACGCGTCGGTCAGCCGCCGCACGAACGGCAGCTCCGCCTGGGCGGCCTCGATCTCGTGGTCGGTGAAGCCGCGGGCCGTGAGCTCGCGGACGCCGACGGCCGGCGCATCGGCCAGGTCGCGTGTCCCGAGCAGCCAGGCCTCCGCCTCACCGCGGTCCACGCCGAGGGCGGTCAGGCCACGCAGCGCCGCGTCGGAAAGCACGCGCACGGTCCCGCCGTCGGCAGTCTCGGCCAGGGTCGCCGGACCGGCCGCCGGCAGGCCGTCGAGGCGGGCGCCGAGGCGCAGCGCCAGCTCCGGATCGGAGAGCAGCGCTACCTTGGCCCCGTCGCCCGCTTCACGCACCGCTTCAAACAGCGCGAGCGCCGACGCCCGGCCGGCGTCGCTGTCGTAGTCGAGCCCTTGGGCCGTCAGCCAGTCGCCGAGGCCGGCGAGCGCGATGATCGCGGGACCTTCATGCTCGGCCGCCAACGCCAGCGCGGCCAGTCTCACCGCCGCCAGCAGCTCCGCCGTGCCGTATCCGCCATCGCTCCAGAAGGCCGAGAGGTCGAGACCCGCGCGGGGCAGGGCGGTCGCCTCCGCGATCGCCGCAGCATCGGCGTCGGATGCGGCGATGAGCGAGCCGGTGATCCACGCAGCGCGGGCGACCGCGGAGGCGTCACCGCCACTTGCGACCGCCGCCATGGCCGGTGGCAGTTCCACCCTGCAGGCCCAGTCCGTCTCGCCGGCGCGGGCCAGGCTGACCGCTTCCAGGATCGCCGCGTCGGGGGCGCCGGCGGCGCGGGCCGCCTCGGCCGCGCGGGCCAGGCTGGTGTTCCGGCTAGGATCGGCGCAGGCCTCGGGTTCGCCCTCGCAGCGGAGCACGGCGTCCATCACCGCCTGCAGCCGGGCTTGCAGCGCCGCCGCGGCGGCTTCGGCGGCCTCGCGGCCACGGTGCGCGGCCACGTGCGCTTCCAAGTCGGCCGGGCTCGCGACGACCGGCAGCGCCCTGCCGCCCGGCGCGGTCGCCAACGCGCCGGCCAGCATGAGGTCGGTCAGCTCCATCCGAAAGCGGGTGCGCCCGCGCAGATCCTTGATCAGCCCCTTGGCCTGGGCCTTCGCGGTCAGGCCATAGGCGTACTCCAGGATCGCGGTGGCCAGGTCCGTGCGCCCGCCGGCCCAGTCCAGCCAGGCCTCCAGCCGGGGTGTTGTCCAATGCGCGGGCGCTTCCACCTGGACCAGCCGGCCGCGGTATTCGACGAGCCGGCCTTCGATCCCCGCGCGCGTCGTCTGCAAGTCCATGGCGCCGACTCTCCCCGACGGGAGGGTAGGGCGCTCGTTCGGCTGCTGCCAATAGATGTTGGGGTCGTGGGATGCTTCATCCCCAAGATATCGCGCCTGGGCGGCCGCTGGACGCTCCGGAGGGCGCCGCCTATAGTCCGGCCGCATTTCCGTCCTGAAGGCCCCCAAGTGTCCGTCCTCAAGAAGATCTTCACCTGGTGGAACGGCGCCACCATCGGCATCCATTTCACGACCGCGCGCCGTGGCCGCCTGGTGGGCGAGGACGCCTTCGGCAACCGCTACTACGAGGCCCGCGACGACCGCGACAGCTACGACCGCGGCCGTAAGCGCCGCTGGGTGATCTACAAGGGCTACGCAGACGCCTCGAAGGTGCCGTCGGAGTGGCACGGTTGGTTGCACTATACCTTCGACGAGCCGCCCACGACCGCCCCGCTGCGCCGCCAGGCCTGGGAGAAGGACCACATCCCCAACCTGACCGGCACGATCTACGCCTACCGCCCGCAGGGCTCGTTGGCCCGCGGCGGCGACCGCCAGCGCGCGACGGGCGACTACGAGGCCTGGACCCCGGACTGACCCGTGCCGTGTTCGCCGCTTCCTCGTAACCTGCTGCTGGCCGCGTTGATCGGTGGCGCGGCGACGAGTGTCGGCCTCGCCCAGCCCACCGCGCCGACGCCGAAGGGCGGGCCGACGGCGCCCGCGGCCAAGGCCGCTCCGATTGCGCCGGTTCCTGCGCCCGTCCTCGCCGCCCCGCCGGAGGAGGCCCCGCCGGCCACGGTCGGCGCCCCGACGCCGATCCCCGTCCCGCCGGTCAAGGACGAAGAAGTGGCCCCCGCTCCGGCGCCCAAGGCCCAGGTTGTGGCGAAACCCACGCCGGCCCCCATCCTGCGCCGGCGCTACGACTCCGCTGTCCTGCAGGCGCTCGACAAGGTCACGGCCGAGACCTTGAGGTTCGAAGCGGCGGTCGGCCAGCCCGTGCGCTGGAAGGGTCTGGTCTTCACGGTCCGCGCCTGCGAGCGCACGGCGCCTGACGAGCCGATCGACGATTCCATCGCCTACCTGACCATCGACAGCCAGCCGCGGCCGCAACCGGGCCGGGCGACGCCGCCGCCGCGCCAGGCCTTCAAGGGCTGGATGTACGCCGCCTCGCCGGGCCTGAACCCGATGGAGCACGCGAGCTACGACGCCTGGGTGATCACCTGCAGGGCCTCGCGTCCGCTCAGCCCCGTCCCTGCGACCCGTGCGCCGGCCCCCGCGCCCAAGGCCGCCGCGCCGCCGGTGACTGACCCGCTGCCCAAGGTGGAACCGGCTCCACCATCCACGCCGCCCCCGAAAGGCGCGGCGCCGGCGAAGGCCGAGCCTGAAGCGCCGCCGGCCGCGTAGAAGTCGGCCTCGACCGCCAGCGCCCGCTCGAGCCGGCGGTGATAGTCACCGCGGCCGATCTCCTGCGCCCCGAACTGCGCCAGATGGTCGGTCATGAACTGCGCGTCCAGCAACCGGAACCCGCCCGCGATCAGCCGCGCCGCGAGGTGGACCAGCGCCACCTTCGAGGCGTCGCGGGCGCGACTGAACATGCTCTCGCCGAAGAAGGCGCCGCCGAGCGCCACCCCGTAGAGGCCCCCCACCAGATCGCCCTGCCGCCAGCACTCCACGCTGTGGGCGAAGCCCATCTCGTGCAGATGCAGGTACAGCCGCTCGATCGGCCGGTTGATCCAGGTCTCGGTCCGCCCAGGCCCGGTCGCCGCGCACGCCAGCACCACCTCGTGGAACGCCGCGTCGGCCCGCACCTCGTAGCGGTCCTGCCGCACCGTGCGCGCCAGCCGCGCCGGCACATGAAAGCCCGCGAGCGGGAGCACCCCCCGGCGCTCTGGATCGATCAGAAAGACCCGCGCATCCTCCCGCGCGTCCGCCATCGGGAACACGCCCCGGGCGTAGCAGTCCAAGAGATCGCGCGCGCCGAACCGGCCGGACATGGCGCCAGCTTACCGCGGTCAGGCGTTCTGCGCCGCCATCCAACGTTCGAGCCAGTGGATGTTGTAGTTGCCGGCGATGATGTCCGGGTTGGTCATCAGCTCCTGGAAGAGCGGGATGTTGGTGTCGATGCCACCGACCACCACCTCGTTCAGACAGCGGCAGAGCCGCGCGATGCACTCGGCGCGGTCGCGGCCGTGGACGATCAGCTTGCCGACCAGGCTGTCGTAATAGGGCGGGATCGAGTAGCCGGCGTAGAGCGCGCTATCGAGCCGCACGCCCAGGCCGCCCGGCGCATGGAAGTCGGTGACCAGTCCCGGCGACGGGGCGAAGGTCCTGGGGTTCTCGGCGTTGATCCGGCACTCGATGGCGTGGCCTTCGAAGACCACGTCCTCCTGCCTGAACGACAGCGGCTCGCCCGCAGCGATACGGATCTGCTCGCGGACAAGGTCGATCCCGGTGATCGCCTCGGTGACCGGGTGCTCCACCTGCAGGCGGGTGTTCATCTCGATGAAGAAGAACTCGCCGTTCTCGTATAGGAACTCGATGGTGCCCACGCCGAGGTAGCCGATCGCCCGGATGGCCTCGACGACGACCTCGCCGATCTTGGCGCGCGCCGTAGCGTCGATGGCCGGGGAGGGGGCCTCCTCCAGCACCTTCTGGTGGCGGCGCTGCAACGAGCAGTCGCGTTCGCCCAGATGGCAGACGTTGCCGAAACTGTCGGCGATCACCTGCAGCTCGATGTGCCGCGGCGTCTGCAGGTAGCGCTCGAGGTAGACGGCGTCGTCGCCGAACGCGGCCTTCGCCTCCGCGCGGGCGGTCTGCACCGCCTCGACAAGGTCGGCCTCGGACTTGGCCACCTTCATGCCGCGCCCGCCGCCGCCGGCCGCGGCCTTGATCAGCACCGGGAAGCCGATCTCGCGGGCCGCCGAGAGCGCTTCCTCCTCGGTGGTCACCGCACCGTCGGAGCCGGGCACCACCGGGATGCCCGCGTCCTTCACCGCCTGTTTGGCGGTGATCTTGTCGCCCATCAGCTTGATGTGCTCGGGCTTGGGTCCGATGAAGGTCAGCCCATGGGCGCCGACGATCTCGGCGAAGCGGGCGTTCTCCGACAGGAAGCCGTAGCCGGGGTGCACGGCCTGGGCGCCGGTGATCTCGCAGGCGGCGATGATCGCCGGGATGTGCAGGTAGCTGCGCGCGGCCGGCGGCGGGCCGATGCAGACGCTCTCGTCGGCCAGCCGCACCCACATGGCGCCGGTATCGGCCTCGGAGTGCACGGCGACGGTGGAGATGCCCATCTCCTTGCACGCGCGGTGGACGCGCAGTGCGATCTCGCCGCGGTTGGCGATCAGGATCTTGTCGAACACGGGGCTACTCGATGATCGCCAGGGCTTCGCCGAACTCCACCGGCTGGGTGTCTTCCACCAGGATCTCGACCACCTTGCCGCCCTTCGGCGCCGGGATCGGGTTCATGGTCTTCATGGCCTCGATGATGAACAGGGTCTGGCCGGCTTCGACCGTGTCGCCGACCTTTACGAACGGGTCGGAGCCGGGGCTGGGCTGCAGGTAGACGGTGCCCACCATCGGCGACTTCACCTCCTCGCCCGCGCGGCGAGCGGGCGCGGCGGCCGGCGCAGCGGCGG
>CAZBXO010000102.1:0-12830 GCA_964495645.1 uncultured Phenylobacterium sp. | reverse complement strand
CGGCATGGCGTGTCCGGCGTGAGGATCCTGCGCGAACGCCGGCGTGGCGGCGGCGAGGGCGGCGAGGGCCAGGACGCGACTCATAGGCCTCCATTGCCTGAACCGGCACGCCCGGGCCAGTGGCCGCGCTTCCCGCATACGCCCAAGCCGGTTACGTAGACGCCAAGAAGGGGAGCGTTTCGAATGCCTTACACGGCGGAGCAGCTGATCGCGGCGCACAAGGCCGCCAACAACCAGGTGGCGCCGGATGCGACCGCGAGCGCCACCCTGACGTCGCTGGCGGCCCAGACCCAGGCCGGGCTGATCTCCGACACGACCGCGTTGGCCTTTGTGATCGACAGCGCCCAGGACGACGTGGCGGTGGCGATCCAGGCCTACCAGTTCTTCACCGGCAAGAACGTGAGCGCCGCCGGCCTCGATTTCCTGACGAACTCGAGCGTCAACCCGAACGACCTGAACGACCCCTTCTACCAGCAGTTCAACCTCGAGAACCGCTACATCAACTTCGCTGCCAATCTGGGGATCGTGGGCGAGGGTGCAGCGGCCTTCGCCGCGACCTACGGCGCCTTCAGCTTCGCGACCTTCGTCGACATCGCCTACGAAACGATCATTGGATCCGCGTACGCTCAGGCGGCCGGCATCAGCGTGGCGGCCGCCAAGGCCGACATCATCAGCCGCCAGGCCAATTTCCTGCAGCTCGCCCGCGATCGGCAGATCGTCAATTCCAACTCGACCGCGGCCCAGAACGACCTGGCCGTGAAGGCGGCGCTGATCGGCTACCTGATGAGCGAAGGCGTGAAGGCCGACGTCGGCATCTACGCCGCCAGCGCCAACAACTTCATCAACGCGCTGATCAACGGCAACGCGGTCTTCAACACCGATCTGATCGCCACCTACGCGGGCCTGGGCGGCGGCACCGGCTCGCCGGTCTCGCCCGGGGCCACGACGCCCGGCGGCGGGGGCGATCCCACCCCGCCCGGGACGAGCGTCGATGTGATGGGTGGCGGCGCCCCGCTCGTGCTCAGCAACATCGAACCCGACACGACGCTGCGGGTGATCAGCTCCTTCACCGCCGGCAACGGGCTGACCGCCAACCTGAAGGACGCCACCGGGGCTTCGGATAGCCTCACCGTCTCGCTGGCGGGCGCCGGCGCGGGCGGGATCACCGTGCCGATCCTGACCACGCCGGGCGTCGAGACCCTGCGGATCGTCTCGATCGGCGGCACGGGCAGCAGCAACAACGTCGTCGGGAAGCTGACGGCCGACGCCAGCCTGGGCTCGGTGAAGATCTCCGGCTCGGGACCGCTCACCGTGGTCACCGACGCCTTCACCCGCGCCAGCACCACCCTCGACGGCTCGGCCGCCGGCGGGAGCCTGCGCCTGGACGCCTCGGCCACGGTCGCCGCCGGCGCCAGCGTCAACCTGATCGGCGGCGCGGCCAACGACACCCTGACGGCGGGTCTCGGTGCGATCAACGGCGCGGTCCGTCCACCTCAGCAGGTCAATGGCGGGCGCGGCGGCGACCTCATCGTGTTGGGCGGCGGCCACGGGCCGATCAATTTCCTGGTCTACAAGAGCGCACTGGACTCCCAGCTCGACCTGACGGTCGGAGCCTCTGCCGGCGCATCTGCCACCGACATGCCGAACACCCTGCGGATGGACGTCGTGAGCGGCTTCATCTCCCGCCAGGACGTGATCGACCTATCCGCCTTTGCGCTTTCCAGCCAGCAGGCGCAGATCGCCGACAAGGGGGTGGTCGCCAGCGACATGGCGCTGACCGCGCTCGCCGGACAGGCCGACTTCTATCGCGACACGACGGGCGTGCTGCGGGGCGCGGCCCAGGTCCATTACGGGGCCGACGTCTTCCTGTTCATCGACGCCAACAAGGACGGGGCGTTCAACGCCAACAGCGACCTGGTCGTGAAGTTCACGGGCCTCGCCGCCCTTTCGAGCGACGACATCATTCGTTGAGGCCTTGTCACGCGGACAGGTTGCCGTAACCCTGTCCGCAGGGGGAAGGCGAGATGTCGTACACCGCGGCCCAGCTGACCGCGGCCTACACGGCCGCCAACAACGGCATCGCGCCCGACAGCGCGACCGAGGCGACGCTGACGACGATGGCGGCGCAGAGCCAGGCGGGGACCCTCTCCGACATCGACGCCCTGACGTTCGTGATCAACAGCGCCCAGGACGACGTCCAGGTCGCGGTCCAGGCCTACCAGTTCTTCACCGGCAAGAGCCCGAGCCAGGCGGGGTTCGACTATCTGACCAACTCGACCGCCAACCCCAACGACCTCAACGACCCCTACTACCTGCAGTTCAACCTCGAGAACCGGTACATCAACTTCGCCGCCAACCTCGGCCTGTTCGGCGAGGGCGCGGCCGCCTTCGCCGCGGCCTACGGCGGGCTGACGTTCGCGCAGGCCGTGGACCTCGCCTACGAGACGGTCATCGGGACGGGCTATGCGGCCGCCGCCGGCATCAACATCAGCGCCGCGAAGGCCGATATCCTCAGCCGGCAGGCGGCGTTCCTGCAGACGGCGATGGACCGCAGCATCGTCACTGCGGCCTCGTCGGCGGCGCAGAAGGACCTGGCCACCAAGGCCGCGCTGATCGGCTATCTGCTGGTCGAGGGGATCAAGGCCGATGTCGGCGTCTACGCGGCCAGTGCGAACAACTTCGTGGCGGCGCTGGTGGATGGCGCGGCGATGTTCAACGTCGACGTGATCGCCACCTACGCGCCCCTGGGCGGTGGCCTAGGCTCGCCCGTTGCGCCGGGGGCCAACCTCCCCAGCGCGACGACCGTGGCTGGGCCAGCCGGGGCCACGTTGAACGGCCTCGCCCCGAACTCGACGGTTCGCGTCACCAGTTCGCTCAGCTCAGCGCTGGTGGTGGTCCTGAAGGACTCGTCGGGAACCTCGGACAGTCTGACGGTCGCCCTCGTCGGCTCCACCATCTCCGGCCGCACCGTCCCGGTCCTCACCACGCCGGGGGTCGAGACCCTGAACCTGGTGACGGTGGGCGGGCTGGGCAGCCGCAGCAACACCGTGACGCTGACCGACACGGCCAGCCTGGCGACCGTCAAGATCACGGGCGGCGGTCCTCTCTCCCTCAGCGCCGCCATTGCCCACCAAGGCGTCACGCTCGACGGTTCGGCCGCCACCGGCAGCCTGCGCCTCGACGCCTCACCGACCACCCTCGGGTTCGGCGTCAATCTAGTGGGCGGCGCGGCGAGCGACACGCTGGTCGCCGGCCTCGCGGCATTCACGAGCGTGCGCCCGGTGCAGGAACTGAACGGCGGCCGCGGCGGCGACCTCATCGTTCTGGGCGCGGCCCACGCGACACGTAACCTGGTCGTCTACAGGTCCGGCGGCGACAGTCTGCTCGACCTCACCCCGGGCGCGTCGGCTGGCGCCTCATCGACCGACACGCCGAACACGATGCGCATGGACGTGGTCACAGGCTTCGTGATCGGACAGGACGCCATCGACCTCACGGCATTCGGCCTCAGCGCGCTACCGAACGCAGTGGCGGACAAGGGGCAGGTCGGGACCAGCGACGCGCTGGCGGCGCTCACGGCCCGCGCCGACTTCTTCACCGACGCCGTGGGCCTGCCGCGCAGCATCGCCCAGGTCCACGTCGGCCCCGACACCTACCTGTTCGTGGACGCCAACCGGGACGGCGTCTTCAGCGTTGACGCCGACCTGGCCGTGAAGTTCGTCGGGCTCGCCCAGTTCCTGAGCACAGACCTGCTGCGCTGAGGCTCAGTTCCCGCCTTCTTCGCGCGGTCCGCGCTGGTCCACCGGGCGGCCGGCTTTCTCGTCGGCGCGGGCGCCGGAGAGGATGTTGTGCAGGCCGTAGTTGCCCTCGTGACAGGCGTACTCGTAGACCTGTCCCTTGATGGCGTTCAGCGCCTGCTGGCCCTTCACCGGCTCGGTGAACGTGGCTGGGTCGATCACCTCGAAGGTGTAATCGATCTGCTGCGGTGAGATGCGGGTGAAACGCTCGATCACCTTCATGCCGGCGGTGGCGCCGCGGAAGGTCTGGTCGGGCCGGAAGTTGGTGCTTTCCACGACGAGGGTGTCGCCTTCCCACCAGCCGATGGAGTCGCCCATCCAGGTAGGCATGGCGCCCGGGCGGTGCTTGTCGTTCAGCCGGATGATCCGCGCGTCGTGGACCATCTCGACGATGATCACCACGTGATCCTTGGCCTGCTGGATCTGGTAGTGGTTGTTGTACAGGACCGGCAGCATCGGCGGGCCGGCGGTGCCGCCGAAGCCGACGATGCAGCGCTCGCCCAGGCCGCGGCTCTCCGGCCCATCGTAGGCGCCGCCCGAGGGCCGCAGGCGGCCCCGCGCCTCGGCCCTGTAGGGCAGACGCCCATTCTTCGGCGAAGTCAGGATCGAGGTGCGCGGCTCGTCGCCGATGCGGACGATCCGGGTGCCCGGGTCGGTCCAGAAGGCGTTGTAGCCGCAGGCCGCCCCTTGCGCGCCGCTCTGGCACTCGTCCAGGTCATCGACCTTCTTGGACTGGTCGGTGGCGCTCCGCAGCCGCGCGTTGCGAGCATCGCTGACGCCTTCGATCTGCCGCGTCTCCTCGGGGGTCAGCACCAGGCGTTCGCCATACTTTGGGTCGCGCTCCAGCCGCGTGATCGTGGCGTTGGTCCACACCCCCGACAGATCCGGCTGGCCGAAGGTGTTGCGCGGCGCCTTGTAGGCCGCCTTAGCGGCAGGCGGGGCGGCCAGGGCGGGCGCGGCGGCGAGGGCGGCCGTCGCCAGCGCGATCGCGAGGGCGGCCCCCCGCATCAGTTCGAGCCTTCTTCGCGCTGCCCGCCGTCGGTCGGCGCCTTGCCCTCGCGCTCGGCGATGCGGGCGCCTTCGAGGATGCCGGCCATGGCGTAGTTGCCCTCGTGGCAGGCGTATTCGTAGAGCTCGCCCTTGGAGGTGTTGAGCGCCATCTCGCCGATCACCGGCTCGGAGTAGGTGTCCGGGTCGTCGATCTTGAAGCGGTACTTGATGGTCCGCGGATTGATGCGCGTGAACCACTCCGTGACCTTGGCGTTCGGTGAGCCGCCGCCGCGCAGGCCCTGCTCGGGGCGCATGTTGATGGTCTCGACGACCAGGGTGTCGCCTTCCCACCAGCCGATGGAATCGCCCATCCACTTCTTGATGTTGTGGGGGTCGTGCTTGGCGTTCAGCTTCACGACGCGGACGTCGTGGACCATCTCGACCTCGATGATCACCGTGTCGGCGGTCTGCACGATCTTGTAGTTGTTGTTGTACATCACCGGCATCATCGGGGGTCCCGAGGTGGAGCCGAAGCCGACCAGGCAGCGCTCGCCGGCGCCCCGCGATTCCGGACCGTCGAAGCCGCCGCCGGGGCGGCGCTGAGGACGGGACGCAGTCTTGGAGGGCGGCGGGAACTGGCCGTTGGCCGGGGAGACGATGATCGAGGCGCGCTTCTCTCCGTTGAAGTCGATGACTCGCTCGCCCGGGTCCTTCCAGCCCTGATTGTAGCCGCAGTTGAAGCCGGAGATGCCGTCCGCGCCGCAGTCGGCGTTCTTCAGGTCGGTGACCTTCAGGTTCGGATCGGTCGGCGCGTCGGCGCGGGCGACCTGCTGTTGGGTGGCGTGCTCGGCGGCGTCGGCCTCTTCCCTGGTCAGCACGCCGCGGGTGCCGAACTTCGCGGGCCGCACCAGTGGGGTGATGGTCGCGTTCGTCCAGGCGCCCTGCAGGTCGGGCTGGCCGAAGTTGTTGCGCGGCGCCTTGTAGCCGGCCTGGGCGGAGGCGGTGGCCGCGAAGGCGGTCAGGGCGGTGAAGGCGATTGCGGCCGTAAGGGCGCGGGACGTCATGAAATGAGTTCCTCTCGAATGCACGCGCGGCTCTCCCGGGCCGACTTGCGCCGCTAGTCTAAATCTGCAGCGGGCCGGAGAAAACGAGGTTCGTGTTGCAGCCAGATTTCCCTTGCGTGAAGGCGGCTATTCGCCGCCCTCCTCGCGAACCTCGCCGCGGTTGCCTTCCATCTCCCGGCCGCGCTTCTCCTCTGCGCGGGCGCCGGCGAGAATGCCGGGCAGCGCGTAGTTCCCCTCGTGACAGGCGTATTCGTACACCGGTCCCTTGGTGCGGGTGAACACCTCCTCTCCGCGAACCGTCCCCGAGAAGGTGGCCGGGTCGGTGACCTCCCATCGGTAGAGAATCTGGTCAGGGGCGACGCGCGTGAAGCGCTCGACCACCTTCTGGTTCTGCGTCGCCCCACGAAAGGTCTGGTCGCGGCGGAAGTTGGTGGTCTCCACGACCAGGGTGTCGCCCTCCCAACGGCCGACAGAGTCACCCATCCACTGGCGCACGTGGTCCGGCTTGTGCGTCCCGCCGAGGCGGATCACGCGCGTGTCGTGGACCATCTCCACCTGGATCATCACCTCGGTGGGCGTCTGCAGGATCTGGTAGTGGTTGTTGTAGAGCACCGGCAGCATGGGCGGCCCTGACGTGGAGCCAAAGCCCACCATGCAGCGCTCGCCGAGCGGCCGCCGTTCGGGCCCGTCGAAGTTGCCCAGCTGGGCATTGCCCTGTGCGGCGCGGATGCGCTGCTGCGCCGCCGCCGTTGTCGGGAGCTGGCCGTTCTTCGGCTCGACGATGATCGAGGACCGAGCCCTTCCGTCCAGCCGGATGAGCTTGGTGCCGGGGTCTACCCAGAAGGCGTTGTAGCCGCAGGCCGGACCGGTCTGGCCCCGGCCGCAGGGCGGCAGCTCGTCGACCTTGGTCCCATCGCGCGTCGCCTGGTTCGCGGCCGCGACGCGCTGGGCGTTGCCGGTCTCCAGCGCCTGCGCCTCGTCGTCCGTCAGGTGGAGGCGCTCGCCCAGCCGGGCGTCACGCTCCAGCGGGGTGATCGTCGCATTGGTCCAGATCCCCGACAGGTCAGGGTGGCCAAAGCCGGTGCGCGGCGCCTTCCAGGCGGCCTGTGCGGCGGCGGACGAAGCGATGAGGGCGAGCGCGGCAGCGAGCGCGAGGGGGCGCATGCGGTTCCTCCGGGCGGCCGGCTCTTCGCGACCGGTCCGTCCGGGAGAATATCGCGCTCACAACGCCCTGCGAAGCTGCGCCCTATCCGGTCGTAGCGGCTTGAAGCTGCTTAACCCGATCGAGGTGACGCTGGATCTTCGGAACCGCCTTGGCGGCGCCCGCCTTCAGGCCTGGGTCGGAGCCGTTCTCAGCGTAGCCTTTCATGAGCATCAGAGCCTCATTGTGGGCGGCTTCCTGCTGATTGAGGTAGGCCTTGTCGAAGTCGGCGCCGCTCGCGGCCGTGAGGTTGTCGAGGAAGCCTTTGCGACGCTGGTCGAGTTCGGCGGCGGGCGTCTCGCCGGCAGCGGTGATCAGCGGCTTCATCTCGTTGGCCATCGCCGTGTGTTCGGTGACCATCATCTTACCGAAGGCCTTCACGTCGGCCGACTGAGCCTTCTGCTGCGCGATCTGGCCGGCCTTGATCTCGTACATGTCGCTCTGGCTGGCGTTGGAGACGAAGGCGCCGGTGTCGTTGGCGCCCAAGGTGGATGCCGACACCGCCCCCACCGCGGCGCCGGTGGCGTCCTGGACGGCATTGACGGGAGCGCTGGCGCCCGGGTTGGCCTCGTTGGTAGCGGCTTCCTTGCGGCTGCAGGCGCCCAGCGTGAGCGCGGTCGCTGCGGCGGCGCAGAGCAGAATCGTGCGGGTCATGTCGGCATCTCCCGAGTCCGTTGAGACCCGCGGAATGCGGCGTTCACGGGAATGTTCCCCCTAGGGCGCCGGAACGACCGAAAGCCCCGGCCGGAGCAACAAAAGGCGGCGGCCGGGCAGGTCGAGCGCCATGCGGAAACGGCGCAGGAAGCCAAGGCCCAGAAGGCCCTGCGGCACGAGCCCGCCCGACGGGGCGTAGATCTGCACCGGCGCGTCTTTGAGATGGAGCGCGCCGATGCTGACCGTGTCGGCGGTGACGACGCGGTCGAGACTGAGGCCGCCCAGGCTCACGGAGTGGGCCTGACGCATCGGCCGGCCGGGCGCAAGCAGTCCGGCCGCCTGCGCAGCCTTGGTGGAGAGCGCCAGTGCGCCGGTGGAGCCGGTGTCGATCATCACTTCCACTGGCCGTCCCTCGACGGTGGCGGTGGTGGTGGGTCCGGTCGCGGCGAGCTCAAGGGGCACGACGTTGGCGTCGCGGGCCGGCTGGAAGGCTTCCGGCGCATGCAGCGCGGCGCGGTCGCGGGGCAGGTCGGCTTCCAGCACCAAGCCTTTCAGCACGTCGCGGCCGATCAGCATCTGGAAGTCCCGCCCCGTGATGGCGGAGAGGCGTGCAAGGTCCAGGGCCGCCGCTCGCACGCCGGGGATCGAAAGGCCCGGCAGGGTGACGTCCATGCGCACCGTGTAGGTGAGGTCTGGCTTGCCGCTGACACCATAGGCCACGATCGGCAGCGCCACGGTCTGCGGCAAATCCAGGCGCTGCGCCAGCCCGCGGTCGATGGCGGAGAACTGGGCCCCGCTGTCGAGCACGACGCGCAACGGGCGGCCGTTCACGCGGGCCGGGATCTCGATCAGGCCGTTGTCAGGCGGCAGCGGTATCCAGCCGGTCGAGCGGCCCTGTGCGAACCGGAGCGGGGGCGCCGGCCAAGGGATGCGATCGCGCACCAGCCATAGCGCGATCCCGCCGGCTGCGATCAGCGGAAGCCGGGACACGAGCGCACGGCGGGTCGTCACTGGGTCTGCAGCTCGTCCGCCCCGATGGCGAAAGCGCCGTCCAGCCAAGCCACGATCTCACGCGCCGCCGGATGATCGAAGCCGGCGAAGCGGGCGCGCAGCGCCGTGTGGCGCTCCTCGGAGATGCCATCGAGGCCGGCGTCCTGCAGACTGAGCAGGTTGCGGGCGACGGCGTCAGCCAGGTCGGGACCCAGCACGTTGCGGGCGGCCGCGTGGAACGCTGCGCCGTACTCGTAGGCCGTACCCATCCGGTAGCTTTCTGCGAGCGTCAGGGCGGGAATGCGGCTGAGCACGGCCTGAGAGGCGGTGTTGATCCCGTGGGCGGCGATGGAGCCGGCGATCGCAGACGGCCGGCCCGTGAAGGCGCGCAGGTGCAGGTGCCGGCTCATCCGCGGGCCGTCGTTGACCGGATAGTTGTCCCACAGGAACGGTTTGCGGCCCATCTGCTCTGCGACGCGGTCGAGGTGGCCCGGGCTGAATTCGCACGCGCAGACCTCCTCGCCGGTCCACATCAGCTGGATGGCAGGGTCGAGTCCGCGGCCAAGATCCTTCAGGTAAGCGGCGGGGCGCTGGCCGAACACGCGGTCGAGGATCGGGTCGTCGGTGTAGTAGCTGGGGCACACGATGAGGCGCGGGGCCCCCGCCCGCTCGGCGATCCAGTGGACGATCTCGACCTGGCGTTCCGCCAGCCCCGGCAGGTCGCCCTTCATGTCGTCGAAGAAGACGCCGAGGTCATCGAGGCCCAGGCTGACCACTTGTTCGAGCTTGGCGGCGAGGTCGGACTTGGCGGCGTCGTCGAAGTCGAGGAACACCTCGTAGGGCGACAGGCCGACGCCGAAACGGACGCCGGCGTCACGGCAAACCTCGGCGAACGCCGCCATGTCCGAGAGCGTGGCGTCGGGGTATGGGTCGCGCCACTTGCGGCGCAGGTGGCTGTCGGCCTTGGGCGCGTAGAGGTAGAAGCCGTAGCCGGCCGGCGCGAGGGCGCGGACCATGTCGGCGCGTTCGTCCCAGCCGTAGGGACGGCCGAAGAAGCCTTCGATGACGCCGAGCTCCGGGACCATGCCACGACCCTAGCCGAAGCCGGGTTGCGATAACGCTGTAAATCCGTAAGGGTCGGCCCCGATTTCGAGGAGGCCCCTCTCATGAACCCCAACGCCGAGTTCGACCTCATCGTCTATGGCGCCACCGGCTACACCGGACGCCTGGTCGCCGAGCACCTGGCGGCCCGCTACGGCGTCGGCGGCGAGGTCAAGTGGGCGATGGCCGGCCGCTCGGCGGCCAAGCTCGCCGAGGTTCGCGACGAGATCGGTGCGCCGAAGGACACGCCGCTGATCGTCGCCGACGCTGCCGACCCGGCTTCGGTGCGCGCGATGGTGCGCCGCGCAAAGGCCATCGTGACCACGGTGGGACCGTACCAGCTCTATGGCGCCGACCTGCTGGCCGCCTGCGCCGAGGCCGGGACCGACTACCTGGACCTCTGCGGCGAGCCCAATTTCATGCGCGCCATGATCGATGCGCACGACGAGACCGCCAAGCGGAGCGGAGCGCGCATTCTCTTCTCATGCGGCTTCGACTCCATCCCGTTCGAGCTGGGCGTCTGGTACTGCCAGGACACTGCCAAGCGGACGCTGGGTGGCTACGTCCCGCGGGTGAAGGGGCGGGTGCGAAGCATCGACGGCGGCCTTTCCGGGGGGACTGCGGCCAGCGGCGCCGCCACCATGGCGGCGATCCAAAAGGACCCGTCGCTGATGGCCATCATGATGAGCCCCTTCGGCCTGACGCCAGGCTTCGAGGGCCCGCCGCAGCCGCCGGCCATGGCGCCTGAGGAGGACCCCGACGTGGGCCCGGTCGGGCCGTTCATGATGGCGGTGATCAACACCAAGAACGTCCACCGCTCGAACTTTTTGATGGGTCACCCCTACGGCCGGGACTTCGTCTACGACGAGATGGTCATGGGCGGCCCGGGCGAGACGGTGGGCTTCACCGACATGGGGTCGCTGCCGGGCGGCGGTCCGAAGCCGGGCGAAGGGCCGACGAAGGAGGAGCGCGACCGGGGCTTCTTCGATGTCCTGTTCATCGGCATCGGGGCCGACGGGCGGAAGGTCCGGGTCTCGGTGAAAGGCGACAAGGACCCAGGCTACGGCTCGACCTCGAAGATGCTGGCCGAGACGGCGATCGCGCTGGTGCGGACGCCGGACGTGGCGGGCGGCGTGCTGACGCCGGGGGCGGCCTTGCAGGGTCGGCTGGTCGAGCGGCTGCAGCGGCACGCCGGGCTGACATTCAAGGCCGAGGGCTAGCCGCTCGCACGTGACGGCGAATTCACGCCGCCGTCCGCATCCGATCCGGCGGCCTGGCGTCTCCTCCCTTCGTGGACCTCGGGGGGCGACAGGATGATTGACCGACGAGCCTTGATGGCGGCCGCGGCGGGGGCTTCGTTCGCGTCGACGCGGGCGTCGGCCCAGCCGGCTCCGAGCCCTGCGCCCAGCTTCGAGGCCCGGCTCACCGAGCGGGCGCGCGAGAACCGCCGGACGCTGCGCTTCGATGGCCGGACCTTCTCCGGACCCGGCTGGGACCTGCTGGTCACCGAGGGGCGCGCGGCTGAGGTCTTCCTGCTCGGCGAGGAGCACGGCATCGCCGAGAACGCGAAGCTCGCCGGCGCGCTGTTCGCCGCCCTCGCGCCCGCCGGCTACCGCAAGGCGGCGGTCGAGGTATCGCCCGTGATGGCCGCCGAGATGGACCGAACGGTCACCGCCGGCGGCGTCGCCGGGCTGCGGCGGATGTTCGAGGACAAGGGATCCGGCGCGGCCTTCTTCGGCATGCGCGAAGAGGCCGAGTGGCTGGCCGCGGCCCGCCGCGCCCTGGGTGGGCGTGCGCCGTTCCTCTGGGGCTTCGACTACGAGGTCGGCGGCTTCCCGATGCTGGTCGCACGGCTGGCGGCGCGACCCAAGCCGCCGCGGGCGGAGGCGCCGATGGCCGCACTGTCGGCGGCGGTCCGGGACCTCTGGGGCCGCTACGAACAGACCCGCGACCCCCTGATCCCGTCGTTCGGCGGCGACCCGGCCTGGGTCCGGGCGGTCCGCGCCGCCTGGCTGCGGCCGGACCCGGAGTCGGAGGTGATCCTGACGACTCTCGAAGAGACCCTGGAGATCAACCGGCTCTACTTCGCCAACCGTGGCTGGGAATCCAACCAGCGCCGGGCCGACTTCAACAAAGCCAACCTGATCCGGCTCTGGCGCGGCGAACAGGCGGCGGGGCGTTCGCCGCGGCTGTTCTGCAAGTTCGGCGCGAGCCACATGGTGCGCGGCCGCAGCGCCACGGAGGCCATGGACCTCGGCACGACGTTGCACGAGCTCGCAGCGCTTCGCAGCGGCCATGCCTTCAGCGTGATGGTCCTGCCGGGCGACGGGGCGGAGGTCGCGGCTTTCGACCCCTCGGCCTGGACCTATCGGCCACGACGCGGCGGCAAGGACGAGTACGCCGCGGGCCTCGACCCGCTGCTGGCGGCGACAGAGCCGGGGGTGTTCAGTCTGATCGACATGCGCCCGCTTCGTCCGCTGCTGCCGGCCGCGCGGGCGCGCATCGCCCACCCGGAACTGGTGCGCAGCGTCCATGGCTTTGACGCTCTGCTCGTGATGAACGGGTCGACCGCGTCGGCCAACCTCTAGGGCGCCTCAGCCCAGCCAGCGCCAAGCCAGCATCGCGAGCGCCCAGAAGACGACGACGGCAAGGAGGGGCAGGATCCTGTCCCACCGAAAGCGCATACCCGGTTGTCCTCGACCCAATCCCCGGCTCCCCCCGCCACCACGGTGGCGAGGAACGCGGGACTTGGCAATCGGGCAGACCGAGTGGCGACCTCGGCCCCCCACGCGGCAACCTCGTCCTGCAGGACGACGCCAACCCGCCGCATGCTCGAGCAGAATTTCAAGACCGTCGACTGGCGGGAGGTCGAGAAGTCGCTGGCCGCAGCGCCGCCGCCCGACCCCAGCCTGATCGATCACATCAGGCCGAGGGACTTCAGGCTTGCGACGCCGTCGCGGGCGGCGATGAGGTGGTCGTGGACGGCGATGCGCAGCGGGCGGGCGGCGTCGACGACCTGGCGGGTCATGTCGA
>CAZBXO010000101.1:0-12883 GCA_964495645.1 uncultured Phenylobacterium sp. | reverse complement strand
CAGGAGCAGCTGCTCGGCTGGCAGGTCGCTTCCGAGCGGGCGGGTGTAGCACTCAAGATCCTGACCGGCCTCGCCGGTCTCGCGGTGGCGGCGGGCCTGGGCGTGATGATCTGGCAGGCGGCCAACGACCGCAGCATCGTCGTGCGCGCCTTCCGCACCCCGCCCGTCTACGCTGCGCGCGGGCTGGACGGCGAGGTGCTGGCGGGCCGCTTCATGGACAAGCTGCGCACGGTGCAGCGCACGACGGCCGAAGCCTCCCTGATCAGCGCCCAGCGCCTCACGGAAGACGCCGCCGGCCTGAAGGTCGAGATCCCCCGCACAGGTCTGTCGCTGGCCGACCTGCAGCAGCTGCTGGCGAGTTGGCTCGGCGATCGCACGGTGATCACCGGCGCGCTCAGCGAGGACGGCGCCGGGCAGGTGACGCTCGAAGCCCGCATCGGCGCCCGGGCCAGTGTCCGCGTCAGCGGGCGGCCCGAGCAGCTGGACACGATGATGAACGACCTCGCGGTGAAGGCTTTCGCGGGGATGCTCCCGAACCAGCTCGGCATCTACCTGCGCCAGATCGGCCGGTTCGACGAAGGGCTCGAGGCTGCGCGGGCGGACGCGATTCGCAGACTCGCCGCGCGGGCCCGCGGCGAAACGCTTCAATCCTCCGGAGTCAACCTGTGGGGACAGGCCGAGGGGGACTACCGGCGGGCCCAGCAGCTGGTCGCGCGCGCCGTCGAGGAGAACCCGGACGGCCGCGTTTTCCGCCGGGCGCTGGCGCGGATGGACTTCCGGCTGGGCCGCGAGGACGCCGCCCTGCGCGGGGCGCGCCTCGTTCTCTCGATGAAGCGGAGCCGCGTCCACGACAACTTCGACGCCCGCGGCCAGGCGCTGATCCTCGCCGAAGGCCGGTACTTCGCCGCCTACCTGACCGGCGACTTCGAGGCCGCGGCGGCCGAGGTGCAGCTCGCGGGCGACCTCGGCGACGCTCAGGCGCTACTGCACGACGGCCGACGCTGGGCCGCGATGGTCATCGCCGCCGAGGAGGGCCGGATGCCGGCGCCTGATTTCGCCCGTGCGAGTCTGCGCCGGGCCGTTGCGGAGCGGGACTGGCAGGCCGGGCTGGCCGCCCTCGAGGCCTATGATCGCTCCGCCGCCGCCTGGCTGGCGGAGCCGGCGGGGCCTGGTCTCCCGCCGCGCAAGGGGTCGCGGGTCGCCAGCGACCTGATGGCCTCGCAGGAGACCTGGCGGATCGCGCCGCTCCGCGCGATTACGCTCGCCCGATCAGGCCGTGTCCGGGAGGCGCAGGCCACCGCCGCGCGCCTCCCAGCCGATTGCGCCCCCTGCCAACGCGCCCGCGCCGTCGTGGCCGAGGCCGCCGGCGATCGCGCCGGGGCCGACCGCGCCTTCGCCGCGGCCATGGCCGTGGGAGGCGAGTCCCCCCTCACGGAAGCCGCCTGGGCCGAGGTCCTCCTGGCCCGCGGCGACGCCGACGGCGCGATCGCGAAGCTGGCGGCCGCCGCCCGCAAGGGCCCGCGCTACGCTGACGCCCTGGAGCTCTGGGGCGAGGCCCTGCTGGCCAAGGGCGACGCGCGCGGCGCGGACGCCAAGTTCGCCGCCGCCGCCCGGCTCGCGCCCCACTGGGACCGCCTGAACGCGAAGTGGCGCGAGGCCCGCGCGAAGCTCGGACGCCCAACCCCATGACCGACGCCCCCACGACGCCCGACCCCATCGAGATCGCCATGGAGGCCGAGGCGGCCGGCAGGGCGCCGGGCGGCGTCGCGGCCCGTGTGCTGGCGAAGCAGGAGCAGCTGCTGGGCTGGCAAGTCGCATCCGAGCGCGCCGGCTTCGCGCTCAAGGTGCTGGTGGGCGTCGCCGGCCTCGCCCTGGTGGTCGCACTCGCCACGATGGCGTGGAGCGCCCGGCAGGCCGACGGCCTGGTGGTCGAGCCATTCCTCGTGCCCCCCGACCTGGCGCGCCAGGGAATCACCGGCGAGATCGTTGCCCGCCAGGTGCTGGACCGGCTAGCCGAGCTCGATCGCGCCGCGAACGCGCTCTACACGGTCCGGGTCTCCGACAGCTGGAGCCAGGCCACCCGCATCCAGGTGCCGCAGACGGGTGTCTCGCTCGACGAGGTCCAGCGCCTGCTGCGCCGCTGGCTGGGGCACGAGACCTATGTCTCGGGCGAGATCACCCCCTCGCCGGCGGGCTTGCAGTTGAAAGCCCGCACCGGCGCCGGCGCGACGATCGCCGTCGACGGGGCGGCCGCAGCGCTGCCCGACCTCAGCCGCCAGGCCGCCGACGGCATTTTCGCCCGCGCGCGCCCCAACGCCTTCGCCGAGCTCCTGATCCGCAAGGGCGACAACACCGCCGCCAAGCCGATCCTGTCCGCCGTCCTGCGCAGCAGCGACGACGCCCGCGACCGCGCCTGGGCGTCGAACCTGATGGGCGTCATCGCCGTGGCGGAGGACCGGGACGAGGAGGCCCTCTCCTGGTACCGGCGCGCGATGACGGCGCGCGACCCGCTGCTGGCGAGCAGCGCGGCACGCAATGCCTCTTCGGTCCTCGCCACCCTCGGCCGAAGCCGTGAATCCGACGAGATGAACGAGGCCGCGTTGAGGCTGATCGGGCCGGGGCGATCTCCGCGCGAGCGCCAACTCCGGGCCATCTACCGGGTGGGCCTCCTGATCGCGGATGGCGACTACCAGACCGCCGAACGCCTGCTTCGACCGTTCCTCGGCGTGCAGCTCCCCGGCGCCTTCGAGGACAACGAGCTCCGCTACGCCCAGGTGCTGGCGCGGCTGCATCGCACCCGCGAAGCCTGGCGCTGGGCGCGGTCGGGCGGCATCCCCGAGGCGCAGGCCGTCGCCGCCAGCATGGACGACTGGGCAAGGTTCCTGGTCGGGCTCGACGTTTCGGACGGGCCGCACGGCGACCCCAGGAACAACGTCCGCGGCGAGGGCTCGCGGGTGCTGGCGTTGGCCTCGCTCGGCCGGCTGGAGGAGGCCCGCGCCATCGCGCCCAGCCTGCGGCGGGACTGTACGGTGTGCCTCGCCGCCATGGGCACGATCGCCAGCCGGGAGGGTGACTTCGCGCGCGCGGACCGCGAGTTCGCCGCCGCCCGGGCGCTCCATCCGACCTCGATCTACACGGCGCGCTATGAAGCGCTGGAGGCGCTGCGCAGCCGGCGCTGGGACGTCGCCGTTGAGCGCGCGCGCGCCGCGAACCGGCTGCATCCGCGCTTCGGCGACTTCCCGGAGTTCTGGGGCGAGGCGCTGCTCGGCAAGGGGGACGCGAAGGGCGCGGCCGCCAAGTTCGCGCAGGCCGAGCCGCTGGCTCCGCAATGGGGCCGGCTGCACCTGAAGTGGGGCGAGGCGCTCGCGAAGCTGGGCAGGACAGATGAGGCAAAGGCGCACTGGCGCACCGCGGCAACGCTGGACCTGACCGACGCCGAGCGGGCGGAACTCGCGCAGGTGTCGCGATGACCGACGCCCCCACCACCCCCGATCCCGTCGAGATGGCCATGGCGGCCGAGGCGCACGACCGCTCGCCCGACAGCCCCGCCCGGACGCTACTGGTCAACCAGAACCGCCTGGTGCTCTGGCAGATCGCCGGCGAGCGGGCCGGGTTCGCGCTGAAGGTGCTGACCGCGCTGGCGGGCGTCGCGGTCGCAGCGGGCGTGGCGCTGATGGCCCGGCAGGCCAGCCGCGCGAACGGGCTGGTGGTGGAGGCGTTCCTGGTCCCGCCCGCCCTGGCCGCGCAGGGCGCCACCGGCGAGGTGGTGGCGCGCGATGTGCTGGACCGCCTCGGCCGGATCGACGCCGAAGCGCGCTCGCTCGAGACCGTGCAGGTCTCCGACGCCTGGACCCAGAGCAGCAGGATCCAGGTCGCGGAGACCGGACTCTCCCCCGACGATATCCAGCGCCTGCTGCGCCGCTGGCTCGGCCACGAGACCTATGTCTCCGGCGAGGTCGTCCAAACCGCGGCCGGCGTCCGCCTCAAGGTCCGCTCCGGCGTCGGGCGCGCCATCACGGCCGAGGGCCCCTCGGACCAGCTCCCGGCCCTGGCCGAACAGGCGGCGGAAGGGCTGTTCGCCCAGGCCCGGCCGCGCAGCTACGTCGAGGTGCTGCTCCGCCGTCGTGATCTCGCCGGCGCAAAGGCCCTCGTCGCACGGCTGCTCGCCACCTCGAAAGACCCCCGTGACCGCGCGGCCGCCTGGTACTTCCAGGGCGTCCTGGCCAACATCGAGCAGCGCGGAGCGGAGGCCTTGGGACCCTTCCGCGAAGCCACGAAATCGCCCGATCGCGTGCGGGCGGCCATGGCGCAGGGCATGACCGCCTGGGTCGAGGAGACGCTGGGCCATCCTCGCCAGGCCGAGGCCGCGGCCGCCGAGGCCCTGCGGCTGATCGAGGGAAGCAACGCCCCGGCCCGGGCGGTGCGCGTGGCGAACTATCGCGCGAACCTGTTCAACTATCGGAACGACTTCACGGCGGCCGAGCAGACGCTGCGGCCGGTCGTCGGACAGGACATGCCGGGCGCCCCGCCAGGCGCCTTCCAGGGCAGCTACGCCGCCTACCTGGTCAAGCTGCATCGCGCGTCGGAAGCCCGCAACGCCAGTCCGGCACTGCTGGCGCTGATCGCCGCACGGTCCGGCGACTGGACGACCGCGGCGCGCCTCTCCGACGCGGCCGCCGTCGAGGAGAGGCTCTCGCCCTTCGCGCAGTCGCGGCGGCTGATCATGCTGGCGCGCGCGGGCCGTCTGGAGGAGGCCCGTGAGATCGCGGCCACCCTGCCCGCGGACTGCGCCGGCTGCCTGTCGGCGCGCGCGGTTCTGGCCAGCGTCTCCGGCGATCGGGCCGGCGCCGATGCGCTGTTTGCCGCGGCCGCGCGCCTCGAGCCGAGGGGCAGCGACGACACCATCACCTGGGGCCGCGAACGCCTCGCCTGGGGCCGGCCCGACGCGGCCATCGAAGTCTTCCGGTCCGCCGCAAGGGCCTCGCCCCGCTGGGCCGACCCCCTGCACTGGTGGGGCGAGACCCTGCTCCTCAAGGGCGACGCCCGGGGCGCCGCCGCCAAGTTCGCCCAGGCCGAACGGTTCGCCCCCAAGTGGGGCCGTCTGCACCTGAAGTGGGGCATGGCGCTGGCCAGGCTCGGCAAGACCGAAGAGGCGCGGGCGCACTGGCGGCTGGCGGCGACGCTCGACCTCTCGGCCGCCGAACGCGCCGAGCTCCAGCGGGTGACGCGATGACCGACGCCCCCACCACCCCCGATCCCGTCGAGATGGCCATGGCGGCCGAGGCGTCCGGGCGTACGCCGGAGGGCGTCGCGGCGCGGGTGCTGGAAGGCCAGGCGCGGCTGATCCGCTGGCAGGTGGCGCGTGAGCGCGCCGCACTGGCGGTGACGGTGGGCGCCGGGCTGGCAGGGCTCAGCGTCGCGGTCCTGTTAGGCGCCATGGTCTGGCGCGCGGCGCAGGCGGACGGCGTGGTGGTGCGGCCGTTCACGACACCGGCCGACCTGGCCGCCGACGGGCTGACCGGAGAGGCGTTGGCGGCGCGCGTGCTCGACCGCATCGAGACCCTGCGCCTGCAGAGCGGCTGGACGCTCAAGGAGCGGGCGTCCGGCTTCAAGAGCGCCGACGACCAGGGCCTCAGACTGGAAATCCCCCAGACCGGAATCTCTATCGGCGAGGTGGACGCCTACCTGCGCCGCTGGCTGGGCCACGAGCGGGCGATCACCGGGGCTCTCACGCGCATGGGCGAGACCGTCACGCTGACGGTGCGCTACTCGAGCGAGCCCGCGATCGCCGTCAGCGGTCCGGCAGCCGAGCTGGACCGGGTGATCTCGGAAGCGGCCGACGAGGTCTTCGCCCAGGCCGATCCCATCCATTCGGTCCTCGCGCAGCCCATCACACCGGCGGGCCATGACCGTGTCAGCGCCCTGCTCGCCCGCGTGCGGGCCGGCCGGACCCTCTCCGAGCGACAGTTCGGCTACTCGTTCTCCGCCAACCAGACCCCGGACCTCCGCCAGGCGCTGGCCTACCACGTAGAAGCCGAGCGCCTGGAGCCGGGCGGGAACACGCTGAACTACCGCGAACGGGTGTTCCTCATGACGGCCCTGGGACGCTGGGAGGCGGCGCTGCGCGCGGCCGCCGACGGCGCGAAGGTGGCGTCAAGCGGGAAGGAGATCTGGACGCCGGGCGGCAAGGCCTGGGTGAACGACCAGCTGACGGCCAGCCGCGCGGTGCTCACCGGCGACTTCGGCGCGGCCGAACAGGCGCTCTGGCGGATGCACGATCCCAAGGTCGGCGTCTATCGTCAGAGGCGCAACGCGGCGCCTCTCATCGCCGCCCAGCACGACATCGGGCGCGCCCGCGCCGAGATCGCGCGCCTCGAGGGTCTCGGCCTGCCGGTCAGCGCGGACGACCGCGCCAGGGTGGCCCTCCATGCCGGCGACTGGGCCGCCGCCACCCAGGCCTACGCCGCGGCCAAGGCGGAGCTCGACGCGGAGGATGCGACGTGGCGTGCGGCCGGCTGGCCGCAGAGCATGCGGGGGCGCGACCGGCGCATCCCCTTCATCGCGGAGCATGCCGGGGTGCTCGCCGAGGCCGGCGACCTGGCCGGCGCGTCGGCGATGATCCAGCCGACGCCGGCGGACTGCTACCCGTGCCTCATCACCCGCGCCCGCATCGCCTGGCTGGGCGGCGACCTCGCCGGCGCCGAAGCGCTCTACGGCCGGGCGGCGGGCCTCGGCCCCTCGCTTCCGCACGCGCACGAAGCCTGGGCGCGTCTGGCGCTGGCGCGCGGCCAGTTCGCGCGAGCGGTCCAACTGGCCCGCATCGCCGAGGCGCGCGGTCCCCGCTGGGCCGATCCCCTCAAGGTCGAGGGCGACGCCCTCGCCGCCGACGGCGACCGCAAGGCCGCCCTCGCCCGCTACGACGCCGCCCTTCGCCTCGCCCCCGCCTGGGCCGAGGCGAAAGCCGCCCGAGCCCGAGCCGGCCGATGACCGACGCCCCGACCACCCCCGACCCCATCGAGATCGCCATGGAGGCGGAAGCCTCCGGACGCGCGCCCGGCGGCGTGGCGCACGAACTGTTGCGGCGGCAGAGCGCCCTCGTCGGCTGGCAGGTCGCCTCGGAGCGGGCCCGCGCCGCGGTGCGGGCGATGACCTTCCTCGCGATGCTTCTCGCCCTCGCGGCCGCCGGTCTCTTCGTCTGGAGCGCCGCCAAGGCGGACGGCGTGGTCATCGGCGCCTTCGAGACCCCGCCGGGCCTGGCGCAGCGCGGGCTGACCGGGACCGTGGTGGCGGCGCAGGTGCTGGACCGCCTGCGCGCCATGCAGGCCGAGACCCAGACCCTGCGGGCGGTGGCGACGCTGGGATCGGGCTGGGGCGGCGGCGTGCGGGTGGCGATCCCCAACACCGGCGTCTCGATCGGCGACCTGCGGCAGTATCTGGTGGACTGGCTCGGGCGCGAGACGCGGGTCAGCGGCGAGCTGTTCGAGACGCCGGACGGCCGCATCTCGGTGGCCACGCGGGTGGGCGTCCGCCCGGGCTCGACCGTCAGCGGGCCGCCCTCCGACCTGCCGCTGCTCCTGAACGGGTCCGCCGAGGCGATCTACGGCCAGACCCAGCCCTACCTCTACAGCCGCTGGCTGGCGCAGAACGGCCGCACGGCCGAGGCCGACGCCATCCTTCAGCGCCTCCTGCTCTCGTCCGACCGCACCGAGCGCCTGTGGTCGCTGTACTCGCTCATCCAAGCCGCGCCGACGACCGATGAGAAGTGGCGCTACATCGCGGCGGCGCAGGCGCTCGATCCTGACTTCGCGCCGGTGATGATGTCGGCCGCCTTCACCCTGCACGACGAGGGCCGGGAACAGGCGGCGCGCGACGCCTTTCGCCGGAGCATCGCGCGCGCCGCGCAGCTGCGCCGCCAGGTGAACGCCGACGAGGCCGACAGCCGGCTGGCGATCCAGCGCGCGTTCGAGGCCAGCTATTCGATGGACTATGCGTCCGGCGCCCGCTGGGCCCGGCACGTGATCGACACCCGCGGCCAGCGCGGCGGCTCGCGCGAGGCGGCGATGTATACAGCCCGCCACCTCAGCCAGCTGCACGATGCAGCCGGCGCGCGCGCGGTGCTGGACCAGGCCGGGCTGGACGACGACGGGGTGGCGCAGCTCGCACGGCGGACGGGGCCGAACGGCGACCCCCGGCTCTACCGCGCCCTGGCGGTGGAAGACTGGCCGCGGGCGGCGGACGAGCTCGCGCCCGCCGAAGCGTCGGAGGGACCGCAAACGCGCGTGCTGCACAGCCTCGCCCTGGCGCGCGCGGGGCGAACCGACGAGGCGCTGGCGGCGGCCGACGCCCTGCCCCCGGCCTCGACCGCCCATGCGTACGGCCGGGCCTTCGTCCTGTCCCTCGCTGGCCGCGGCGCCGAGGCGGACCGGTGGTTCGCGGAGGCGGTCCGGCGCGGCCCGGAGCTGCCGCTCGCCCACTGCCTCTGGGCGGAGGCGCTGCTGCGGCGCGGCGACCTCGAGGGCGCCCTGCGCGAGGCCGGGATCGCCGGGAGGCTGGGGCCCAAGTCCCCGGAGCCCCCTAGGCTGAAGGGTGACGCCCTGATGCGGCTGGCCCGGCCGGGCGAGGCGGCGAAGGCCTATGCGGCCGCGGCGAAGCTGTCCCCCAACTGGGGCGGGCTGCGCGTGGCGTGGGCCGAGGCGCTGGCGAAGGCGGGCAGAGCCCAAGCGGCGCGCGAACAGTGGCGGATCGCCGCCAGCCTCGACCTCTCCGCGGCCGACCGGGCCCGCCTGGCTCAGGTGATGCAATGACCGACGCCCCCAACACCCCCGACCCGATCGAGATCGCCATGGAGGCGGAAGCCTCCGGCCGCGCGCCCGCGGGCGTCGCGGCGCGGGTGCTCGCCAAGCAGGAGCAGCTGCTGGGCTGGCAGATCGCCCGCGAGCGCGCGCAGCTCGGCGTCGCCCTCGTGGCGGCGCTTGCCGGCCTGGCCGTGCTGGCCGCGGCCAGCGCGATGGTCTGGCGCGCGGCGCATGCGGACGGCGTGGTCGTGCGGCCGTTCACGACGCCCACCGACCTGGCGGCGGACGGGCTGACCGGGGAGGCCCTGGCGGCCAAGGTGCTCGACCGAATCAACGACCTGCGCCTGAGGACCCAGGGCACGCTGCGGCAGAGCGCGTCCGGCTTCCGCGACTCCGACGCCGACGCCCTGCGGCTGGAAATCCCCCAAACCGGCGTCTCCATCGGCGACCTGGACGCCTACCTTCGCCGCTGGCTGGGCCATGAGAAGACCATCGGCGGGACCCTCGTCAGGTCGGGCGACACGGCCGTCCTGACCCTGCGCTACACCGGCGCCCCGGCCGTAGTCGTGCGCGGGCCGGCGAGCGACCTGGAGGCCCTGATCACCGAGGGGGCCGACGCCGTCTTCGGCCTCGCCGATCCGATCCGCGCGGTGCTGGCCCAGCCGCTCACGCCGCAGGGACACGATCGTGCGATGGCTTACATGGAGAGCCTGCGCGCGAGTCCGGACCCCCAAGTGCGCCGGGACGGCTACGGCTTCAGCGCCAACCAGACGCCCGATCCGCAGGTCGCCCTGGCTTACATCGACGAGGCCGCGCGCTGGGGCGGCGTGGCGACGGGCGGCCGCGAGCGCATGGCGATCTTGACCGGCCTCGGGAACTGGGAGGACGCGTTGTCGGCGGGGCGCGCGGGCCAGGCGGCGATCAAGCGTGACCACAGATCCGGGTGGCTGCCTGGCGCAAAACTGTGGCTCTCCCGATCCACCGACCTCGGCGTCGCCCGTCTGACAGGCGACCTGGGTCTGGCCGAACGCCGGATCCTCGAAATGAATAACCCTACGACGCCCGGGGCGCGGCGCGCGCCGCAGGAAGCTGCGCCGGTGATCGCCCAGCGGCACGACATCGCCCGCGCCCGGCGCGAGATGGCGCGCAGGACGATAGTGGGCCACCCGCCCACGCCCGCAACTATCGCCCAGGTAGCGTTCGCGGCCGGCGACCATGCCGCCGCCGTCACCGCCTATGCCGCCGCCCGGGCCGAGTTGGACGACCTCGACGCGCGGCACCGCGCGGCCGGCTGGCCGCAGAGCATGGCCGGCCGCAACCGGCGCGTGCCCCTCACCGCCGAGTCCGCCCTGGCCCTCGCCGAGGGAGACGACCTCGCCGCGGCGGCCGAGATGATCCGCCCGACGCCGCCGGAATGCTATCCGTGCCTCCTGACCCGTGCGCGCATCGCCTGGCTGTCGGGCGACCTCGCCGGCGCCGAGGCGCTCTACGCTCGGGCGGGGCGCCTCGGCCCCTCGCTTCCGCAGGCGCACGAGGCGTCGGCGCGGCTGGCGCTGGCGCGCGGCCATTTCGTGCGGGCGGCCCAGTTGGCCCGCATCGCCGAGGCCCGCGGCCCCCGCTGGGCCGATCCGCTCAAGGTCGAGGGCGACGCCCTGGCCGCCGCCGGCGACCGCAAGGCCGCCCTCGCCCGCTACGACGCCGCCCTGCGCCTCGCCCCCGCCTGGGCCGAGGCGAAAGCCGCCCGCGCCCGAGCCGCCCGATGACCGACGCCCCCACCACCCCCGACCCCATCGAGATCGCCATGGAGGCGGAAGCCTCCGGACGCGCGCCGTCCGGGATCGGCGCCGCGTTCCTAGCCGAGCAGAAGCGGCTGGTCCGCTGGCAGGTGGCGAACGAGCGCGCGGGCTTCACGCTGAAGGCCCTGGCCGGGCTGGCGGCGCTCGCGCTGGCGGGTGTGCTGGCCTGGGCGGTCTGGGACGCCTCGCGCGCGGACGGGGCCGTGATCGAGCCGTTCGACACCGCGCCGGCGCTGGTCGCCCAGGGCCTGACCGGCGAGGCGCTGGCCAACGAGCTCATGAGCCGCGTCACCGCCCTGCAGGACAGCATCATCGCCTCGGACCGGCCCCGGCGCGAGGCCCTGAACGGCGCGGACCGGATCAATGTCGTCATCCCCCAGACCGGCGTGTCCATCGGCGAGGCGCAACGCCTGCTGCGGGGCTGGCTGGGCCGCGAGACCCATCTCTCCGGCTCCCTGCGGCCGGCGGCCGCGGGCGGCCTGACGCTGGCGCTGCGGGTGGATGGTCGCCGCGTCGATGTGAAGGCCCCTCCTGCCGACCAGCTCGGCTCGGCGGACGCGTGGCTGGACGCGGCGGCGGAGGCGGCGCTGCGCGAGATCGATCCATTCCGTTACGCCTCGATGCTGAACGCCACTCGGCGCTTCGACGAGGCGAAGCAGGTCCTGCTGCTGCTGCGGATCACCGGCTCGCAGAAGGACCGCGCCTGGGCCTGGACGGCGACCGGGGTGAACCTGCGCGGCGTGGGCGACCTCAGCGCCAGCCGGGAGGCTTCCCGGATTTCCTACCGGCTGGATCCGAACTCGGACTCCACCGCCAACGCCCTGGTCAACGAGGAGCGACTGTTGGGCCACACCGAGGCGGTGCGCTTCTACGCGCGCGCCGCGCTCAGGGCGACCGATCCGAAGAACCGCGCCCGGATCGCCCACCGGACCGCCCAGGTGATGAGCTGGGACAATGACTGGCTGGGCGCCTTCCGCCAGACCTCGGCCCTCATGGCCGAACAGACCTGGGGCCGGCCGCAGTACCCGATCGGCCTCGCCTACCTGCATGCGCTGGCGCTCGTGCGGCTGCACGAGCCTACGGAGGCGCGCCTGCTGGCCCCCGATGTCCGCTTCGGCGACGACATGGCCCTGCGGGTGTGGGTCGAGGGCGCCGCCGAGCGCGGCGACTGGGCCGAGGCAGCCGCCTTGCTCCAGCTGCCATGGTCCATGGATAGCGGACTGGATGCGCTCGCGCCCTACCGCGACCGCGTCACGCGCTGGCCGTGGCAGGCCTATCTCGCCGCCCGGGAGGGGCGGTTCGACGCCGCGCGCGAGATCGCCGGGCGGACGCCGCTCGACTGCTACCTCTGCGTCCGCATGCGCGGGCGGATCGAGGCGCTGGCCGGCCAGCCGGCGGCGGCCGACCGCTGGTTCGCCGAGGCCGTCCGGCAGGGGCCGTCCCTCGCCGACGCCGAGCAGGAGTGGGCGCAGGCGAAGCTGGCGCGCGGCGACCGCGCCGGCGCCCTGGTGCTGACCCGCGAGGCCGCCCGCAAGGCGCCCAACTGGGCGGACCCGCGCAAGCTGGAGGGCGACCTGCTGGCGCTGGCCGGCGACGACGCCGGCGCCGTGCGCGCCTATGCGGCGGCCGCCAAACGGGCCCCCCGCTGGGGAGGCCTCCACCTCGCCTGGGGCCGCGCGCTTGCGCGCGAGGGCAAGGCCGCCGAGGCGCGTGCGAAATGGCAGGCGGCGTCCGGCATGGACCTGAATCCCGAGCAGCGCGCCGAACTGCAGCGGGTCCGCCGATGACCGACGCCCCGACCACGCCCGACCCGATCGAGATGGCCATGGAGGCCGAAGCGTCCGGCGCGCCGCCGTCCAGCGCCGCACGGCGGCTGATCGAGCGGCAGGAGCAGCTGGTCGGGTGGGAGATCGCCGACCGGCGCGCGGCGTTCGGACTGAAGCTGCTGCTGGGGCTGGCGGCGCTGGGCGTCGCCGCGGCGCTCGCCGCCATGGCCTGGACGGCGTCGAAGGCCGACGGGCTCGTTGTGGAAGCCTTCCTCGTCCCGCCATCCCTGGCCGCCCGGGGGACAACCGGTCAGGTGGTGGCGCGCGGGCTTCTGGACCGGATCGCGGAGATCGACCGGGCCTCGTTCAACCTCTACGAGACCAGGGTCTCGGACGCCTGGACGCAGACCACCAAGATCGAGGTGCCGCAGACCGGCGTCTCGCTGGACGAGGTGCAGCGCCTGCTCCGCCGGTGGCTGGGCCACGAGACCTTCCTGTCCGGCGAGATCTCCGAGACGGCCGCGGG
>CAZBXO010000100.1:8173-12946 GCA_964495645.1 uncultured Phenylobacterium sp. | reverse complement strand
ACCCCGGCAAGGGCACGCCGGTCACGCAGCTCGACATGCGCCGCATCTCCGACGGGGTGAAGGTCTCGGAACGCTACCGCACCACCGAGACGGTGGAGCGCGCGACCGTCGACAACCGCGAGTACACCTACCTCTACGAGGACGGCGACGGCTTCCACTTCATGAACCCGGAGACCTACGACCAGGTCACCGCCTCGGCGGACATCATCGGCGACGCCGCGCCCTATCTGACCGACGGCGTGACCGTGACGCTCTCCACCCACGAGGGCGTCGTGATCGCCATCGAACTGCCGCGGCTGGCCACCTTCGAGATCGTGGAGACCGAGCCCTCGGTGAAGGGCCAGACGGCCTCGTCCTCCTACAAGCCGGCGATCCTGTCGAACGGCCTGAAGATCATGGTGCCGCCCTACATCACCGCGGGCACCCGCGTGGTCATCCTCACCGAGGACGGCACGTACCAGGAGCGCGCGAAGGACTGATCCGTCGCGCGCTCCGCGCTATTCGTTTCAGTCGCTGGTGATCTAGTCCCGACGGTCCCAGCGGATCTGGGCGTTCAGGTCGTCGAGCCGGGCCATGATCTGGCTGGCCTCGCGGCCGCTCAAGCCGCCGCCGTCCCGCCAGGCCCGCCGCTCGTCGCGTCGGATGTCCTGCAGGGTGTTCATCGCGCGCTGCGCCTCGCGCCGCGAGATGGCGCCCGAGTTGCGGCTGCGCACGATCCGGCGCTCCAGCCAGTCGGTGCGCTGGCGGATGTCCTGCGGCGCGTCACGCCATTCGGAACGCCAGTTGTAGCTGTAGGTGTTGACGTTCGAGCCGTAACGGTCGGCGGCCATGGCCCAGCGCCCGCGAGCGTCCCAACGTCCGGCTGGCGGCGGGCCGGCGATCCAGACGCCCTGGCGGTCGTAGTAGCCGCGGGCCCGGCTGCGGTCGATCGCGTTCGCGTGCCAGACGCCGTTGTTGTCGTAGAAGCCGTAGGCGTAGCGGCAGTCGCCGCTGCCGCCCTTGGCGAGCTGGTTGCCGAGCAGGGCTCCGGCCAGACCGCCGATGACGGCGCCCTCATTGCGGTCGCCGCGGCCGGCGATGGCGCTGCCGGCCAGGGCTCCGACGCCCGCGCCGACGACCGTGCCCGCCACGCGGTTGGCGCGGCGTTCCTCACAGGTCGCCTGTGCGTTGGCGAAGGTTGGGATCAGCGCCAGGGCGGCGACGCCACCGGCGATCAGGGTCTTGCGCATGGAGTTCACCGTTCGAATTGTTCCGAACTGGCCAAACACCCTGCCCATGGCGGAGTTCCGGCCGGCGGCATTGCAACACCGTTCGCCGCATGGGCTCTGGCCTCCCCGCGGCGGGGCCCCTAGCATCGCCGCGCTGGGTCTTTTCGGGGTTGTGGGATGTCGTTCTTCCGCGGTCGGACCATTGCGGTCGCGCTGGCTTTTGCGTTCGCAGCAGGGGCCACCCAGGCCCAGGTGAGGCCCAAGCCACAGCTTTCCGAGCCCGCTCTGTCGCCCGACGGCCGCGAGATCGCTTTCGCTTCCGGCGGCGACATCTGGACTGTGCCCGCGGCCGGCGGAACGGCCAGCCTGCTGGTCACCGACCCGGCCACCGAGGCCCGTCCGTTGTGGTCCCCGGACGGCCGCGAGATCGCCTTCACCTCCAACCGCAACGGCCCGACGAACGTCTATGTGTTGACGTTGGCGACCGGGCGCCTTCGCCGTCTCACCTGGGACGACGCGGGTGACACGCTCGACGGCTGGTCACGCGACGGGAAGTGGATCTACTTCACCAGCGGCGCCGGCGACGTGGCCCGCAACGGCGACATCTGGCGCGTCGCCGCATCCGGCGGCACGCCGCTGGAGCTCAGCCGCGAGCGCTACATTGCCGAGTTCCACTCGGCCCCGGCCCCCGACGGCCAGTCGATCGCCCTGATGGCCAAGGGCATCTCGGCGACCCAGTGGTGGCGCAACGGCCACTCGCACATCGACGAGGCCGAGCTCTGGGTGAAGCCGGTGGCGCAGGGCGGCGCCTACCGCCGCCTGCTCGGCCAAAGCTCCAAGCGTCTGTGGCCGATGTGGCGGCCGGACGGCCGCGCGCTCTACTTCATGAGCGACGAGACGGGGACGGAGAACCTGTGGCGCATGGGCCTGGAGGCCGGCGCCAAGCCGGAACAGGTCACCCGCTTCACGGAGGGCCGGGTGCTCTGGCCCTCGATCGCCTACGACGGTCGCGCCATCGTCTTCGAACGCGGCTTCTCCATCTGGAAGCTGGACACCGCCACGGGGCAGGTCGCGGAGGTCCCGATCGCCCTGCGCGGCTCGCCCGCCGGCGCCGGCGAGCGGCGGCTTGCAGAGACCAGCTTCCGCAGCCTCGCCGTCTCGCCGGACGGCAAGAAGGTGGCTGTGATCGCCCACGGGGAAGTCTTCGCCGCCCCGGCCAAGGATGGCGGAACCGGCCAACGGATCACCGAGACGGTGGGTCCCGAGAGCGACATCGTCTGGTCGCCGGACTCCCGCAAGCTGGCATACGTGTCCGAGCGCGGCCTGGGTTCGCAGGTTATGGAGTACGACTTTGCGACCGGACGGGAGCGAGCCCTCACGTCCGGCCCCGGCTACGCCTACGCGCCGCAGTATTCGCCGGACGGCAAGTCGCTGACCTACGCCCGCGGCTTCCAGGAGCTGCACGTGCTCAGCCTGGAGGGTCCGCCGCGCGACCTGACCCTCTTCAAGGGCGCCCTGGCGCTCACGGGCACCGGCCGGGTGGCCTGGTCGCCGGACTCGAAGTGGATCGCCTTCCCGATCACTGACCGGCGCTCGTTCGTCAACGTGCACCTCGTGCCCGCGTCCGGCGGCGAACCGCGGCCGGTCAGCTTCCTCGCCAACGGCAACATCGGCGACTCGATCGCCTGGTCGCCCGACGGGACCTTCATCCTGTTCTCCACCTCGCAGCGCAGCGAGGAGATCAAGATCGCCCGCGTGGACCTCCTGCCCCATACGCCGAAGTATCGCGAGGACGCCTTCCGCGACCTGTTCAAGACCCCGGGCGCGCCGGAGGTCCCCAAGTCGCCGGACGACAGCGAAACGCCCGAGAAGACCCCCGTATCCGAGGGCCAGGCCAGGACAGCGGCAGCCAACAGGAAGGCCGACGAGAAGCCGCCGGCCGCGGCGGCGAAGCCGATCGTCCCGCCGGTGCGGATCGTCTTCGAGGGCATCCGGGAACGCACCAGCTTCCTGCCGCTCGGTGTGTCGGCCGACGAACCGGTCATCAGCCCGGACGGCAAGCTGTTGGTGTTTCGCGCCCGCTTCGGCGACGCCCAGAACCTCTATTCCTGGTCCCTGGACGAGCTCGCCAAGGAGCCGCCCTCTCCCGAGCAGGTCTCCGGCGGCAAGCGGCCGAAGAGCGACTGGTCATTCACCGCCGACTCAAAACAGCTCTTCTACCTGGACGGCGGCCGTGTCACGGCCACGCCGCTCGAGAAACCCGCACCCAAGGCCATCGACGTCACCGGCGAGATGGTCGCCCGCTTCGACGCGGAGAAGGCGATCGTGTTCGACCAGGCCTGGAGCACGCTGAACCGGCTGTTCTACGACCCGAAGTTCCACGGGGCGGACTGGCAGTCCCTGCGCGAGCGCTATGCGCCCTACGCCGCCGGAGCCCAGACCTCCGACGAGCTGCGGCGTGGCATCAACCTGATGATCGGCGAATTGAACGCCTCGCACTCAGGTATCCAGCGCCCGCCGACCGGCTTCGGCTCGGCGCCGGCCCCGCGCGTCGGCGACCTGGGTCTGCGCTTCGACCGCGAAGCCTACGAGGCCGGCCGCGGCCTGGTGATCCGCGAGGTGATCGAACTGGGCCCGGCCTTCATCGAGGGCACGATCAAGGTCGGGGAAAGCCTGGTCGCCGTCGACGGCCGCCCCCTGGGCCCTGACGTCAACCTGGACTCCCTCCTCGTCGACCGCATCGGCAAGCGGGTCGTGCTGACGATCGCGGCGGCGGGCGGCGCGCGGCGCGAGGCGGTGGTGCGGCCGGTCTCGGGGACCACCGCCGCCGGCCTGCTCTACCGCGCCTGGGTGAAGGACCGCCGCGCTTACGTCGATCGGGTGAGCGGCGGCCGGCTCGGCTACGTCCATATCGCCGACATGAGCGCAGACAGCTTGAACCAGCTCTACATCGACCTGGACTCCCAGAACCAGGGCAAGGACGGCGTCGTCATCGACGTGCGCAACAACAACGGCGGCTTTGTGAATGGCTACGTCCTGGACGTCTTCACGCGGAAGAACTTCCTGACCATGACGCCGCGCGACCTCTTCGGCGTCCCGAGCCGCCAGAACCTCGGCCAGCGGGCGCTGGGCAAGCCGACCATCCTGGTGACCAACGAGTCGAGCCTGTCCGACGCCGAGGACTTCACCGAGGGATACCGCTATCTGGGCCTCGGCAAGGTGGTCGGCACGCCCACGGCGGGCTGGATCATCTACACCGGCGGCCAGGGCCTGATCGACGGCTCCACCCTCCGCACGCCCTTCATCCGCATCGAGGGCGCCGACGGAAAGAACATGGAGCTGAATCCCCGCCCGGTGGACGTGATGGTCGAGCGCCAGCTGGGCGAGACCCTCGCCGGCAAGGACAGTCAGCTGGACGCCGCCGTCTCCGAACTGCTCAAGGGCCTTGGCCCGTCGCGCTGACGCCTGCGCCGCGGCGCGCTACAACCTCCGGGCAGTCAGGGGATCGTCATATGTTCCGTTCCGCCGCCGCGGGCCTCGTGCTCGGGCTCGTCGCGTTCGCCGC
>CAZBXO010000100.1:4370-8073 GCA_964495645.1 uncultured Phenylobacterium sp. | reverse complement strand
GTGCCGGTGCTGCTGAAGGACAACATCGAGTCCGCCGACGACACCGCCACCACCGCGGGCTCCCTGGCGCTGGCGAAGAACGTGACCAACCGCGACGCCCCGATCGTGCGGCGCCTGACCGACGCCGGCGCCGTCATCCTCGGCAAGGCCAACCTCTCCGAATGGGCCAACTTCCGGTCCACCCGCTCGATCAGCGGCTGGAGCGCCGTGGGCGGCCTGGTGCGCAACCCCTATGGCCTCGACCGCACCGCCTGCGGCTCGTCGGCCGGCTCCGGCGCGGCCATCGCCGCCGGTCTCGCGGCCGCGGCCATCGGCACCGAGACCGACGGCTCGGTCGTCTGCCCGGCGTCCATCAACGGCGTCGTGGGGCTGAAGCCCACCGTCGGCCTCGTCTCGCGCACCCACATCGTGCCGATCAGCCCCGAGCAGGACACCGCCGGTCCGATGACCCGCACCGTCGCCGACGCCGCGGCGGTGCTCTCCGTGATCGCCGGCAGCGACCCCGCCGACCCCGCGACCCGCGAGGCGGATACCCGCAAAGCCGACTACCTGAAGGCGCTGGACCCAAATGCGTTGAAGGGCGTGAAGCTCGGCGTGTGGCAGCCGCGAAAAGGCGCCTCGCCCGGCTCCGACGCCCTCTTCGAGGCCACCCTGATCCGCCTCAAGGCCGAGGGCGCGGTCCTGGTGGACGTCAAGGGTCCGGAGGACGTCGTCCAGCAGCGTATCGGCGAGCTGGAGCTCGAGACCCTGCGCGCCGAGTTCAAGGCCTCGCTCAACGCCTATCTCGCCACCACGCCCCCGGGTGTCACCGCACGCACGCTCGACGCCCTGATCGCCTTCAACAAGGCCGAGCCGCGCGAGCTGGCCCTGTTCGGCCAGGAGATCTTCGAAGCCGCCGCCAAAGCTCCCGAGATCACCGATACGGCCTACCTGGACAAGCGCGCGAACGCCAAGCGGCTCGCGACCGAAGCGCTCGACAGGATGCTCGCCGACGGCGTCGCCGCCATCATCGCCCCTGGCGGCGCCCCGCCCGGCATCGTCGATCCGGTCAACGGGACGCGCATCATCGGCCCCTCGACCCAGCTCGCCGCCGTCTCCGGCTACCCGCACCTGACGGTGCCGATGGGCTACGTCATGGGCCTTCCGGTCGGCCTCTCCTTCATGGGCCCGGCGTGGTCGGAGGCGAAGCTGCTAAGCCTTGGCTACGCCTTCGAGCAGGCCACCCGCGCGCGGCGCGAGCCGGAGTTCCTGCACTCGGTCGCCGACCTTCCGGACGTCAGCCGCGCCTACGATCCTCGCTGAGGCAACCCGGGGAGCCGACGGGGGTTGTTGCGGCAGCCATCCCGCGCCCCGCGCGCCTTTGCAGAGAGAGCTCCCATGAAGATCGCCGAGATCATGTCGCGCAACGTCGAGACCGCGCGCCCGGACGAGACCGTCCAGGACGTCGCCCGCAAGATGACCCAGATCGACTCCGGAGCGATCCCGGTCTGCGACGGGGTCCAGCTGAAGGGCATGATCACCGACCGCGACATCGTCCTGCGCGTGGTCGGCGAGGGCCGCAGCTTCGCCACGCCGGCGTCGGACGTCATGACGGCCGAGGTTGAATACTGCTACGAGGACGATGACATAACCGAAGCGGCCGATAAGATGGCCGAGCTGCAAATTCGGCGTCTGGCCGTTCTGGATCGGGACCAGCGGCTGGTCGGAATCGTCTCACTGGGCGACATCGCCCAGCAGGGGAAGGACAAGACCACTGGCCAGGCTCTGGAAGAGATCAGCGAACCGACTCGCCACGTCTAGGCTTCGCCGCCGGGCGGCCGGCTCGGAGACGTCGGCCGCCCTGTTCACCGCCGCCGCCAACAGTATCCTCGAGAGGAGGGCCGGGCGCGTGTACCAGACCGTCGCACCGAAGCTGGCCACCCTCGTGCGCCTCGAGACCGCGGCGAGCGCCCATCCGGCCGCGCCCGGCGGCTTCCACCTGATCGACACCACGATGATGTACGCGCCGAAGTCTGGCGGCGTGAAACGCTACCTGATGGCCAAGCGCGCCTGGCTCGCCCGCCACCGGCCGGATGTGCGCCACACCCTGGTGGTCCCCGGCCCGCGGACCGAGACCCACCCCGACCGCACCGTCACCATCGCCGCCACCCGGCTGCCCTTCGGCAACGGCTACCGGATGCCGGCCAGCCTGACGAAGTGGGAGATGGCGCTCCGCATCCTGCGGCCCGACGTCATCGAGGCCGGCGACGTCTTCGTCCCCGGCCATGCGGCGCTGGAAGCCGGCGAAGCGTTGAGCGTGCCGGTGGTCGGCTTCTGCCACACCGACGCGGCGGCGCTGGCCGCCCTGCACTTCGGAGAGTGGGCCGAGGCGCCCACCTTCAACTTCTGGGCCCAGGCCTACCAGCGTTTCGACCACGTCATCGCCCCCAGCCGCCACATGGCCGCGCGCCTGGCCGAAGCCGGCGTGACCCGCATGAGCATCCAGCAGCTCGGCGTGGACACCGAGCTCTTCCACCCCTCCCGCGCCGACCGACCGCGCCTCTTGAAGCGCCTCGGCCTGCGGGACTCCACGCGCCTCCTGGTCTTCGCCGGCCGCCCGGCGCGGGAGAAGAACATCACCTCGATGATCGAGGCGGTGGAGCGCCTCGGCGATCCCTATAAGCTCCTGCTGATCGGCGCCGGCAAGGACAGCGCCTACTCGCCGAACGTCATCTGTCTGGACTTCGAGCGCGACCCGGTGCGCCTCTCGACCGTGCTCGCCAGCTGCGATGCGGCCCTGCACGCCAACGAGAACGAGATCTTCGGCCTCTTCGTGCTGGAGGCCATGGCCGCCGGCCTGCCGGTCGTCGGCTCCAAGTACGGGGGCGTGGGCGAGCTGATCGACGAGATCGTCGGCCAGCCGGCGGAGAACACCGAGGCCTCCGGCCTGGCCGAAGCCATCGACGCCCTCTTCAGGCGCGACCTGGCCGAAGTCTCCAAGGCCGCCCGCCGCCGCGCCGAAACCCGCCACGGCTGGGACGCCACCTTCGAGTCGCTCACCGCCCTCTACGCCGACCTGATCGGGCAGCGGGTGGAGGAGCCTCTGGCGCTGACCGCCTAGCGTTTTCGCAGGCTTACGAAGACGGCCAGCAGGCCGCCCCCGATCGCCACGAAGATCGCGATGAAAACCGGCAGGAGGTTTGCGGCGTCGGTCATCGAACTACCTCCCCGTCGGCAGGTCCTTGAACGCCACGTCCTTGTCCACCCGGATGTCGCCCGGCAGGCCGAGCACGCGCTCGGCGATGATGTTCTTCAGGATCTCGTCGGTGCCGCCGGCGATCCGCAGGCCCGGCGCGAACATCAGCGAGCTGTGGAACGCGCCCCGCAGCGGCGCCAGGTCCCCGTCGTCGATGATCCCGTACTGGTCCAGCATCTCCAGGGCGGTGTTTGCGAGGTCCTGCATCTGCATCGCCGAGACCACCTTGCCGATCGAGCTCTCCGGACCCGGCGTCTGACCGCGCGACAAGGCCGTCAGGGTCCGGTTGCGCGTATGCTTCAGCCCCTCGGTGGCCACATACCAGTCGGCCAGCTTCTCGCGCAGCGCGCGGTCCTTGATCGCCGGCGCGCCGTCGAAGCCGGTCACGCTGCGCGCCGCCTCCATGAACTGCTGCCACTGCGCGCCAGATGGGCCGCCGACGGCAAGCCGCTCGTTCATCAGCGTCAC
>CAZBXO010000100.1:0-4270 GCA_964495645.1 uncultured Phenylobacterium sp. | reverse complement strand
CTTCTTGGTGTCCTCGTCGGCGAAGGCCATCACCGTCGGCACGCACATTCCGAGCCCGATCTGGAACGGGTTCGGCGGCACCGGATACTTCGCCTCCTCCTGGCTGAAGATCACCGACTGGATGGGCGTCCCGCCCGGCCCGCCCCACGCCGCGGGCCAGGTGATCTGGGCGTACCCGGCCGCCGCCTTCTTCGCCTGCCAGGCCTTCGACGCGGCCATCGAGGATCCATCGGCCTCGAAGTCGCCGGACGGCCCAGCTTTCGGCGCGTTCTTCTCCAGCCAGTCCCGGACCTGCGCGCGATAGGCGGCTTCTTCTGGGGAGTCGTTGAAGTCCATCTCAGGCCGCCTCGTTCTTGCGTTCGAGCTGGCTGACCAGCCGTTCCTTCCAGACCCGGGGCGCCCCGGCCACCAGGCCAAGCTGCCGCGAGCGGCGGTAGAAGAGGTGGGCGTCCACCTCCCAGGTGAAGCCGATGCCGCCGTGGGTCTGGATGTTCTCCTTGGCGGCGAACCAGTAGGCCTCCGAGGCCGCGATGCGCGCCGCGCTCGCCGCGATCGGCAGCTCCGGCGCGTTGGTGTTGAGCGCCCAGGCCCCATAGTAGGCGTTCGACCGGGCCAGTTCGTTCTTGCAGTAGATATCGGCCAGCTTGTGCTTGATCGCCTGGTAGGAGGCGATGACGCGCCCGAAGGCGTAGCGCTCCAGCGCATAGGCCTTGGCCATCTCCAGGCACCGGTCCGCCCCGCCGCACTGCTCGAAAGCCAGCAGCACCGCGGCGCGGTCCAGCAGCTGCTCCAGCAGGGCGAAGCCCTCGCCGGCCCCGCCCAGCCGCTCGGCGGCCGCGCCGTCGAACGTCAGCTTCGCGGCGTCCCGCGTGGGATCGAGGGTCTTCAGGCTCTGTCGCGTCACGCCCGACGACAGGTCGACGAGAAAGAGCCCGGCTTTGCCGCCCTCCTTGGCCAGCACCACCGCATGAGTGGCGATGTCGCCGTCGGTGACCGGAACCTTGGTCCCAGAGAGCTTGCCGCCGGACACCGACGCCTGCACAGCGCCCGGACTCAGCACGCCCGGACCCTCCGAGGTCGCCAGGCAGCCGATCACATCTCCGGCCACGATCTTCGGCAGGAGCGCCGCCTTCTGCGCGTCGCTGCCAGCCAGCAGCAGCGCCTCGGCCAGCAGATAGACGGTGGAGGCGAACGGGATCGGCGCGAGCGAGCGTCCCAACTCCTCGGCGATCACGCAGAGCTCGAGGTAGCCCAACCCCAGGCCGCCGTATTCCTCCGGGATCGCCGCGCCCAGCCAGCCCTGGCTCGCCACACCAGCCCACAGCGCCTCGTCGTAGGCCTTGGCCTCGTCGTCCAGCACCTTGCGGACCCGGCCGACCGGGCTCTCGCCCTCGAGGAACTTGCGCGCGTCGGACTTGAGCGATTTCTGGTCGTCGGAGAAGTCGAAGTTCATGGGCGTCTCCCTTGCTCCGACCATCGCGCGCCGGAGGGCCGGCTGGGAAGTGTGACCTCGCGTCAGCGCGGCCGGCGCGCGCTCGCCCCCGTACTTGCAGCACAGGTGGAACAGCGCCGCGCGCTCGCCGGTTCGGGCGCCAAACGAGGGTCGAGAGGCCGACACGACGATGCAGATCATCGTGGCCTGGCGGGTCAACAAGTGGATCGTGGAGCGCGACGCCACCGAGATGGGCGCCTACGCCTACCGCGCCCACGCCCTCGAACGCGCCCGCACGCTCGCGGCCGAAGCCGGCGACGGCGGCTACCTCCTGATCCGCGAACAGGACGGCCGCTGGATCGAACGCCCCCTCCCCAAGGGCGGCGCTTCGGAAGCGTGACGGGCTCACCGCTTCGCCCTTTCGTCGCCACGGCCGCAGGCCTAGAAGCCCCGGATGCGTACCGAGACACCCCAGCCGATCCGCCTTTCCGACTACCAGCCACCGGCCTACCTGGTCGACGAGGTCCGCCTGGACTTCGACCTGAAACCCGCCGCCACTCGGGTGAAGGCGCGCCTCTCCGTCCGCCGTAACGGCGACGCGGCCCAACCGCTGCAGTTCAACGGCGAGAAGCTGAAGCTCCTCTCGATCGCCATCGACGGGCGCACCCTTGCCACCGCCGAATACGGCCTCGACGCCGAACTGCTGACCATTTCCAACCCGCCGGCCGCCTTCACGCTGGAGACCGAGGTCGAGATCGACCCCTCCGCCAACACCGAGCTCTCCGGCCTCTACATGTCCGGCGGGCGCTTCTGCACCCAGTGTGAGGCCGAGGGCTTCCGCCGCATCACCTTCTTCCCCGACCGCCCGGATGTGCTCTCGCGTTTCACGGTGCGCATCGAGGCCGACAAGGCTTTCCACCGCCTGCTCTCCAACGGCAACCTGGACGATGCCGGCCAGTTGCCCAACGGGCGCCACTTCGCGCTCTGGAACGACCCCTTCCCCAAGCCCTGCTACCTCTTCGCCCTGGTCGCCGGCGAACTGGACGCCCTGGAGGACCGCCTCGTCACGATGAGCGGCCGCACGGTCGAGCTGAAGATCTATGTCGACCCCGGCATGTCAGCCCGCGCCACCTACGCCATGGACGCCCTGAAGCGCTCCATGAAGTGGGACGAGGCCGCCTTCGGTCGCGAGTACGACCTCGACCTCTTCATGATCGTCGCCGTGCGCGACTTCAATTTCGGGGCCATGGAGAACAAGGGCCTCAACATCTTCAACTCGGCGCTGCTCCTCGCCGACCCGGCCACCGCAACCGACATGGACTACGAACGCATCGAGAGCGTCGTGGCCCACGAGTATTTCCACAACTGGACCGGCGACCGGATCACCTGCCGCGACTGGTTCCAGCTCTGCCTGAAGGAGGGCCTGACGGTCTTCCGCGACCAGGCCTTCTCGGCCGACATGCGTGGCCACGCCGTCCAGCGGATCAAGGAGGTGAAGGCGCTCCGCGCCCGCCAGTTCGCCGAGGACCAGGGGCCGCTGGCCCACCCGGTGCGGCCGTCCAGCTACCTCAAGATCGACAACTTCTACACCGCGACCATCTATGAGAAGGGCGCGGAAGTGATCCGGATGCTGAAGACCCTGATCGGGGATGAGGCCTTCCGCGCCGGCATGGACCTCTACTTCGAGCGCTGGGACGGCCACGCGACCACGGTCGAGGAATTCGTCCGCTGCTTCGCCGACGCGTCCGGCCGCGACCTCACCGACTTCTTCGCCTGGTACGAACAGGCCGGCACCCCGCGCGTCAGCCTCGCCTCCACTTGGGACGAGGTGGCCGGGACGCTGACCATCGACCTGCACCAGGAGACCCCGCCCACCCCCGGCCAAGACCGGAAGCGGCCGCTGCCGATCCCGGTGACCCTCGGCCTCCTGGACCACGAGGGCCGCACCCTCGCCTTCGAGCGCGACGGGACCGCGGTCGACGAGACCATCGTGGTGCTCGACGAGACGGCGAAGTCCGTGACGCTGAAGGGCGTCGACCGCCTGCCGGTGGTCTCGGCCCTGCGCGGCTTCTCCGCGCCGGTCGTGCTGACGACCGACGCCGAGCCCAAGGACCGCTACGTTCAGCTGGCCGCGGACCCGGACCTCTTCAATCGCTGGGAAGCCGGCCAGGAGCTGGCCTCGGGCCTGATCCTCGCCCGCGCCGCCGGCCATCCCAACGAGGTGGGCGAGGAGCGTTTCGCCGAGGCGGTGGGCCGCGCGCTCACCGACCAGGCTTCCGACCCGGCGTTCAAGGCCCTGCTGCTGGGCCTGCCCAGCGAGACCGATCTGGCCCTGGTCCGCCAGCCGGCCGATCCGGCCGCCATCCATGACGCCCGCGAGGCGCTGCGCCTGCGCCTGGCGCTGCACCTGAACCACGAGCTGCGCCGCCTGCACACCGGCCTGCAGGACCTCGGCGAGTACTCGCCCGATGCGGCCGGCGCCGGCCGCCGGGCGCTGCGCAACGCCGCCCTCGACCTGATCGCCGCCAATCCGCGCACCGACGTCGCCGACCTCGCCTACGGCCACTTCGAGGCGGCCGTGAACATGACCGACATGATGGGCGGCCTGAACGCCCTGCTCGCCATCGGCGGCGACAGGCTGGAAGAAGCGCTGGCCGCCTTCTACGAGCGCTGGAAGGGTGAGCCCCTGGTCATCGACAAATGGTTCGCCGTGCAGGCGCGCGACCCGGGCGAAGGCGCCCTCGGCCGCGTCCTCGGTCTCACCGCCCACCCGGCCTTCGACGCGAAGAACCCCAATCGCCTGCGCGCGGTCGTCTCCACCTTCGCCAACTTCAACCC
>CAZBXO010000099.1:0-12951 GCA_964495645.1 uncultured Phenylobacterium sp. | reverse complement strand
GCGGCGAGGCGATTTGGCGCCCCGCCGCCCGGAAATTGGGCAGGCCTATGAGACGATCCAGTCGTGGCTCGTCAGCGTCTCCGGCGCCACGCCGACGAGGTGCAGCACGTAAGACGCCCAGGGCTGGCCGCCGCCCCAGCCGTCGGCGTCGAACAGCACCTTGGTCCCGCCTGCGCCGTCGCCGATGAAGCCGAGGTAGTGCTGCGCGACCGGGTCGCCGGCTACGAAGCTGGAGTGTGCGAACACGGCGCGCAGGTCCAGGACATCCACGCCCGGCTGGAAGTCGGTGATGTCGGCCGGGCTCCAAGGCACGTCGGCGAAGGCGAAACGGTCGGCCCCAGCGCCCCCGGTGAGCGTGTCCGAACCGCGGCTGGTGTTGAGCGTGTCGTCGCCGGCGCCTCCCACCAGCCGATCGCCGGGGAACTGCGAGGTCAGCGTCAGACCCTGTCCGCCGCCGGGGCCGGGCGGAGCCTGGGGCGTCGGCGGGCCCGAGGCGCCGGTCAGCGCTGCAGCCGTCAGTCCGGCCGACGATACGCCCGCCAAGTGCGCCACGTAGTCCGGCCAGGCGCCGCCGGCCCCGTCCGGATCGACGCAGACCTTGGTCCCGCCCGCTCCGTCGTCGAACAGCCAGACCCTGTCTGCGCCGCCCAGCCCCGAAAGGTCGAGCGTATCGCTTCCCAGCTGGAAGTCGGCGATCTCGGATGGGCTCCAGGGGACGCGGTTGAATACGAAGACGTCCGCGCCGCCTCCGCCGCTCATTCGCTCGCCGCCGTTGCCGGCAGTCAGGGTGTCTGCTCCGCCGCCGCCGGTCATCACGTCGCCGAACGCCTGCGAGACCAGATTCACCCCGCCGCTGCTGGGCGGTGCGGGGGGCGGGGACGCTGGCGGGGAGGGCGGGACAGGGGTTGGCGACGGCGGCTGCGGCGGTTGCGCGTCCGAACCACTCTCGCCCGGCAGGGCGTAGGCGTGGACGTAATCCACCTTCATCTGCGCGGGCCACGGGGTCGAGGCGTCCGGTGATCCGGCCCAGGGGCCGCCGACCGCCAGGTTCACGATCATCCGCATCGGCTTGTTCATGTCGGCCGGAGTGGGCGTGCGCCACACCTCGGTCCCGTCGATCGTGTAGACGAGGTCGGCCGGCGACCAGAGCACGCCGTAGGTGTGGAAGCCCCCGTCGTCGGGCACGAAGTTCTGCAGGCCGCGCGCCGGGACGCTGGGCGAGTGCAGGGCGTTGTAGGGCACCTGGGTGTCGCTCCCCAGGCCCTCCAGGATGTCGATCTCGGTGTTGTCGGCGCCGATCAACCAGAACGCCGGCCACAGGCCCTGGCCGCTCGGTAGCTGGGCGCGGATCTCGAAGTAGCCGTAGGTCTGGGTGTGGTTCGAGGCCAGCATGCCCGAGGCGTAGCGGTAGCCCCACATCTGCGAGGCGACCGCGTCCGAAACCGGCGTCGCCGACAACGTCAGCACCCCGCCGGACAGGCTGTATGGATTGAGCCCCAGCGCCGCTCCCGACGTGCCCTTGAATTCCGGCGCGACGTAGATCTGCTGCTCGGAGTTGTTGGTCAGGGTGAAGCTGTTCAGGCCGTCGCCGGCGTACCCGAAGTTGGTGTTCCACACCGAGCCGGTCTGCAGGCTGTTGAACTCGTCGGCGAAGGTGAGGCCGCCATGGGTCGACGCCGCCAGCGGCAGCTGGAAGTCCCGCGCCTGGAACTGCCAGACGCCGGCGTTGCGGAACACCACCATGGTCCCGCCATCGTTCAGCACGACGTCGGAGCCCTGCTGCGTCATCGCCCCCTGCACGGCCGCGAAGCTCGTCAGCGGCCCGCCGGTCAGGCGTACGCGGTCGGCGCCGAACTGGAAGTCCTCGATCGCCTTGTTCCCCTCGCCGGCGACGACGATGAAGGTGTCCGAGCCGCCGCCGCCGGCCAGCACGTCCTCGCCGCGCCCGCCGTAAAGGTACTGGTCGCCGTCCAACCCCTGGATGATGTTCGCGCCGTCATTGCCGCGGGCGTAGCTGTTGTGGCCGAAGACGATCAGGTTCTCGACGTTGGCCGGCAGGTTGTACGAGTTCCAGATCTTGACGGTGTCCACGCCGCCGCCGGCGTTCTCGACGACCGCGTCCTTGCTGTCGCGGACCCAGTAGAAGTCGTCGCCGCCGCCGCCCACGAAGGTGTCCCGGCCGCCGCCCCCTTCGAACTGGTCGGCCCCGTCGGAACCCCACAGAGTCTCATCGGCCCAGGCGCCGTTCACATAGCGCACGCCAGCCTGGTTCGTGTCGGGCAGCCAAGCGCCCGACCAGTTGCGGTAGGTCATACCGGAACTCCCACATGTTCAGACGAGTTGTAAGAGGCTCGACGGGCGGCCGATCGGCCGCGCGGCGCTCCCCCGCGACGTTTCGCCGGGTAGAGTAGCCGTTACGGAGTCGCAACACGATACTGTTGTGCCGCTTGTTCTTTTCTGTGAAGCCTGTGCCGCCTTGTCACACGTCGCTAGTAACGCCCCATTTTTGGCTCAATCGACGTCAGAATTCGCGGTATCCGGCTAAGCTTGTTTATTGAATTATGCTTTTCTATCAAATGTGAGACAGGTTCTCTCTGGCGCGGTTCGCCGCAGCCGAGGACTGCAATCCACTTGACGCGGCGCAAGGCCTTCCCGCCGCGTGACACGGCATTGTCGCGCCGCTACACCGCTCCCCAAGGGGCGTGAACCGAGGGAATCGGGCTTGGGTCGACTGCTGAGAGCCGTCGCCGCCTCGGCGGCCCTATGCGCCCCGGCCGCGGCGCAGGCGGCGGAGCCCAAGGCGGTGGTCCAGGGCGACATGGATGCGTCTCTCAGGAGCCAGATCCAGGGTGTCATCGGCGACACCGATCGCCCCATCGAAAACCGCTTCGAGGCCCGCCGGCGCGCGCGCGCCGCAGCGGAGGACGCCATCGCCGTCCTGCGCTCCGAGGGCTACTATGGCTACGTCGTCGAGCCTGACGTGAGCGAGGCCGATCCGCCGAGGCCGCTCGTCCGCATCGACCCGGGTCCGCGTTTCGTTCTTGGCGAGTCCGTGGTGGAGTGGCGCGGCGCCCCCCCTGATCACGACACCCAGGCGGAGGCGACCGGTTCGCTCGGCCTGTCGCCCGGCGCCCCCGGCCGCGCCGCCGACGTCGTGGGCGCCGAGGGCCGCGTGGTCTCCACGCTGCAGGCCCGGGGCTACGCCGACGCCCTCGCCGAACCCCGCGACGTGGTCGCCGACCACGCCGACCATACCCTCAAGCCCACCTTCCGAATCGCCGCCGGACCACTGGTCAAACTCGACGGCCTGGACCTCACCACCAACGGCCGCACGAGCCCGGCCTGGGTGCGCGCCCTGGCGCCCTGGCGCCCCGGCGAGGTGTACCAGCCTGACGATGTCGGCGAGCTGGAACGACGCCTGCTCGACACAGGCGTCTTCGAGTCCGTCACGGTGGCCTTGGCGCCGCCCGAGAAGGCCACGTCCGAGGGGCTACGCCCGGTGGTCGTGAGCCTCTCCGAGCGCAAGCGGCGCACGATCGAAGCCGGCGCGAGCTACTCCACCACCGACGGGCCCGGCATCGACGCCCGCTGGACCCACTACAACGTGTTCGGCCGCGCCGACACGCTGGCGCTCTTCGCCCGCGCCTCGACGCGCGACAGCCGGGTCGGCGTCGACCTCGCCCTGCCTCACTGGCGGCGGCCGCAGCAGACGCTGCGCACCGGCGCCGCCGTCTACCGCGTGCGCACCGACGCCTTCGATGAGACCGGCGCCGGCGTGCGCGCCGACGTCACCCGTCGTTATGGAAAGGCGTCGTCCTTCATCAAGAGCTCCTACCTGACGGTCGGCGCCTCGCTGGACGTCAGCCGCACCGAAGAGAAGCAGCCGGGGACGCTATCGCCGCTCGGCCGCGACCTCGTCACCGCCGCCCTGCTAGGCGACTTCCTGATCGACCGCAGCAACGACCCGCTGGAGCCGCGGCGCGGCTGGAAGCTGACGGCGCGAGCCGAGCCCACCCTGATCGCCGGCGAGACCAACCTGCCGTACCTGCGCGTGCAGGTGCAGGGTACGGGCTACCTGCCGCTGGACGAGAAGGCGACGACCGTCCTGGCCGGCCGCCTCCGTGTGGGCCGGATCCTCAACGGCAGCGTCCCGGAAGTACCGGCCTCGCGGCGCTTCTACGCCGGCGGCGGCGGCTCGGTGCGCGGCTTTGGTTACCAGGAGGTGGGCCCGCGGTTGGCGGACGGCACGCCGAAGGGTGGGGTCTCCCTCTTCGAAAGCTCGGCCGAGCTGCGCCGCGACCTGACCCGCCGCTGGGGCGTTGCCGCCTTCGTCGACGCGGGCTCCGTCGGCTCATCTGGTCCGATCGACCTTGGCGACCTGGCGGTGGGGGCCGGGATCGGCGTCCGCTACAGCGTGGGCGTCATCCCGATCCGGGTGGATGTCGCCGTCCCGGTCAGCCATCGTCGCGGCGCGGCCGCCTTCCAGCTCAACGTCAGTATCGGACAGAGCTTTTGAGCGGGCCGGAGGACATCGCCGCCACCGTCCCGCCGGTCCTGAAGCGTTCGGCGCTCCCGAAGGCGATCGTCGCCGTCAGCCTGGTGATCCTGCTGATCCTCGGCGCGCTGATCGCCACGACCCGCTACGGGGTCCTGACGCCTCAGGCGCGCCTGCTGATCGAGGCGCGCACCGATGGCCTGAAGATTGGCCGCGTAGGCCGGCTGAAGGTCGAGGGCCTCTCGGGCGACGTCTGGCGCGACTTCCGGGTCCGCCGCCTCACCATTCGCGACGAGAAGGGCGTCTGGCTTGAGGCCAATAACGTTCATCTTTCGTGGCGTTACGTTGAACTCTTCAGGCGCAGGTTCGTCGCCGACCTGGTCGAGGCGGACACGATCCGTCTGATCCGCCGCCCGACGCTGTCTCCCAAGGGCAAGGATCGCGGCCTTCCGGTCTCGTTCCACATCGACAGGGGGCGCGCTCGGGTCGAGGCCCTGCCGGCCTTCAGCTACGAGCGCGGCGTCTACGATCTTGCCTTCAATCTCGACGTGGCCCGTCGCGGCGGCGCGGCGAGCAAGCTCAGCGCCAAGAGCGTCTTGCATCCAGGCGACCACCTGGACCTCGATTTCGCCTACGGGCCCACCTCGCCGCTTCGGCTGGTCGCCGACGCTCGGGAGGCGAGGGGTGGAGCGATCGCCGGCGCGCTGGGCTTCTCGCCGGACCAGCCCTTCGACCTGTCGGTCCGCGCCAACGGTGAGCGCTCCCGCGGCCGCTTTACGGCCGCCGCACGCACCGGCGCCGTCGTCCCGCTCCTCGCCGAAGGCGCCTGGACACCCGAGGGCGGTCAGGCGGGCGGCCGCATCCTGCTCGCAGCCTCGGCGCTGACCGCATCCTATGCTGAGCGCCTTGGCCCGGAGGTGCGCTTCGGTGTCGGCGGCAAGAGGGCGCCCGGCGGCCTCTTCGCACTGGACCTGCGACTGGACGCCCGCAACCTCACGGTCCGCGCCGCTGGCGTGGGCGACATCGCCCAGCGCAAGCTCGGCCCGCGCGGCCTGCAACTCGACGCCCGCACCGCCAGCCTCTCGAAGATCGTCGGGGGCCCGCCGGCGGGCGCCGCCCGGGTCACTGGCGGCCTCACGGGCGAGGTGACCAGATGGCGCTTCGCGGGGTCCGCCTCCGTCGCCGACGTCGCCGTCGGCGGCTACGGCCTGGACCGCATCTCCGGCCCCGTCGAACTGGCGGCCGGCCGCACCGGCGTCAGCCTGAAGACCCGCCTCGCCGGGACGGGCGGCCGTGGCTCGGGCTACGCCGCCGCCATCCTGGGCGGCGCGCCGGTCGCCGCCATCGAAGGCGAGCGCCTCACCGACGGCCGGCTGGCGCTGAAGCGCCTCGACCTCACCGGCCGCGGGCTCAAGCTCCAGGCCACCGGCGGCCGCAGCCTCCTGGGCGCGCTCACCTTCAAGGGCCAGGCGCAGGTCTCCAACCTCGCGGCCGCTGCCCCGGGAGCCGCGGGTGAGGTCGCGCTGACCTGGAACGCCTCGCAAGCCCGTGCTGCGGCCCCCTGGACCTTCGGCCTCGACGCAAAGGGGGAACGCTTCGCCACGGGCCTCGCCGAGCTCGACCGCCTGCTGGGCGGCTCGCCCCGTCTCGAGGCGCAGGTCAACTGGCAGGCCGGGCGGCTGGCCGTCGCCCGCGCCAGCCTCGACGGCGCCGCCCTGGACGCCACCACGGCCGGCGTCATGGAGCGCGACGGGACCCTCGCGTTCAAGGCGGACTGGACCGCCTCCGGGCCGTTCCACGCCGGTCCGGTGGAGATCGCCGGCCAGGCTCGCGGGACGGGCGGCGTCACCGGCAGGCTCGCCGAGCCCCGCCTCGACCTCGTGGCCGATATCGACCAGCTCGATGTCCCGCGCCTTCCGCTCACCAGCGCGAAGCTCAACCTCACCTTCCAGCGCCGCGCCGACGGCTCCTCGGGCCAGGTCCAGCTTGCCGCCCAGAGCCGGTATGGCCCGGCCCGGGCCCGCTCGGCCTTCCGCTTCCCGGAAGGCGGCGTCGACCTGACAGACCTCGCCGTCGACGCGGGCGGTCTCAAGGCCAGCGGCGCGCTCTCGCTGCGCGCCAACAGCCCCTCCGCCGCGGACCTGACCCTGGATGTCACCCGCGGCGCCTTCCTGGACGCCGGACGCGTGCGCGGGTCCGTCCGCATCGCCGACGCCCCTGGCGGCGCCCGCGCCCGCCTGGACCTCACGGCCGAGTCCGCCACGCCAGCCGGCTGGCGCGTCACCCTGCGCCAGGCTCGGATCACCGCCGACGGCCCGCTGGCGCGGCTGCCCTACGTCGCCCACGGGGAGGGGGGCTCCACACGCGGCGCGTGGGCGCTCGACGGCCGTGGCATCCTGGCCGAGGCCCGGCCCGGCTACGCCCTCAGTTTCGACGGCGCTGGCAAGCTCGGAGGCCGGGAGCTGCGGACCGCGGAGACCGCCAGCTTCCGATTCGGTGGTGGAGACACCACCGCCCGAGTGCGCCTTGCCGCCTCAGACGGCGGCCGCATCGACCTCGACTCGACCTTGCGCGACGGCGCAGCCGACGTACGCGCGCGCCTGGCCGGCCTCACCCTGCGCCTGCTCGACCCCGACCTCGAGGGCCGGATCGACGCCGCGCTCGCCATACGCGGCCAGGGCCAGCGCCTGGACGGCACGCTCGACGCCCGCCTTGCCGACGCCCGCGGCCGCGGCGCCCCCGCCGCGCAGGGCCTCGACGGGACGATCAAGGCCCAGCTCGCCGACAGCCAGCTAGCCCTGCAGGTCGTCGCGACCAACGAGCAGGGCCTGAAAGCGGAGGGGGACGTCACCTTGCCGGCCGAGGCCTCGGCCGCGCCCTTCCGCGTCGCGATCGCCCGCCAGCGCCCGATGCGCGGCCGCTTCCTGGCCGAGGGCGAGGTGCGGCCGCTCTGGGACCTGTTGTTCGGCGGCGAGCGCGCGCTCGCGGGATACGTCCGCGCCCAGGGCACGCTGGCCGGGACGCTCGCCGACCCCGCCGCCAACGGCTCGGTCGCGGTCGAGCGGGGCCGCTTCGACGACGGGGCCACAGGCCTCTCCCTGCGCGATGTGACGCTGAAGGCCAGCTTCGCCCGCAACCTCGTGGACATCACCGACGCGCGCGGCGTCGACGGCCACGGCGGCCAGGCCATGGGTTCCGGCCGCATCAGCCTGCTCCGCAACGGCCTGTCGTCCTTTAAGCTGGACCTGCGCAACTTCCGCCTCGTCGAGAACGAAGTCGCCACCGCCGCCGTGACCGGTCCCGTGACCATCGCCCGGGCGGCCGATGGGAAGGTGAAGCTGATCGGCGACCTCACGGTGGACCGCGCCGACGTCCGCGCCGAACCGCCGGTGCCCTCCGGCGTCGTTGCCATGGACGTGCGCGAGGTGAACCGGCCCGCCAACCTGCCCGAAGGCTTCAAGGGCGCCCGCAACCGTGGCTCAGGATGGCTGCTGGACGTCAAGCTGCGTGCGCCGCGGCGGGTCTTCCTGCGCGGCCGCGGCCTCGACATGGAGCTCTCGCTCGACGCCCATGTGGGCGGCACGTCCACCCGGCCGGACCTTTCCGGCACGGCCCGTGTCTTCCGCGGCGACTATGACTTTGCCGGCAAGCGCTTCCTCTTCGACGACACCAGCGTGGTCTACCTCTCGAGCAACGCCGATGCGATCCGCCTGCAGCTCGACGCGGTGCGCGAGGACCCGACGCTCACGGTCACAGTGCGCATCCGGGGCACGGCCACCCGGCCGGAGTTGACGCTGGCCTCGACCCCCAGTTTGCCGGACGACGAGATCCTCTCCCAGGTGCTGTTCGGCCGCTCAGCCTCCCAGCTGTCCGGCGTCGAGGCGGCTCAACTAGCTTCCGCCATCTCGGCCATGGCTGGCGGTGGGGGCCTGGATATTGTCGGCAACCTCAGGAGCTTCGCCGGCCTCGACCGCCTGGTGTTCGGCGGCGATGATCAGTCGGGCGTCACGATATCCGGCGGCAAGTATCTGACCGAAGACGTCTATCTCGAGTTGACGGGTGGCGGCCGCGAGGGGCCCTCCGCCCAGGTCGAGTGGCGCGTGCGCCGCCACCTGTCGATCATCTCACGCCTCGCCGGCCAGGCGGGCAACCGCCTCTCTGTACGCTGGCGCAAGGACTACTGAGCGCCGGCCTTGGCGTAGGCCTGGGTGCCTCGGGTGAGCACCCGGTCAGTCGGCAGAACGGCGTCAATGGGGATGTCGCTGGCCGTCGCTAGGGCGGCGTAGATCGGGCCGAAGTCCCGCAGCGTCGCATCCAGCAGCGTTTTCAGCGACGGGACGACGAAATAGACCTGCTGGAAGTCGTCGATCCGGTAGGGGGTGCGCATCACGCGCTCCAGGTCGAAGCCCAGGCGGTTGGGGGAGGGGTCGTCGAGCGCGAAGATCGACTCCGCGCGGCTGGAAACGATGCCCGCGCCCATCAGCCTCAGGCCGGCCGGCGTCTGCAGCAGGCCGAACTCCACCGTGTACCAGTAGAGCCGCGCCAGATTGTGCAGCTGGCCCAGATGCAGCGCCCGCAGCCCACCCTGGCCATAGGCCTGCATGTAGTCCGCAAACGTCGGGTCGGTGAGCATCGGCACGTGGCCGAACACGTCGTGGAAGACGTCCGGTTCCTGCAGATAGTCCAGCTGCTCCCGCGTGCGGATGAAGCGCCCCGCCGGAAAGCGCCGATTCGCCAGGTGATCGAAGAACACCTCGTCCGGCACCAGTCCCGGCACGGCGACGACCTCCCATCCGGTCAACCGCTTCAGCTCTACGTTGACACGCCTGAAGTCGGGGATGCCCGCCCGGTGCAGGTCCAGCGCCTCCAGCCCTCTCAGGAATGGCTCGCAGGCCCGGCCGGGCAGCAGCGCGGCCTGCCGCTCGTAGAGCGTGATCCACACCTCGTGCTCGGCGTCGCTGTAGGCCGCCCAGCCCTGATCGATGGTCCAGTCGGGGGCCGCGCCAGGCGGCGGCGAACTCGCGATATGACCCTCGGCGCTCATCGGCGGCAGAATGGCCGCGCCGGAACGGAAGTTCCGTTCGCAGTTGTGGGCTGATCCCGTTTCACGCGAAACGATCTTGCGCCGCGCCGCAGGAGACGCCGCGAAACCTTGCCGTCGCCGGCTAGTGCCCGATGCCCGGGCGCAGGGTGTAGTGGCCCTCGCGGAACGAGTCGAAGATCAGCGAGGCCTGCGGGTGACCGACCGGCTGTCCGGTGTCGTCCGGCACCAGGTTCTGCTCCGAGACATAGGCCACGTAGCTGGAGTCCTCGTTCTCGGCGAGCAGGTGATAGAACGGCTGGTCCTTGTGCGGCCGGATGTGTTCCGGAATCGAGAGCCAGTATTCCTCGGTGTTCTGGAACGAAGGATCCACGTCGAAGATCACGCCGCGGAACGCATACACGCGGTGCTGCACGACTTGGCCGATCGTGAATTTGGCGAGTCGCATGTCCATCCCGCGAATCTACAGCCGATCTTCTGACTGGAAGGTGAACGTAGCCGACAGTCGCCTAGGATCAAGGCGCTGCTTCCTGCGGCGCCACGCGGCTGCTACTGTCGCCTCGAAATGAGGCGCGGCCTGCGTGTTGGCGGCGCCTGCGAAGGACAGGTGTGGTCCATGACCGAGGCGCCGAGCGCGCCCGCCGCGCCGGCGCGCGGGGGAAGGCCCGATCCGGCCTGCTACGCAGCCCTCGATCTGGGCACGAACAACTGCCGCCTGCTGATCGCCACGCCCGCCGGGGGCGGCTTCCGCGTGGTCGAGGCCTACTCCCGGATCGTCCGCCTCGGCGAAGGCCTCTCCCAGACCGGCCGGCTCTCCGAGGCGGCCATGGAGCGCGCGCTCGCCGCGCTCAAGGTCTCGGCCGAAAAGGTGCGCCGCCGCCGGGTCATCCGCTTCCGCGCCATCGCCACCCAGGCCTGCCGCATCGCCGAGAACGGCCGCGCCTTCATCGACCGCGTCGCGCACGAGACCGGGGTGCGCCTGCAGATCATCTCCCCGCAGGAGGAAGCGCGCCTGTCGGTCTCGGGCTGCCTCAACCTGCTCGACAGGCGGATGGACGCGGCGCTGGTCGTCGACGTCGGCGGCGGCTCCACGGAGCTCTCCTGGGTGGAGCTGAAGGGCGCCCCGCCCCAAGGCATGCCCCCGATCCGCGCCTGGCTCTCGGTGCCGATCGGCGTCGTCACGCTCGCCGAGCGTTTTCCCGAGGGCGAGGTCGCTACCGACGCCTGGTTCCGCGAGATGATCGACCACGTGAAGGCCGAGATCGCCGCGTTCGACCGCGCGGAGCCCATGCGCCCGGTGTTCGAGGCCGACCGCGCGCATCTGGTGGGCACCTCCGGCGCGATCACCAGCCTTGCGGGCCTGCATCTTCAGCTGCCGCGCTATGACCGCACCAAGGTCGACGGCATCTGGATGAGCCGCGGCGATTGCGACGCCGCCGCCGGCCGCCTCCTCAGCATCACCGCCCGCGAGCGCGCCCAGCAGCCCTGCATCGGCCCCGACCGCGCCGACCTGGTGCTGGCCGGCGCCGCCATCCTGCAGGCCGTTCAGGAGCTCTGGCCCTGCAGCCGCGTCCGCGTCGCCGACCGCGGCTTGCGCGAAGGCATCCTATTGTCGCTGATGGCTGACGGCCGCCGTCGGCGCCGCCGCTTCGGACACCGCCGATGACCGAGCCTCCCCGCAAGCGCATGGTCAAGCCGCCCACCGGCGGCCTGGAGGAGGGCCGTCCCAAGCCCGCGCGCCTGAAGACCGCCAAGGAACGCACGCCCAGCCAGCAGGCCTGGCTCGAGCGCCAGATCAACGATCCCTTCGCCGCCAAGGCCCGCAAGCTCGGCTATCGCAGCCGCGCGGCCTTCAAGATCGAGGAGATCGACGACCGCTTCCGCCTGCTGAAGCCGAACCACCGCGTCGTCGACCTCGGCCTCGCCCCCGGCGGCTGGACCCAGGTCGCGATCCAGCGTGGTGTGAAGCACATCGTGGGTGTCGACCTCCTGCCGGTTGAGCCGCTTGCCCCCGCCCAGATCCTGCAGATGGACTTCACCGACCCGGCCTGCGGCCCGCGTCTCGTCGAGCTGCTCGGCGGGCCGCCCGACGTCGTCCTCTCGGACATGGCGCCCAACACCATCGGCCATCGCGAGACCGACCACCTGCGCATCGTGGGCCTGATCGAGGCCGCGATCGACTTCGCCGCCGAGGTGCTCAAGCCTGGCGGAGCCTTCGTCGCGAAGGCCTTCCAGGGCGCCGGAACGGACCGCCTGATCGCCGACCTCAAGCGTCACTTCACCGACGTGAGGAACGTCAAACCCAAGGCCAGCCGCGCCGACAGCTCCGAGGTCTACCTCGTCGCGACGGGGTTCAGGGGCCGCTAGGAGGCTCCGGCGTCTTCGCGCCCTCGGCCTCCAGCCATTCGCGGAAACGGTTCAGCGCCCGGCTTTCCGCCCCCGGGGCGGCGAGCAGGGCGAAGGCGCTCTCCGCCCGCCGGAAGCCCTGCGGCGCCGACAGGCGGCCCGCCGCGACGTCGTCCGCCACCAGCGGCCAGGGCAGAATCGCCACGCCCAGGCCCGCGAGCGCCGCATCCATGGCGAAGTGCTGGTGGGCGAACTGGCGCTCCGGGGCGGGCGGCAGTTCGTGACCGGTGAGTTCCGCCCAGATCGCCCAGCCCAGCGGATGCGACCGGGCGCCCAGCCGCGGCGCGTCCAGCACCGTGTGCCGCGCGGCCAGCGCCGGGGTCATCACCGGCCCGATGTGGTTCTTGATGAATGGCGTCACCAGAGGGTCGGCCAGCAGCCCGGACTGGGCGATCCGCACGACCGCGTGCGCGCCACGGTAGGAGGTCGCGTGGCTCGGCAGTTCCTCCAGGTGCAGCCGGATCTTCGGCCAGCGGGCGGTGAAATCCGGGAGGCGCGGGATCAGCCACTTCACCGACAGGCTGGCGTTGACCGCGATGGTGAGGTCGTCGCCCTCGGTCCGCACCCGCCCCACAGCCGCGGCGATCTCGTCGAACGCCCGGGTCAGCGACGGCAGCAGTTCGCGGCCCGCCGGCGTCAACTCCAGGCGATGCTTCGGTCCGGCGAACAGCCGCACGCCCAGCGACAGCTCCAGCGCCTTCACCTGGCGGCTGACCGCGCTGTGGGTCACCGACAGCTCCTCGGCCGCCGCCGTCGCCCGGCCGGTCCGCGCCATCGCCTCGAACGCGCGCAGCGCGTTCAGGGAGGGCAGGGCGCCAGTTGTGATATTTTCGAACATATTGCCGTGCATATGTCGGTTTACGCGCAACCACAATCGGCGCACCAGTCGTCCATGGAGCCCTCCCCCAGCCAAGCGCCCCTTGCGCCGGTCGACTATGACCGCGTTCAGCACCGGACCTACGCCCGGGGCCGCGCCCTTCCGCCCGATGAGATCGCGGCCTACATGACC
>CAZBXO010000098.1:5975-13119 GCA_964495645.1 uncultured Phenylobacterium sp. | reverse complement strand
GGAGGGGACCGACCATGCAATACATGCTGCTGATCTACGAAGCCGAGAACGCCTACGACGGCGACGCCGGCCAGAAGCTCCTGATGGACATCGTCGGCAAGCACATGGCGCTGGCCGCCGACCTGCGCGCCAAGGGCTGGATGAAGGACGGCTCGGGGCTGCAGCCCAGCACCACCGCCACCACCATCACCCAGGTCGGCGGCCAGCAGACCCTGCACGACGGCCCGTTCGCCGAGACCCGCGAGCACCTGGGCGGCTACTACCTCATCGACGTGCCGGACCTCGACGAGGCGCTGGCCATCGCCCGTCGCGTGCCACTGGCCGACGGCGGCAAGGTCGAGGTCCGCCCGCTGGCGGTCTATTGAGCGAGACCTTCGGTCAAGCCATCGCGGCGGCCCGGCCCCGGGTCGTCGCGGCGTTGGCCGCACGCCTGCGCGACCTGGACCTGGCCGAGGACGCCTTCTCCGACGCCGCGGCCGCGGCGCTCGGCGCCTGGCCGGCGGATCCGCCCCGCGACCCGGCCGCCTGGCTGTGGCGAGCGGCGCTGCGACGGGCGATCGACGCCAGGCGACGAGCCGCCGTCCGCGCCCGCGTCCAGTTGGACGAGACTCCGCCAGACCCCACGCCCGAGGAGGCCCTGATGGCCGCCGACGAGCCCATTCCCGACGAGCGCTTGCGTCTGATCTTCGTCTGCTGTCACCCCGCGCTCGCCCCCGACAGCCGCGCGGCGCTCACCCTGAAAGTGGTCTGCGGCCTCTCGACCGAGCGTCTGGCGCGGGCGTTCTTCGTCGCCGAGCCGGCCATGCTGCAGCGGATCACCCGCGCGAAGAAGAAGATCGCCGCCGCCGGCGTGCCCTTCGAGGTGCCCGGCCGCGAGCGCTGGCCGGAGCGGCTGGAGGCTGTGCTGGCGACGCTGGAGATCGCCTACGCCCAGGCCTACGAGGACGCCGCGCTCGCCGGCGAGACCGCGGGCTTCGCCGAGGAGGTGCTGCGCCTCTCCGGCCTGCTGGCCGAGATCATGCCGGACGAGCCGGAGGTGCTGGGCCTGGCCGCCCTGGTCCGCTTCGCCGAGGCCCGGCGCCCCGCGCGCCTGGACGACGTCGGCGCCATGGTCCCGCCGCCGGAGCAGGAGACAGCGCTCTGGCGAAAGCCGCTGATCGCGGAGGGTGTCGCGCTGCTAGACCGCGCCGCGGCGCTGGGTCGCTCGGGTCCGCGGCAGATCCAGGCGACCATCCACGCCAGCCACTGCCGCCGTCCCACGCCCTGGCGCGAGATCGCAGTCCTCTACGACGTGCTCGCCGAGCTTCGCCCCCACGCCGTCACCGCAGTCAACCGCGCGGTGGCGATCGGCGAGGCGTACGGAGCGGAGGCCGGCCTCGCAGTGCTCGCGGAGGTCACCGGCGTCGAGGACTGGCTGCCGTATCAGGTCGCACGCGCCGCGCTCAGCCGCCGCGCCGGCCACGCTGAGGACGCACGCACCGCCTACCGGGCGGCGATCGCCCTCGGCCCGGCGCCCGCCGAGCGCCTCTACCTGGAGCGCCAGCTGCGCGCGGTCTCCTAGCGGCAGGGCTTCCCTTCGGCGACGTGGCCCCGTAACGCTCAGCCAATGGACGCCGAGCTGCGCACCTCCGCCGCGCCCTTCCGGGACCCGCGCTATGCGTCGCGGACCCTGGACGTGCAGCAACGCGGCGGCGGCGAGGTGGTGCTGACCAACCCGCGCGTCTACTCGACCGAGCACCGCACCATGACCTCGGCGCTCGACCACTGGGCCGCCGCCGCGCCGTCGCGCACCTGGCTCGCCGAGCGCTCCGGTGACGGCTGGCGGACGCTGTCGTTCGTCGAGGCGCGCGAGCGGATCGCGACCATCGCCGGGGCGCTGCAGGGACTCGGCATCGTCGGCGAGCGACCGCTGCTCATCCTGGCGCGCAACGGCATCGACCACGCCCTGATCGCCTACGCCGCCATGAGCCAGGGGATGCCGGTCGCGCCGGTCTCGCCGCAGTACGGCCTGCGCGGCGCGAACCTCGCCCGCCTCACCCACGCCTGCGAGGTGCTTCAGCCGAGCGCCGTCTACACCGAGGACACCGATCGCTTCGCCGACGGCCTCGGCGCCGACTGCCTGGCGGGCCTGCCTGTGATCGCCTCGCGGAACCCTCGCCCCGGCGACACGCCGTTCGACGCCCTGTCGCGCGCCGCCCCCGCCGGCTTCGTCGGCCGGCCCGAGCACCACGCCAAATACCTGCTGACATCCGGGTCCACCGGCCTGCCCAAGGCCGTGATCATGACCCACGCCAACATCGCGCTGAACATCGCCCAGATCGCGGCCTGCTTCGACGATCCGGATCCGCCGGTGATCGTCCACTCGGCGCCCTGGAGCCACAGCCTGGGCGCCAACACCATCCTGCACCAGTCCCTGCAGCGCGGCGGGACCTACTACATCGACCACGGCCAGCCGACCGCCGCCGGCTTCGCCGAGACGCTGCGCAACGTGCGCGAGATCCCCGGCACCTTCCAGCACATGGTGCCGGCCGGCTGGATGCTGCTGGTCGACGAGCTGGAGAAGGACGACGCCCTGGCCCGGGTCTTCTTCGAGAATGCGCGCCTGCTGCAGTACGGCGGCGCGGCCCTGGGTCAGGCGACCGCCGACCGCATCGAGGCCGTGGCGGTGCGAACCGTGGGCGAGCGCATCTCGTTCGCGTCCGGCTACGGCGCCACCGAGACTGGGCCGACGGCCACCAACACCCACTGGAAGAACGACCGCATGGGCCTCCTGGGCCTGCCGATCCCGGGCACGTCCGTGCGCCTCGTGCCCGACGCCACCGGCAAGCTCGAATTCCGGGTGAAGGGGCCGCAGGTCACCCAGGGCTACCTGAACCGCCCGGAGCTTTCCGCCGCCGCCTTCGACGAGGAGGGCTACTACCGCCTCGGCGACGCCGCCCGCTTCGTGGACCCGGACGACCCGACCCAGGGTCTGATCTACGACGGCCGCCTCTCGGAGAACTTCAAGCTCGCCTCAGGCACCTTCGTCTCCGTCGGCGACCTGCGCGTTTCCGCTGTCGGCGCGATCGGCGGGGCGGTCACCGACGCCATCGTCTGCGGCGAGAACCGCGAGAGCGTGGGGCTGCTGCTCTACCCCAACCCGACCCTGCCGCGCGCCGAGATCGAGATTGCGGTGCGCGAAGGCCTGACCCGTTTCAACGCCCGCGCCAAGGGCGCCGGCGGCCGCATCGCCCGCGCCCTGGTCCTCGACACGCCGCCAGACGCCGGCGCCGGCGAGATCACCGACAAGGGCTACATCGCCCAGAGCCTCGCCCGCACCCGCCGATCCGCCGCCGCAGAGCGGCTGTTCGCCGACCCCCCGCCAACCGACGTGATGGTGATCCCCTGACATGAACGGCGCCGACGCCCTGATCTCCACCCTGGTCGCCAACGAGGTGACCGCCTGCTTCGCCAATCCCGGCACCAGCGAGATGCAGTTCGTGAAGGCGCTGGACGGCAAGCCGGAGATGCGTCCGGTCCTTTGCCTATTCGAGGGCGTGGCCACCGGCGCCGCCGACGGCTACGGCCGCATTGCCGGCAAGCCGGCCTGCACCCTGCTGCATCTCGGTCCCGGGTACGGCAACGGCCTCGCCAACCTGCACAATGCGCGGCGGGCCTACACGCCGGTGGTCAACGTGGTCGGCGACCACGCCACCTACCATCGGCAGTACGATGCGCCGCTGAACTCGGACATCCCGACGATCGTGAAGCCCAACTCCATCTGGGTGAAGTCGGCCGACAGCCCCGACGACGTGGCGAGCGTGACCGCCGAGGCGGTGGCCGCCAGCTATGGCCCGCCAGGCGGACCCGTGTCGCTGATCCTGCCGGCGGATAGCGCCTGGCTGCCGACCGAGAACACCGTCGCGCTGGCCCAGAAGCCTTCACGGCCCGCGCCGAAGTCGGACGCCATCGAGGCGGCGGCCCGCGCCATCCGCGCGGCGAAGAAGCCGATGCTACTGTTGGGCGGCCAGGCCTGCTTGGCGGACGGGGCGGCCCAAGCGGGCCGGGTGGCCGGGGCCGGCGTCGCCGTCTTCTCCGACACCTTCACCGCCACCTATCCCCGCGGCGCCGGCAGCTTCGCCCCGCGGCGGATGCAGTACTTCGGCGAACTGGCTCTCCAGGAGCTGGAGGGCGTGGACCTGATGGTGTTCGTCGGCACCACCATGCCGGTGGCCTTCTTCGCCTACCCCAACCGCCCGAGCGTGCTGGTGCCGGAGGGCTGCCAGACCCTGACGCTGGTCGAGCGTGGCGAGGACGCCGTGGCCGGCCTCGCCGCCCTGGCCGATGCCCTGGGCGCGCCGAGAGAGGCCAGTGTCCAGCCCCTGCGCCTGCCGGAGGCCGCGCCGACCGGGCCGCTGTCGCCGCAGTTGGCCGGCCTCTCCATCGCCCGCCACCTGCCCGAAGGCGCGATCATTGCCGACGACAGCGTCACCTCCGGCGGCGGCGTCGCCGTGCCCTGCGCGACCGCGCGCCCGCATACGGTCATCGCCCTGACCGGCGGCGCCATCGGCGACGGCATGCCCATGGCGATCGGCGCGGCGGTCGCGGCCCCGACCTCGAAGGTGGTCAGCCTGAACGGCGACGGCGCGGCGATGTACACGGTGCAGTCGCTCTGGACGATGGCGCGCGAGGGCCTGGACATCACCACCGTGGTGTTCGCGAACCACAGCTACCGCATCCTCAACATCGAGATGCTGCGCACCGGCGCGGGCGAGGCGGGCGCGTCGTCGAAGAAGCTGCTGGACCTGGGCGACCCGCCGATCGACTGGGTCTCGGTCGCCAAGGGCTTCGGCGTCCCATCGGTTCGCGCCACGACGGCCGAGGAGTTCGACACCGCCTTCGCGCGTGCCATGTCGACGCCCGGCCCCCACTTCATCGAAGCGGCGATCTAGCCGCGCCAACGACGCGCCGCTGGCGTCGCATCTAGTCAGCCGCGGCAAAAGGCCCGCCGGTCACCGGCGGGCCTTCGCGTTCTGGACCGTTCGCCTACTGACGCGAGGCGGATCCCGGGGCCCGGTTGCTCGCCAGCGTGCAGCCCGTGAGGCGGCAGCCCAGCGCGTCGACCGGCTTGGTCGGGTTGTCGTAGACCATCAGGTAGCCCGGCTTGCCGTCGGCGCAGGCGACCTCGATCTGCGGCTGGCCCTTGTCGGACTTTGCGCGCAGCGCCACGTCGGAGACCACGCACTCGGTCTTGCCGAGCGCCTTCAGGTCCGCCGTCAGGGCGTCGTACTTGGCCTTGGCCGGGTTGCACTTGTAGCCGGCCACCATGGCGCGGCCGCAGTCCAGCACCTCGCCCTTGGCGCCCACCGGGAAGACCCCGACATTGGTCGAGCCGTCCTTGCAGGTCAGCTCGAGCACTTCCTTGCGGGGCTCGCTGGGGAACAGGGCGTAGCTCGCCACTTCACAGTTGGAGCCCGCGGCCTTGGCCAGGCGCGTGTAGAGCGCCGCCTGTTCGTTCATCGCCTGGCGGGCGTCGATGAGTTCGCAGAGGCCGGGGGCCTTGCTGCACTCGGTGGGGGTGATGGCGCCCTTGTTGTCGACCTTCAGGACATAGCCCTTGCCGTCGGTGCAGGAGGCCTCGAAGCCTTCGGCGCCGTCCTTGAAGGTGCCGATGTAGCGGCGGTCCTTGATGGTGCAGGCGACCTTGGCGTCTGCGACGTACTTGTCGACGATCTGCAGGCGGCTTGCCGCATCGGCCAGCGTGCACTTCAACTGGCCGGAACCCACGTCGTAGGCCAGGCAGTTCGACGGCTTGACCGCCTTGGTCACATCGAATGGCTTCTCGCCCTGGACGATGAAGCCGGCGCCGCCCTGGCAGGCCACTTCGATGAAGGCGCCCGAGCTGGTCTGGCCGATGCCGCGCACATTGGTCACGGTGCAGGGCGTGCCGGCCTTGGCCATCGCCTCGGTCAGCGGCTGCATGACGTTCACATTGGCCGGCAGTCGGCACTGAACGCTGCCGCCGTAGGTCTCGACGCAGCCGTTCACGTCCACCGGGCCGTCCTTGCTGGCGCCCAGCACGAAGCCGAGCGAGCTGCCGCAGGCGACTTCGTAGAAATTGCGCTCCGGCGTGTTGGTGGCCTTGTTGGCCGGCACGGCGCCGATGTGGCGCGCGTCGCTCACCTGGCAGGTGATGCCCGCCTTCTGGACGATGGCCGGCGCGTCGGCCATGCCCTTCTTGCGCTGCGCGTCGGTGATCGCGTTGGGGTCCGCGTTCTTGCCCTTCTGCGCGAACGCCGCGCCCGGCGTCATGATCAGGGCCGCCATGGCCGCGATCAGGCCGATACGAACTGGCCTCATGACTTACTGGTCTCCCGAGAGTGGTCGTTGTTCGGCGCGCACATAAGCGCCGCCGCCATGTCGGGGTCAAGCTGCCAGAAGATGCCGGCCGAAGTGTGGCGTTATTCCAATGATTTAGCTTGCCGTCGCTAGGCGCGGCGGACCCTGAGCCGGGCCCCGTGGACAGCCGTGACGGTAACCGGCGCCCCGGCCTCCAGCCGCTCCTCGCCGTCGAGTTCGGCCGCCCATTCCTTGCCGTCGATGAACACCCGCCCCGCGCCGCGGCGGAAGGCCTCCACCGCCGAGCCGTGATGGCCGACCAGCCGCGCCACATTGTCGTTGATGTCATGTCCTTCGTCGGCTGCAGCCGAACGCGGGAAGTAGCGTCGCGCCAGAAGGGTCGAGGCCATGGTCAGGAGCGCGAAGATCAGCACGGCGTGCGGGAAGCGCACGCCGGGGAGCAGCACGGTCATGGCCGTCACGCCTGCCGCCGCCGCCGCCCACAGCAGCCAGCCCGAGCCGGTGACGATCTCGATCGCCAGCAGCGCCGCCGAGAACGCAGCCCAGCTCCAGAACGGCTCGGCGCGGTAGAGGTCGAATACGAGGTCCATGGTCAGGCCTCTGTGGCCGGGACCGCCGGTCGCGACGGTCCGCGGTCACCCCCGCCGCCGCGCGGCGGGCGCGGCGCATCCGCGTTGGCGGTCTTCACCAGCTCCGCCACGCCCGCAATCGAGCTTACCAGGCCCGCCATGTCGGCCGGTACGATGACGGTCTTCTGTTGCGGGCTCTCGGCCAGCTTGGCGAAGGCTTCCACGTACTTCTGGGC
>CAZBXO010000098.1:0-5875 GCA_964495645.1 uncultured Phenylobacterium sp. | reverse complement strand
TCTTCTGTTGCGGGCTCTCGGCCAGCTTGGCGAAGGCTTCCACGTACTTCTGGGCCACAAAGTAGTTGATCGCGTTGACGTCGCCCTTGGCGATGGCGTCGGAGACCATCTCGGTCGCCTTGGCCTCGGCGGCGGCCGAGCGTTCGCGGGCCTCGGCGTCGCGGAAGGCGGCTTCCTTGCGGCCCTCGGCCTGCAGGATCGCCGACTGCTTCTGGCCCTCGGCGACGGTGATCGCTGCCTGCCGCTCGCCGTCCGCCTCGGTGATCACCGCGCGCCGCTCGCGCTCGGCCTTCATCTGGCGGGTCATGGCGTTGGTGATGTCCGGCGGCGGGGTCAGGTCCTTGATCTCGATCCGCGCGCACTTCACGCCCCAGGGGTTGGTCGCCTGGTCGATCACGTCCAGCAGCCGGGTGTTGATGTGGTCGCGCTGCGACAGCACCTCGTCCAGGTCCATCGAGCCCACCACGGTGCGCAGGTTGGTCATGGTCAGCTGGGCGATGGCGTAGGGCAGGTTGTCCACCCGGTAGGCGGCCGACGCCGCGTCCATCACCTGGATGAACACGATGGCGTCCACCTTCACCATGACGTTGTCCTTGGTGATGACTTCTTGGCTGGGGACCTCCAGCACCTGCTCCATCATGTTGATCTTGCGCCCGACGCCCTCGATGAACGGGGTCAGGAAGCTGATCCCCGGCTTCAGCGTACGGGTGTAGCGGCCGAACCGCTCGACCGTGTACTCGCGCCCTTGCGGAACGATCTTGATGGCGCCCAGCGCGACCACGACGGCCAGCGCGAGGAAGACGGCGGCGACGCCTAAGCCAAGGTCCATGTTTTTCGGCCCTCCCAGACCGTCACCATGAATCTAGTCACTCGCGGGCTCGCGCCCAAGAGGCTCGTCTGGTAGCGGGTCCGTGATGCTCCGACCCCTGATCCTGGCGGGTGCGCTCGCCTGCGTCGCCGCCGCGCCGCCCGCCAAGGCCCCGCCGCCCAAGGCCCCGACGCTCAAGGCGGCCGCGCCCAGGCCGGCGCCGGCCGCGCCACCCTTCGACTCCCAAGACCCGCAGAGCTTGATCTCGCTGCTCAGCCTGACCGGCGCGAAGGCCCAGACCGGCCGGCGCGAGGAGGACGCGGTCCTCGTGGCGGTGACCTCTGCGGCCGCGACGTTCTCGGTGCAGTACGCCGGCTGTGACCGGCAGGGCCGCAAGTGCCAGGGCGCCCTCTTCGACGCTCAGGAGGCCGGCTCGGCGACGCTGAGCCAGGTCAACGCCTTCAACCAGACCTCGGTGAACTGCCGCATCGTCCTGGACCGCACGCCGCGCGCGCATGTTCTCTACTCGGCGCTGCTGCTGAAGTCGGACACCCGCGAGAGCCTCGAAACCCATCTCGCCGCTTGGCAGGGCTGTATCGTGGAAGCCCGCGCCTTCCTGCGCGACCCGGCCGGCTACCTCGCCAACGCCGCTTGAGGCCGCAGCGCCGCCACCCGGTCGATCGCCGCCTCCGCCTCGGCCATGATCCGCGCCACGATCTCGCCGGCCGGCAGGACGTCCCTCACGCCGCCCGCCGACTGCCCCATGGCGAAGGCGGACTTGTCGATGTCCAGGTTCTCGATCTGGCCGCCGATGCCGCCCATGGCGCCGGAGCGGTGCGAGAGCTGCGCCTGCATCGGGAACGGCTGGATCTCCGAGGCCCGGCTCTCCCAGTCGTCGGTCCAGAGGTTCTTCTTCACCCGCATCGGTTTGCCGGAATAGCTGCGGGTGCGGACCGTGCTCTCGTCCGTCGCCTCGACGATGACGTCGCGGTACATCTGCCCGGCGTGCGCCTCCTCGGAGGCGATAAACCGGGTGCCCATCCAGACGCCCACGGCGCCCAGCGCCAGCGACGCGGCCAGCCCGCGCCCGTCATAGAGCCCGCCTGCCGCCACCACCGGGATCTTCACCTGCTCGACGGCTTGGGCCACCAGCGGCAGGGTTCCGACCAGGCCGGTATGTCCGCCGCCCTCGCCGCCCTGGCAGATCACAGCGTCGCAGCCCGCCTGCTCGGCCTTCACTGCGTGCTTCACCGCCCCGCAGACCACCATCACCTTCAGCCCGCCGGCCTTCAGCTTCTCCATGATCGGCATCGGAATCCCGAGGCCGGCCACGAAGCTCGACGCGCCCTCCTGGATGATGATCTCCACCGAGGCCGTCAGGCTCTCCGGGCTCGCGGCCAGCAGGTCCACGCCGAACGGCTTGTCGGTCAGCTTCTTCACCGCCCGCATCTGCTCGCGGATGAAGTCGGGCGTACGTCCCGCCATGCCCAGCACGCCATACCCGCCGGCGTTCGACACCGCCGCCACCAGCTCGGCGTAGGAGACCCCGCCCATCCCCGCCAGCATGATCGGATGCTTCACGCCCAGGAGGTCGCAGAGCTTGGTGTGCAGGGTCATGGGTGGCCTCCCGGTTCTCGTAGGAACCATGGCGCCGCGCACCGGCGATGAAAACGGTGACGCGAAGTCACCGCGCTACTGCGCGGTCCAACCCCCATCCAGGGTGAACGCGGCGCCGGTCGCCGACGACCCCAGGTCCGAGCAGAGGTAGAGCAGCATTCCCGCCAGCTGGTCGTAGCCGACGAACGCCTTGTTCGGCTGAGCCGCCAGGATCACCTCCTCGACCACCCGATCCTCGGGGATGCCCCGCGTCCGCGCCTGGTCGGCGATCTGGGCCTCCACCAGCGGGGTCTTCACATAGCCCGGGCAGATCGCGTTGACGGTGATCCCCGTGCGCGCCAGCTCAACGGCGTTGGACTTGGTCAGCCCCAGCACGCCGTGCTTGGCCGCCACGTAGGCCGCCTTGAACGGCGAGGCCACCAGCCCGTGCGCCGAAGCGATGTTGACGATCCGACCGCGTCCCTGCGCCTTCATGATCGGCACGGAGTGCTTGGTCGCATGGAACGTCGACGACAGGATGATGGCGACGATCTGGTCCCACTTCTCGTCCGGGAACTCGTCGATCGGCGCCACGTGCTGGATGCCGGCGTTGTTCACCAGGATGTCGAGTCGCCCCAGCTCCCGGTGCGCGTAGGACACCAACTCGGCGATCTGCGCGGGCTTGGTCATGTCCGCGCCGTGATGCAGGACGCGCACGCCGGTCCGCGCCGCCAGCGCCGCCCGGTCGGCCTCAATCTTCGCCGGATCGCCGAAACCGTTCAGCACCACGTCGACGCCTTGCTCGGCCAGCGCCGCGGCCATGGCCGCGCCGATGCCGGAGGTCGAGCCGGTGATCAGGGCGGCCTGATCCTTCAGTCCGTAGTCCATCACGCCTCGCGCTTGCGGGGGACCGGCGGGGGCTGCGGCCGGGAGAAGACCATCTCGCCCTCGCTGGAAAGCGCCGGAACATAGCGGTAGCCGGCCACGTCGAAAGCCTTGAGATCGGTCGCCTTCTCGATGCGATGGTCGATCGCCCAGCGCGCCAGCATTCCGCGCGCCCGCTTGGCGAAGAAGGAGACGATGCGCGCGTCGCCGTCCTTCTCCTCCAGGAACCGGGTCTCCAGCACCGGCAGCTTCAGGGCGTCGCGGTCGACGGCCCCGAAGTACTCGCCGGACGCGGCGTTCACGAGCGTCCGGTCCTTCATGCCCTGGGCCGCCGCATTCAGCGCCTCGGCCGGCTTCGCGCCCCAGAAGTCGTAGAGCCGATGCCCGCGCTTCGTCTTCAGCTTGACCCCCATCTCCAGCCGGTAGGGCTGGATGGCGTCGAGGGGCCGCAACACGCCGTAGAGCCCCGACAGGATGCGTACGTGCTTCTGCGCCCAGGTCAGCGCCTTCTTGTCCAGCTCGCGGGCCTTCAGCCCCAGGTAGACGTCGCCGTTGAAGGCGAACGCCGCCTGCAGCCCGTCCTCGCTCTCCGGATCGAAGGCCTGGAACCGCTCCCGGTTGAGCTTCGCCAGGTCGTCCGAAATCCCCATCATCCGCTTCAGGTCGATGGCCCGCAGCTTCCGCGTGGTCTTCGAAAGCTCCGCCGTCTCGTCCCGCAGCTCCGGCAACGTCAGCGGCGCATTCACCGCCGGCGCCGTGAAGTCCAGCGCCTTGGAGGGGGACAGCACGATAATCATCGCGCGCGTAGTGCCGCGCCCAACCCCCGCGTGTCATCCCGGTTTCGGCCGCAGGCCGAAGACCGGCGCCCATCAGCTCCAGAATGCTGTGGAAAAGGCGCTAGGGCCGGTCCTCCAGAACCAACCCAGCCCCCTTCTCCGCGATCATGATGGTCGGCGTGTTGGTGTTGCCCGAGGTGATCGTCGGCATCACCGAGGCGTCGATCACGCGCAAGGCCTCCAGGCCCATGACCCGCAGCCGTTCGTCCACCACCGCCATCGGGTCCGACGCCAGCCCCATCTTCGCCGTCCCCACCGGGTGGAAGATCGTCGTGCCGATGTCGCCGGCGGCCCTCGCCAGCGACGCGTCGTCATCTCCCACGCCCGGCCCCGGGAGGTGCTCGGCGGGGCGGAACAGCGCCAGCGCCGGCTGGGCCATCAGCCGCCGGGTCACCCGAATGGCGTCGGCCGCCACCCGTCGGTCTTCCTCGGTCGCCAGGTAGTTCGGCGCGATCACCGGCGCGGCCGCCGGATCGGCCGAGCGCAGCCGCACCTCGCCGCGGCTCGTCGGCCGCAGGTTGCAGGCCGAGACCGTCACCGCCGGGAACCGGTGCAGCGGCTCGCCGAACCGGTCCAGCGACAGCGGCTGGCAGTGGAACTGGATGTTCGGCCGCTCGTGCTCGGCGCTTGAGCGCGTGAAGATGCCGAGCTGCGAGGGCGCCATGGTCAGAGGCCCGGTCCGGCGCAGCACGTACTCCGCCCCCATCAGCCCGCGCGTGATCAGGTTGTGGTAGGTCTCGTTGAGCGTCTTCACGCCCGAGACCTTGAAGATCGCCCGCTGTTGCAGGTGGTCCTGCAGGTTGCGCCCGACGCCCGGCTTCTCCGCCACGGCCGGGACGCCGTGCGCCGCCAGCAGCTCGCCGGGCCCGACGCCCGACAGCTGCAACAGCTGCACTGACCCGATCGACCCGGCCGACAGGATCACCTCGCCCGACGCGCGGGCCTCGAACACCTCGCCGCCCCGCCGGAACCGCACGCCGACCGCGCGCTTGCCCTCGAACAGCACCTGCTCAACAAGCACCCCGGTCTCCAGCCGCAGGTTCGGCCGCTTCAGCGCCGGCGTCAGGAACGCCTTGGCCGCCGAGACCCTGAGGCCCCGCCGCTGATTCACGTGGAAGAGGCCCACGCCCTCGTTGTCGCCGGTGTTGAAGTCGGCGCTGGCCGGCACGCCCATCTCCACCGCCGCCGCGGCGATCGCATCCAGCACCGCCCAGCGCACCCGCGGCGCCTCCACCCGCCACGGCCCGCCGACGCCATGGTGCTCGCCGGCGCCCAGGAAGTGGTCGTCGAGCGCCCGGAACACCGGCCGCACGTCGTCCCAGCCCCAACCCGTGAGCCCGAGCTGCCGCCAGTGGTCATAGTCCGCCGCCTGTCCGCGCATGGAGATCATCGCGTTGATCGCCGACGACCCGCCGACCACCTTGCCGCGCGGATACTTGAGCGAGCGCCCGTTCAGCCCCGGCTCCGCCTCCGTCTCGAACATCCAGTCCGACCGCGGATTGCCGATCGCGAACAGGTACCCCACCGGAATATGGAACCAGATCCAGTCGTCCTTGCCTCCGGCTTCGAGCACCAGCACCCGGTTCCCCGGATCGGCGCTGAGCCGGTTCGCCAGCACACACCCCGCCGACCCCGCCCCCACGACGATGTAGTCGTACTCGCCTTCCATACCCCCTCTCTAACATCGTCATGGCCGGGCTTGTCCCGGCCACCCATTACGCCGCTCCGCCGCGTCGGCTACGAACCAACC
>CAZBXO010000097.1:8636-13138 GCA_964495645.1 uncultured Phenylobacterium sp. | reverse complement strand
GCTCAGTCGATGTTCTCCGGGATCAGGCGTTCCACCATGACGCAGTCGCGCCAGACGCCGTCGAGCTTGCCGTGCTTCTCGTGCAGGCCGATCTCCTTGAAGCCGGACCAGGCCATCAGGTTGCGGCTGGCCAGGTTCTCCGGGAAGACGCGGGAGAACAGCTTGTAGAGGCCGGCGTCCCGCGAGGCGTCGATCAGGCCGGACATGGCCAGGCGGCCCACGCCGCGGCCGCGCGCATCGCGGCGGATGTAGACCGAGAACTCGCCGATGCCCTGATACCAGCAGCGGTCGGCGTAGGGGTGGGCGACGGCGTAGCCCAGCACCTCGCCGGCGGCGTCGACGACCACCACGAACGCCTTGGCGTGAGGAAACCAGCCCTCGATCTCCTCGACCGGCCGCGGCTCGGTCTGGAAGGTGCCGACGCGATCCTCGATGCCCTGGTTGTAGATCGCGGTGACGGCCGCGGCGTCGGCGAGCTCCGCCGGCCGGATCACAAGCCCCAGGTCGCCGATCGCATTCATTTCCGCGAGACCCCTTGACGATTCGAGATTTCTAGAAATATAGAACAACATAACACGAAGCGGAGCTACACCATGAAGCGCCTCCACCTGCACGTCAGCGTGCCGGACCTCTCCCAGTCGATCCAGTTCTACGAGACCCTGTTCGGCGCGAAGCCGTCGGTGGTGCACGATGACTATGCGAAGTGGATGCTCGACGATCCGAAGGTGAACTTCGCGATCTCGCAGCGCGGCCGGCCGGCGGGCCTGGACCACGTGGGCATCCAGGTGGATTCGACGGCGGAGCTGAGCGAACTGGCTGGCCGGCTCAAGGCGGCGGGAGCTGCGACCTACGACGAGCAAGCGGTGACCTGCTGCTACGCCAAGGGTGACAAGACCTGGACAGCCGACCCGGCGGGCCTGCGCTGGGAAACCTTCCACACATTCGGCGAGGCGGTGACCTACGGCGAAAGCGACGCCTTGAGGGCGATGGCGACCGCCCAGGCGGCGGCCCCGGCTGCGGCGGCCTGCGGCTGCCCGGCTGCCGTCCTCGAGGAACGCAAGCCCGAGCCGGTGGTCGCGGCCGGGTGCGGGACTGGGACGTGCGCCTGACACAAAACCTTCGCTTGGCGGACCCGTGTCCTTCGGTCATTCCAGAACCATGGAAACACAGAACGCTGTCGGCGCCCTGAGCGCCCTGGCTCACGCGGGCCGGCTGGAGGTCTTCCGCTTGCTGGTCCGCGCCGGGCCGTCCGGTCTGGCGGCCGGGGAGATCGCGCGGGCGACCGGCAGCCTGCCGAATACGCTGTCGACCAACCTCAACATCCTGGCCGGCGCGGGGCTCGTCGCCTCGCGGCGCGAGGGGCGCTCGATCATCTACTCGGCGGGATACGGGCGGATGCGCGAGCTGTTGGCGTTCCTGATGGAGGACTGCTGCGCCGGATCGCCAGAGATCTGCGCGCCGCTGGCCCTGGTCGCGAGCCAGGCCTGCGCGGCCGAAGCCGGGCGGTGCTGAGATGGGAGAGCGGCCGTTCGAGGTGCTGTTTCTATGCACCGGCAATTCGGCGCGCTCGGTGCTCGCTGAGGCCCTGCTGAACCGGATCGGCGCCGGGCGTTTTCGGGCGCACTCGGCCGGGTCGTTTCCGAAGGGCGCGGTGAACCCGCACAGCTTCCCGATTCTGAAGAGCCTCGGCTTCCAACCGGCCGCCTTCCGTTCGAAGTCCTGGGACGAGTTCGCGCGGCCCGGCGCGCCGCAGCTCGATTTCATCTTCACCGTCTGTGACAACGCCGCGGGGGAAGTCTGCCCGATCTGGCCGGGGCTGCCGATGAGCGCCCACTGGGGCATCCCGGACCCGGCGGAGGTCACGGGGACCGAGGCCGAGATTCAGGTCGCCTTCAACGAGGCGGCGCGGCAGCTGCGCAATCGCATCGAGCTCTTCGTCGCCCTGCCGTTCGAGAGGCTGGACCGGATGTCGCTGCAGTCACGGCTGAAGGCGATAGGGGCGGGCGCCGACCAACCCGTGGGGTGAGAGGAACGCAATGACCTCATTGGACGTGATCGCCACCGCAGCCCTTCCGGCCGGCGTTCCGCCGGGCGGGTTCGTGACGGCCGACGCTTGGCGCGGGACCGACATCGCAGGCGACCCGAGCTGGCAGTACGTGCTGTCGCCGGACGATGTGGCCGAGTTGCTCGCTGCGCGGGCGGCAGCCGCGGCGCGCGGGGACATGTACGGCTGGACGCGCGCGGACTTCCGACTGCCGACGCTGGCGCCGAAGGTCGCCGCCTGGCTGCGCGAGCTGGACCGCGGGCGCGGCTTCATCCTGATCCGCGGCTTCCCGGTGGAGGCGCACGACGAGGCGACCTGCGCCGGGGTCTACTGGGGCCTCGGCCTGCACATGGGCCGCGCCATCTCGCAGAACACCGACGGGGACCTGCTCGGCCATGTGCGCGATACCGGCGCGGATCCCAACGCCTACGGCGTGCGGCTCTACAAGACCCGCGCCGAGCAGGACTTCCACACCGACGCCGCCGACTTGATCGGCCTCTTCTGCCTGCGGACCGCGAAGAGCGGCGGCGTCAGCCGGATCGCGAGCTCGGTGGCGATCTTCAACCGGATGCTGCGTGAGCAGCCCAACCTGGTCCCGGTGCTGTTCGAGCCGTTCCCCTTCGATAGCCAGGGTCAGCACAAGCCCGGGGCCAACCCTTGGTTCGAGCTGCCGCTCTGCCGGGTCAGCGACGCGCGTCTGCGAACCTTCTTCGTCCCCTGGTACATCCGTGAGAGCCAGCAGCATGCGGCCGCGCCGCGGCTCACGACAGCGCAGCAGGCGGCGGTGGCGTTCATCGAGACGGCGGCGAACGATCCGGCCGCCTATCTCGACATGGATTTCCGGCCCGGGGACATGCAGTTCCTGAAGAACGCCGCGATCCTGCACAAGCGCACCGCCTACGAGGATTGGCCCGAACCCGAGCGCAAACGCCACCTGCTGCGGCTCTGGCTGGTCGATCCCAATTTCTCGGCCGGCGACGACTTCCTGCGGCGCGGCGTCCAGGCGTGAGCGAAGCGCACGACGCGAGCCTCGAGCCGCCGCTCGCCGGCTATTCCACGGCGCGGAAGCTCGTCTCGGAGACGCTGGGGACGGCGTTGCTGCTGGCGACGGTGGTCGGCTCCGGGATCATGGGCGAGCGGCTGGCGGGCGGAAACGACGCCATCGCCCTCTTGGCCAACACGCTGGCGACCGGCGCGGGGCTGGTGGTGCTGATCACCGTGTTCGGGCCGGCGTCGGGCGCGCACTTCAATCCGGCGGTCAGCCTGGTGTTCGCGCTCAGGCGCGAGCTGTCCTGGGGGCTCGCGGGGACCTACGCGGCGGCGCAGACCGCAGGCGGGGTGCTGGGCGTCTTCGCGGCGCATCTGATGTTCGCCGAGCCCGCGCTGCAGGTCTCTTCGAAGCTGCGCGACGGGCCGGCGCAAGCCTTCTCGGAAGGCGTCGCGACGTTCGGCCTGGTGCTGACCATCCTGGGGACGCTGAAGGCGCGGCCAGCGGCCACGCCGATGGCGGTGGGGCTCTACATCACGGCGGCCTACTGGTTCACCGCCTCGACCTCGTTCGCCAACCCGGCGGTTACGGTGGCGCGCAGCCTCTCGGACACCTTCGCCGGGATCGCGCCGGCCTCGGCTCCGGCCTTCATCGCCGCCCAGCTGGCCGGCGCGGTGGCGGCCACGGTCGTCGGCGGCTGGCTGTTCGGGCGCGCTGCGCCGCGCTAGCCTTAGGTCCATGAGCGCGAGCGTCGCGGACGATCTGGCGTGGTGGCGGCTGCACCGGGACGCAGACCCGGCGGCGCTGCGCGGGGTGCTGGGCCGGTTGCAGGCCTGGAAGCAGACGCACGACCGCGACCGGGCGCACCATCCGCCGCCGTTCCTGCGCCTGGCCTGGGACGCGGTGTTCGGCGACGAGCATGAGCAGGTGCAGACCGCGATCGCCGAGATCGAGGCGGCGCTGGGCGAGGGCTGAGGCTCAGCGGCGGCCGCGGCGGCGGAACTGTCGGGGGTCGTCGACCGCGGCCTTCAGCGCGCGGGCGCGGGCAGCAGAGATGCGGTCCAGCAGCAGGCCGGTGGAGATCGGCTTGGCGACCACGCCGTCGGCGCCGGCCTCGACCGCGGCCTTGACCCGGCGCAGGTCTCCGTGGGCGGTCATCAGCAGGATGGCCGCAGGCGGGCGGCCGGACTGGAGCTCGCAGTTGCGCAGGCCCCTGATCAGCTGGGCGCCGTTCATGCCCGGCAATTCGTAGTCCACGAGCACGACATCGGCGGCCACCGTGCGGAAGCGCTCCAGGGCCTCCTCCGCATCGCCGCTCTCCGACACGAGCGCCTCCAGGGGCGACAGGATCTCGCGCACCATCCAGCGCAGGTGGCGATTGTCGTCCACGATGAGGACGTGGATGTCCTTGAAGTCGCTCATGTCTGCGCGAACGACTACCGGGCGAGCCTTGAAGATCGCTTAAGGGCG
>CAZBXO010000097.1:4731-8536 GCA_964495645.1 uncultured Phenylobacterium sp. | reverse complement strand
AGACGCGGACCGGCTCGCCGGTGCAGGTCGCCGTGAGCTGGCCGCAGCGGCAGGCGGCGGTGCGGGTCATATGGCGGCGACGGCCTCGATCTCGACCTTGACGTTCGGGGCGAAGAGGCCGGCGACGTAGACCAGGGTCATCGCCGGGTAGGCGTCGCCGAAGGTGGACTTCATGGCGGCGGCCATGCGCGCGCGGTCGCTGGGGCGGTCGACGGCGAAGACGGTGAGGCGGGCGATCGAGCCGGCGTCGCCGCCCTCGGCGCGGACCAGGGCGACGATGTTGGCCAGCGCTTGGTCGAACTGATCGTCGAAGCCCTCTGCGAACCCGCCGTCGGCGCGGTTGCCGACCTGTCCGGAGAGGACCAGCAGGCGCGCGCCCGCCGGCACGACGGCCATGTGGCTGTAGAAGGCGACGGGCGGGGCCACCGCGTCGGCGTTCTTGAAGGCGATCGGCATACAGAATCCTCGTGATGAGCGGGCAGTCTAGCAGGCGCGACGGCTTGCTGTAGGGTCGGCGGCAGGACAGCGGTCGGGGGGCCGGATGCTGCTGTACGCACTCGTGTTGATGGTCGCGCTGGCGACTGTGGTGTTCGCGGCGATGGTGCTGCGTTCGGCGATCGTCAGGCGCGCCCGACCGCATCCCGAGGCGGTGGCGCTGGGGGCGGTCACCAACTTCTTCGACGCACTCGGAATCGGCTGCTTCGCGCCGACCCTGGCCTGGATGAAGCTGCGCGGCCTGACGCCCGACCGGCTGATCCCGCCGACCATGATGGTGGGCCACGGCCTGCCGACGATGGCGCAGGCGCTGATCTTCCTGATCCTGCTCGGCGTGGCGGTCGACCCGGTGCTCATCGCCGGCTGCGCCGTCGCCCTGACGCTCGGCGCCTGGATCGGCGTCCCTCTGGTGGCGAAGTCGCGGGTGGCGGTGATCCAGGCGGTGGTGGGCGTCGCCCTGCTGGCGGCGGCGGTGTTCTACGCCCTGGCCAATCTTGGGCTGATGCCCGGCGGCGGGACGGCGGCGTCGCTGCCGCCGCCGCTGATGGCCCTGGCGATCGCGGCGATGTTCGTCTTCGGCGTGCTGCTGAACTTCGGGGTTGGCAACTACGCGCCGTCGCTGGCGATGCTGGGCCTGATGGGTATGGATCCGCGGCTGGTGTTCCCGATCATGGCGACGGGCGGGGCGCTGTCGCTGGTCGGCGCGGGCGTACGCCATGTCCAGGCCGGGCAGATCGACATGCGGCTGGTCGGCGGCCTGGCGCTGGGCGGCGTGCCGGCGGTGCTGGTCGCGGCCCTGCTGGTCAAGGAGATGCCGCTGGAGCTTCTGCGCTGGCTGGTGGCGGCGGTGGTGGTCTACGCCGGGCTCGTCATGCTGCAGGCGGCCGCGAAGAGCTGGAAGGCCGAGGCGGCGCAGGCCACCGCCTGAAACGCCGCTGGCGCGGAGCTCGGAACTAGGCCGCGCGCGCTTCGCCCCACTCGTTCCAGCCGAGACTCTTGGGCGTGTTGGGGAGGTACATGCTGTCGACCTCGGCGCAGACGAAGCCGGCCCGTTCGAGCCCGCCGCGGACGGGGCGGGTGAGGTGGCAGCCGCCGGCGATATGCTTCCAGAGCGGCTCGATGGTGCGCTGCCATTTCGCGACCTTGGGGTCGGGGGCCAGGCCGTGCTCGCAGAAGAGAAAACGGCCGCCGGGCTTCAGCACGCGCTTCGCCTCGGCGAGCGCGGCGGCCGGCGCCTGCACCGAGCACAGGGTGAAGGTGCAGACCACGCAGTCGAAGCTGGCGGTGTCGAACGGAAGCGCCTCGGCCGTTCCCTCGCGGACCTCGACGGAGAGGCCTTCCGGCCGGGGCGCCGCCTCGGCGCGGGCTCTGAGGCCCTCGGACGGATCGACGCCCATCACGAACTCGACCTTCGCCGGATCGTAGAAGCCGAGGTTGAGTCCGCCGCCGATGCCGAGTTCCAGCACCCGGCCGGCGGCGCGCGGCACGACCTTCGCGCGCTGCTTCATGACGGGCCTGGCGCTGCAGGCGCAGGCGATCAGGCGCGGGACGACGTGGCGTTCGTACCAGGAGGGCATGCGGCCAACTTGCCTGGCTTCAGGACAGGTTGACAGGTGGTGGGGCCCTACCGGTATCCCTTTGCGGTATCGGGGGAGCGTAAGCGTTTTCCAGTGCCGAGTTCGAGCGTACCTCCGGAGGCCGACGAGCTGGGCCGCGCGCTCGCGCGCTGGTTCGAGGAGCTGGAGCAGGGCCTGAAGGCCGAGGGTCCGGCCGAGCCCTGGACCGCCGAGGCGGTGGCGCCGGTGTTCGGCGAGGCGCAGGGCCGCCCGCTTCCCATCGTCGATGCGCGAAACGTCGCGGCCGGCGTGTTCGATGCCGCCGGAACCTGCCTGGCCGCAACCGAGGCGTTCGCGGCGCGGCGGGCCGAGGAACTGGTTGATCCGCAACTGCTGGCCGACGTGGCGGCGGGGGCGGAGGCGACGTACCGCATCGTGGCGCGCGGCGAGGCCACCGGGTTGATCGCCTACGCCCCGGCGGCGCGGACCGCGACCTGGCGCGTGCCGGCCCAGATCCATGCCGCGGCGGCGGCGCGCCGGCGCGCCGTGGTCGTACTGACCACGATCCTCGGCGACCGGGTGGACCCGCTGGCCGACGCGTGCGTGGCCTACGGCCTATCGGGCCTGCAGACGCGGGTGGCGCTGGAGACCATACGCCTGGGGGCGATAAAGCCGGCGGCGGAGGCGCTGGGGCTATCCTACCAGACGGCGCGCGAGGCGCTGGCCGACGCCATGAAGCGGGTCGGGGCCGAACGCCTGCCGGGGCTGGTGACGCGGCTGACCACCCTGGCGTTCGGCGTCTTGCCGGGGCAGGCCGAGAGCGCCGCGGCGCTGGCCGACGCCTGGGGCCTCACCGAACGACAGATCGCCATCGCGGGTATGGTGGCCGAGGGCGCCTCGCGCGAGCAGGCGGCGAAGGTGTTGGGCGTCAGCTTCGCGCTCGTGAAGAAGGAGTTGGATGCGGCGTATTCGCTGCTGCACGTGAGTTCGAGCGCAGCGTTGGCGCGCAAGATCGTCGAGGCCCGGGCCCTGGGCTGGCTGACCGCAGCGTCGGCCGGCGGCATCGGCTTCGTGGAGGACCGGCCGGAGCCACTGCGCTTCGCCCTGCGACCCGACGGGGGCCGGATCGCCTTCTCGGACTACGGTCCCGCGTCGGGGCGGCCGGTGCTGGTGCTGCACTCCAGCATGACGACGCGGATCGTGTCGCGGAAGTTGCTGCGGGCGCTGCACGCCGCCGGTTTCCGACCCATCGCCATCGACCGGCCAGGGTTTGGACTGAGCGACCCGCTGGCGGGCTCCGAGGCCGACCCGTTCGTCGCGGCGACCGCCGATGTGGGGCGGGTGCTGGACCTGCTGAAGCTCCGCCAGGCCGATGTCGTCTCGCGCGGGGCGGCGCAGTTCCTCGTCGCGTTGGGCCGCGCGGCGCCGGAGCGGCTGGGACGCGTGGTGATCGTCAACCCGGGGCCGCCCTATCGTGAGAGCGGAAAGGCGCAGGGGCCGCTGGCGGTGGTGAAGGACGCCCTGGTCCAGAACCCGGCGACCATCGGCGTGCTCGCGCCATTCCTGGCGGGGCACCTGACCTACCGGCGGCTCTCGCGGATGCTGCCGCAGTGGGTGAAGGGCAGTCCGCCGGACGAACGGGCGGCGCAGGATCCGGAGTTCGTCACGGACTTCTTCCGCTCCGTGCGGATGTTCGCGACGGGGCGGTTTTCGGGCTTCCTGGCCGAGCAGGCGGCGATCGCGCGGGCCGGGCG
>CAZBXO010000097.1:2100-4631 GCA_964495645.1 uncultured Phenylobacterium sp. | reverse complement strand
CATGCGGTATCGGATTTTTGGCGCGGCGGCGGTCGCGGTGCTGGCGCTCGGACTGGCGGGACCGGCGGGTGCGGCCAAGACGGTCGACCCGAAGTCCAATTCGCTGGTCAGGGGCGATGCGGCGAAGGAAGGCTTCGATCCGGCCAAGCTGGCGCTCGCGGGCGAGGGCCTGAAGGCCGACGTGGCGGCCGGCAAGATCGCCGGCGCCTACCTGCTGGTCGGCCGCCACGGCAGGGTCGTCTACGAGACCAGCGCCGGAGTGCAGGGCCCCGGGCAGACGGCGGCGCCCAATTCCGAGACGATCTTCCGCATCTTCTCGATGACCAAGCCGGTGATCTCGGTGACGGCGATGACCCTCGTCGAGGACGGCAAGCTCGACGTCGACGCGCCCGTCTCCAAGTACCTGCCGGAATACGCCGACCTGAAGGTCTGGCAGGCGGGCGGGACGACCGTGGCGGCGGCCAAGCCTATGCTGGTCCGCCATCTGATGAGCCACACCTCAGGGCTGATCTACGGCTTCGTCAACGCCGGCTCGCCGCTGGCCAAGGTGTGGGCAGACGGCGGCGAGAACCGCACCGACCTGCCGGTCCGCGAGTGGGCCAAGCTCGTCGCCAAGCTGCCGCTGAAGAACGAGCCGGGCGCCGCCTGGAACTACTCCCGCTCCACCGACGTGCTGGGCGCGGTCGTCGAGGCGGCCGGCGGCAAGCCGCTGGACGTGCTGGTGAAGGAGCGGGTGACCGGCCCGCTGGGAATGACCGATACAGCCTTCTGGCAGCCGGCGTCGAAGAAGGCGCGGTTCGCCCAGGCCAAGGCGGCCGGCGGCGTGCCCGGGATCGGCGACATCTACTACGACTACGCGTCGCCGACGCCGTTCCTGTCGGGCGGCGGGGGGCTCTCGTCCACCGCGGAAGACTACCTGCGCTTCGTGCTGATGCTGGCCGGGGACGGACAGTACAAGGGCGTGCGGATCCTCAAGAAGGAGACGCTGATGCGCATGCGCCAGGACGAGACGACGCCGGAAATCCGCCGCGCCGGCCTGTTCTTCCCGGGCCCGGGCATGGGCTTCGGGCTCGGCTTCTCGCTGGTCATCGACGACAAGCTGCAGCGGCCGGGCAACGGCACGTTCAGCTGGTGGGGGATCGCCGGCACCGAGTTCTGGGTCGACCCGAAGAACGACGTCTTCATGGTCTTCATGGTGCAGGCGCGTGAGCTCGCCCAGGAGTACCAGCGCAAGAACCGCGCCTGGATCTACGACGCGCTGGTGAAACCGTAAGCGTGCGGAGGGTCGCCGCGCTCTGCGCTGTCCTGGCCGCTACGGCCTGCTCGGAGGCGCCGAAAGCCAGCGCAGCTTGTCCGGCGCAGCCGCTGCGCCCGACGCCGGGCGGCGAGGCGATCACCGCCCAGCTGGAGCGGGACTTCGGCGAGGCCATGGCCGGGCGCCCGGCGCCCTCGGCGGAGGCGCGCGAGGCGGCGCGGATGAAGATCGTCGCCGACTGCCTGCAGGCCCAGGCCGACGCCACGCCGCCCGAGCGCGCGTTCGGACCGGCGGTCGAGGCCGCGGGCGCCGCCTGCGCCCCGGTGATCGACGCCTACCTGCGGGCGCGGGACACGGAGGTCGTGCTGAGCGGCGGTGCGCCCGACGGCCCCGGGGAACGCGCGGCCCTGCGCAGCTCCCTCCTCGGCATCGCCGCCAACCGCCTGCGCGACCGTCTCGCGGGGAAGTGCGGCTAGGTCTTCGACCGCGCCAGCAGGGTCTGGGCGTGAGTGCGGTCGGCGGGGGAGAGGTCCATGCCCAGCGCCGCCTGCCACTTCGCGCGGGCCTCGGTGGGCTTGCCCTGGCGGGCCAGCGCGATGCCCCAGTAGAGGTGCAGGCGGCCCCAGCGGGGGGCCAGCCTCTGCGCCTGCTCGAACTTCTTCGCCGCGCCGCGGAAGTCCTTCTTGTCGATCAGCGCCTCGCCCCAGGCCTCCAGGGGATCGGCGAACTTCGGCGCCCGCTTGTTGGCCTCGCGGAAGTGGACGATCGCGCCGTCGGGATCGCGCAGCAGGCGGTGGGTGACGAGGCCCCAGCGGGTAAGGCCGCCCGGCGCCGCCGCACGGTGGCGCACGGCCTCGCCATACCAGTAGTCGGTCGCCGCACGGTTGCCCTCCGCGGCGGCGATCAGGCCGCGCACCTGGCGGCAGTTCTGGCAGTCCGCCCGGGCCGGGACGAGCGCACGAGCCTCGTCCAGGCGGCCGAGGAAGACCAGGGCGCGAATCTGGGCCGGCCGGATGTTCGCCGAGAGCTCCTCCTCGGGAGAGATGGGACCCGGATTCGCGCGCACGGCGGCCTCACGGGCTTCGGCCTGGCGGAGCACCTCAGCCCAGTCCTCGATCTGGAGCGCCCCGTTCGCACTGGGCATCAGGTAGCCGTCCATCGTGGCCCCGCCGCGCATTTCCAGCTCGGCGCCAGCGCCACCCAGCAGGCGCCGGGTGCACGAGGGCTCGTGGAGGTTCCCACAGACGTTCGCCGCGGCAACTCGCGCGAGGTCCCG
>CAZBXO010000097.1:0-2000 GCA_964495645.1 uncultured Phenylobacterium sp. | reverse complement strand
GGCTGGGTTCGCGCGTAGAGGGCCTCAGCCGAGCGCTGGAGCAGGTCGGGGAGGGCCGCTTCGGGGGCGGTGATTTCGGTCCCATCCTGGCCGGTGGTGCGGACGGTGAGTGCGAGGGCGCCGTCGGCGGCGGTAGAGCTCGCCGGTGACGCGGGTCTCGTGGCCGAGCCAGGCGCGCAGCATGCGCTGCAGGTCGCCGATGGAGACGCCGGTGGAGGGGATCTCGACGGCGATCTCATCGCCGAAGCCGGACTTGAGCGACGCCTCGGGCCGGACGCTGTAGGTCGCTGACTGCAGCCGCACGAGCCGGTCCTGCAGCTGGCTGGCCAGCACCTGGCCGGTGAGGCCGCGGGCGGCCAGGTCCGGCGGGGCGGAGAAGGCCTCGATGACCACGCCGTCGGCGCGGGAGGCCTGCCAGGCCATGGCGGCCAGCGCCATGGCGACGATCAGGCCCGCGAGCCCGCCGAGAAGCTTCAGCCCGAAGCCCGCCCGCTCGCCCGCGATCTGCCAGCCGATCAGCCGCTCCTGCTTCGCCAGCACGCGGGCGGCGACGCCGGAGGGCGCCGCCCCATCGGCCTCGGCCTGCATGGCGATCTCGATCGGATCGGGGGTGGTGGGGGCGTTCATCGCAGGACCCGGCTGAGCTCGGCGCGCTCCTCGGGGGTGAGATCCATGCCGGCGGCGGCACGGTACTTCGCCATGGCTTCCGCCGGCTTGCCGAGCTTGGTTAGCGCCTGGCCCCACTTCAGGTGCAGCCGGGCCCAGCGGGGGCTGAGTTTCGCGGCTTCGGCGAACTTCGCGGCGGCGGCCTTGGCGTCGCCCTTGGCGAGCAGGGCTTCGCCCCAGAGCTCCAGCGGGTCGCTGTAGCGGGGGCTCCTTCGGTTCGCGATCTTCGCCTTTGCGACGGCCGCGTCGGGCTGGCCGCGGGCCAGCAACATGCGTCCCCAGCGTTCGGGCGCCTGGGGGAACGACGGGGCCATCCTGTCGGCCTCGGCGAACCAGTGGTCGGAGGCCTTCCAGTCGCGAGCAAGGCCGGCCGTCCAGCCGCGCATGACGACGCAGGAGTAGTGGTCGAGGCCGCACCGGCTGAGGACGGCGGCGGCCTCCGCATGGCGTCCGGTCTGGGCCAGGGCCTCGGCCTTGAACATCATGAAGTTCGGATCGGCAGCGAGCGCTTCGGCGTCGGCCGGCGTCTGGGCGGCCGCAAGGGCTTCCGCGAAGACCAGCAGGTCGCGCCAGGCGCCCATCGCGCGCAGCTCGGACGCCCGAGCCGCGGCGAGGTTGCGGGCGTAGTAGCGCTGTTCGCCGGCCGTGACGGTCGACGCTGGCGGCGGCGTCTGCGCGACCACGTTGCGTGCGGCGGCGACATCGTGGTTCAGCGCGAAGGCCTGGGCGTCGAGCAGCCGGTTCGCGCCCGCGCCGACCTCCGCGACCGAATAGCGGCGCTGGCGTTCCGCGTCGGCGAGGCTGTCCAGATAAGCCCCGAGGAACAGCGCCCGGTCCGATCGGAGCGCGTAGACCATGTTCTGCTTCCCGTTCGCGGACAGCTGGGAAGACCGGCTCGCCAGGCGCTCGGTGCGCACCTTGAGCGCCAGGGCGGTCTCGGCGTGCCCCAGGGCGAGGTTGACGCCGGCCAGCACGCTCGTGATCTGCGGACTGTCCGGATAGGCCGCATGGGCGCGCACGATCAGGTGGTACTTGCGCGCGGGCGGCTCGCTGGATTCCAGGAACAGGTTGAACCAGCCGCTGGCCTGCTCCTCCGGCGAGCCATGGGTGGTGAGCCAGCGATAGATCGTCAGCCCCTCGGACTCCCGGCCGTGCTGGCCCAGCCAGGTGGCGTAGAGCACCGGCTGAGTCTGGCGCATGACCGTCTCGGCTGCGGACTGGATGAGAGAGTCGAGGCCGGCTTCCGTGCCGACGGCAGGGGCGCCCGCGCCGGACGAAGTCCGGACGGTCAGCGCCAGCCCTGTGGCGGTCGTGTAGGCCTCGCCGGTGACGTG
>CAZBXO010000096.1:2163-13315 GCA_964495645.1 uncultured Phenylobacterium sp. | reverse complement strand
TCTAGCGGCCCTTCAGCGTCCGGTCGAAGAAGCTGAGCGTCGCCATCGCCCGGTGCAGGCGGTTGTTCGGCGTCCAGCCGCCGCGGTGGCGCAGGCCCGGGTAGACCATGGTCTCGAACGGAGTCCCGTCAGCCTGCAGGGCGTAGAGCACGCGCGTCGAGTGGTCGAAGGTGACGTTGTCGTCCGCCATGCCGTGGATGAGCAGCAGCGAGCCGGGCTTCAGCCGGGAGAGGCGCGGCAGGACCTCCGACTTCGCATAACCTTGCGGGTTGGTGGCCGGCGTGCCCATGAAGCGCTCGGTGTAGTGGGTGTCGTAGAGCTTCCAGTCGGTGACCGGCGCGCCGGCGACGCCGGCCCGGAACGGGCTGTTCTCGGCGGTCAGCATCAGCAGCGTCATGTAGCCGCCGTAGGACCAGCCGGTGACGCCGATCCGTCCGGCGTCGACGTAGGGCAGGGACTGCAGGTAGCGGGCGCCGGCAAGCTGATCCTCGACCTCGAGCTGGCCGAGCCGTCGGTCGATGACCGTCTTGAAGGCCACGTCGCGGTTGCCGACGCCGCGGTTGTCGAGCCGGAACAGGATGTAGCCGGCGTCCAGCAGGATCTGGTCCTCCGGCGAGTGCCAGGTCTTCTGCACGCGGGGGCCGGAGGGGCCGCCGTAGACCTGCACGATGACCGGATACTTCTTCGCCGGGTCGAAGTCCGGTGGGGTGCGCATCGACCACCAGATGTCGTGGCCGCCAGGGGCCTTCAGGCTGCCGAAGGTGGGCTGGCGCAGCTCCGAGACGTAGGGCCAGAACGGGTGGCCGGCCTTCAGCGCATTCTCCTCTATCCAGCGCACGCGGATCCCGTCCGGCCGATAGAGGGCGGTCTGTGGCGGCGTCGTGGGATCCTCGTAGGTCCCGACGAAGGCGCCCCCGGTCTTCGCCACTGCAGCGGTCCACCAGCCGCCGGCCGGCGTCAGTGCTGTCGGCTCGCCCGGCTGGCGGAAGGAGACCGAATAGAGCCGCCGCTCGATGACATCGGGATTGGCGCCGAAGATCACCACGCCGCGGGCCTCGTCGACGCCCTCGATGCGGTCGACGGGCCACGGTCCCTGGGTCACCTGCCGGATCGCTCGGCCGTCGGCGCCGTGGAGGTAGATCTGCCGCGCGCCGGACCTCTCCGACGTCCACAGGAAGCCGCCGTCGGCCAGCGGCCTGAAGTCGTCGGAGAGGTCCACCCAGTGCGGGCTGGTCTCGGTCAGGATGACCCGCGAGGCGCCGGTCGCGGGGTCCACTGCGAGCAGGTCGAGGCGGCGCTGATCGCGGGCCTCGCGCTGGACGTAGAGGGTCCTGCCGTCCTTCGACCAGTCGACGCGGGCCAGGTAGATGTCCGGGTTGGCGCCCAGGTCGACCTTCACGCGCCGCCCGCCGGCGGCCAGCGGCTGAATCCAGAGGTCGACCTTGGCGTTGGGGCGGCCGGGCCGGGGATAGCGCTGGTGCACAACCTTGGCGCCGGTGGCGCCCACCTCCGGCCGATCGACCACGTCGACCCCCAGCTGGTCGACGAAGGCGATGGCGATACGGGTCTCGTCCGGGCTCCACCAGTAGCCGGTCGAGCGGTCCATCTCCTCCTGAGCGATGAACTCGGCCGTGCCCCAGCTCCTGAGCTCGTCGCCGCCCCGGGTGATCGCCCGCTCCGGTCCGCCGGCCGTGGACGTGACGTAGAGGTTGTCCTGCCGGACGTAGGAGACGAAGCCGCCCTTCGGCGAGACCTTGGCGTCGATCTCGTCGCCAGGCGTCCGGGTCAGCTGGCGCACGGCGCCGGACGCCACCGTGTAGAGCCAGAGGTCGCCTTCGACCGGCGCCAGGATGAAGCGGCCCTGGTCGTCCCAGGCGTAGTCGACCACGCCGCGGGTCGCGATGCCGGCGCGTTCGCGGCGCGCCTTCTCGGCCTCGGACAGCTCGCGCGCGTCTGGCGCCAGCGTCTTGCCGTCCAGCAGCAGCCGGGGCTCACCGCCGGCCACGTCGGCGATCCACAGGTCGCTCAGTTGCAGGTCGGAGGCGCGGGTCTTGATGTAGGTGACCGCGGTTCCGGTCGGCGAGAGCTTCACGCCACGGGCGCGCGGGCCGGAGATATCGGGGCTCTCGAAGATCCGTTGCGGCGGCAGGCGCTCGGCGACGGCGGCGGCGGGCGCGAGGGCGGCCGCGAGCGCGGCGGCGGTGATCCACTTCATGGCTGCGGTTTCAACAGGCTCGCGGCCGGCTTGGCAAATCGGCGGCGACGTGAACCCGAATTCACGGGACGCGGGTGTCCCAAGGATTAGGTTGTTCGCGTAAGGGGACATCCATGCGCACGATCCTGATCGCCCTGGCGCTCGCCGCAGCAGCGCCGGCCTGCGCCCAGTCCGCGCCGCCGGCCCAGCCGATCGCCGCGCCGGCTCGGCTCTCCATCGACTCCACCCTCGACGCGCTTGCGGCCGATCCCCGCACGGCGGCGGTGCTCAGGAGGTCGATGCCGGGCTTCCTGGAGCGCATGGAGGAAAGTCAGGATCTCCATGCCACGTTCGCGGGCATCACATTGCGGCAGCTCTCCGAGGATCCGCACGTGCGCGGCATGACCCCCGAGGTGCTGCAGAAGCTGGACGCCCTGCTCGCCGCGGCCCAGGCGGCGGCGCAGGCCAACTGAACTTGAACGGGCCGACCGGCTGTGCTCAGTCGCCGCCCATGAGCGACCCCAACGACACCTTGCCCGACCGCCTGTCGGTCAATCCCGATAGCCCGTACTACGACGCCGACGTGCTCGCGCGGAACGTGGGCGTGCGCTTCAAGGGCGAGGACAAGACCAACGTCGAGGAATACTGCGTCAGCGAGGGCTGGGTGCGGCTCGCCGTCGGCAATGCCAAGGACCGCCGCGGAAACCCCTTGACCATGAAGTTCTCCGGACCGGTGGAGCCTTATTTCCGGGAGGGCTGACCTGCGCGCGCATGCCGCACCGGTGCGACCGCAGGGCGCCGCGCAAATCCGCGTGAGGAGTGAGAGAACGCCGCTCGGGCGAGGGATGCGGCGATGTTCGATCTCACGGTGCTGGCCAAGGGCGGCCGGTGGATTCTCCAGGACGACGCAGGCGACGAGCTGGGCAGCTATGCCAGCCAGGCCGAGGCCATGGCCGCGGCCGGCGACTACATCCGCGTGGCCGAGGAGCCGCGCGTGGTGCTGATCTGCGACGACGCCGGCGAGTGGGACGAAGCCGTGCTGGAGCCCGCCGCCTTCCACTAGGCCGCACATTACGCGGGGTTTAAGTATTAAACTCCGGTAACTTCCTTAAATCGACGTCATTACTCCGTATTCACGGGTATCTCGTGAGGGCCTGAAGTATTCAACTCCCTGTCGACGGACAAACACGCCGCCGCGCAACCGCTTCGAGGGAGCTACCGAAATGATCAAGACCAACACCCTGACCGAGACCGTCTGCAGCGTCGCCATGCTGGCCCTGGCCGCCCTGCCGATCGCCGCGCTGTCCACCGCCGCCAACGCCGCGACGGTCAAGGTCTCCGACCTGAACCTCAACACCTCGGCCGGCGTCGCCGCCTTCGAGGCCCGCGCCGAGCGCGCCGCCTGGCAGTTCTGCGCCAACGAGCGCAGCGTCTCGGCGATCCAGGCCTGCCGGGCCGGCGTGGCCGCCGAACTGGCCCAGAAGATGGACGTGGTGCGCACCGCGCAAGCGTCCAAGTCCGCCACTTTCGCCGCCCGCTAAGCTCTCCCTTCGAACGGCGGACGCGCGAAAGGGCCCGCAGCCACCCGGCTGCGGGCCCCACGCGTCTTAGGCCGCATCGACCAGCACGACCTCGGCGTCGGCCAGCGCCGTCACCTTGAGCAACGGTTCGTCCACGATCGCCGCCCCGTCACGGGCCGCCAGGCGCACGCCGTTGACCTCCACCTCACCCACCGCCGGCACCAGATACGCGTGACGCCCGGCGCCCAGCGGATACTCGGTGGTCTCGCCGGCCCGCAGGGTTGCGCCGGCCACGCGCGCGTCGGTGCGGATCGGCAGGGCTTCGGCGTCGCCCGGCAGGCCGCTCGCCAGGGTCACGAACTTCCCGGCCCGGTCGCCCTTCGGAAAGGGTCGCGCGCCCCAGCTCGGCGCTCCGCCGCGGGCCTTGGGCTCGATCCAGATCTGGAACAGCGTCGTGGTCTCAGGCTCCAGGTTGTACTCGGCGTGGCGGATGCCCGAGCCGGCGCTCATCACCTGGACGTCGCCCGCCTCGGTGCGGCCCTGGTTGCCCAGGCTGTCCTGGTGGGTGATCGCGCCGGTCCGAACATAGGTGACGATCTCCATGTCCGCGTGCGGGTGCGGCGGGAAGCCGGACTGCGGGGCGATCTCGTCGTCGTTCCACACGCGGATGGGACCCCAGCCCATCTTCCGCGGGTCGTGGTAGCCGGCGAACGAGAAGTGGTGGCGGGCCTTCAGCCAGCCGTGGTCGGCGCCGCCGAGCTCGGCGAAGGGTCTGCGCTCGATCATGTCGTACTCTCCGGGGACATCGACAGGATGTCCGCTTCGGACGCCAAGATAGGTCGTGAACCTGGGAGATAAACGGGCCGGAACGCACAAGATTGCTTCCGGCGTGGAAGAAGCCTGACCGGTTCCTGCGCAGCCGTTTCAGGCTCGGTTCATCACGGCCAAGCTTGTATCGGGGCAACGACTGGAGCCGACCATGACCCTGAAGATCGCCCTCGCCGCCGCCGCCCTCACACTCGCCGCGACCGGCGCCGCGCATGCCCAGCGGGGCGGCGGGACCGCCACGCTCTACGAACTGCCCGGGTTCCAGGGCCGGTCGGTGACGATCACGCAGGCCGAGGCCGACCTCGGCAAGTGGCGGTTCAACGACCGGGCGCAGAGCGCGCGGTTCCAGGGCCGCTGGCTCGCCTGCGAGCACGACGACTTCCGGGGCAAATGCCAGGAGATCCGTGGCGACGTGGCGGACCTGACCACCTACGGGCTGATGGCGCAGATCAGCTCGATCGCGCCGGCCGGCTTCCGTGACGGTCCCGGCCCGGGCGGCGGCTACGACCGGCCCGGTGGCGGTGACGGGTGGGGCCCGCGCGGGCCGGGCGGCCGCGACGCCCGCGGCGTCGACGGTGAGCGCACGGTCTTCTTCCCGCACCCGACGGTGCGTGGCGTGGACGTGGCCGCCGGCAAGAACGGCGCTGACACCTTCTGCCGCCGCCAGGGGCTGGGACCGTCCGTCTGGTTCGACTCAGGCGCCCGGGCCAGCCAGGCGATCGGGCCGGAAGGTCAACTGGTCGGCCGCTCCAGCGTGATCCGCGACCTGCTCTGCGCGAAGTACTAGTCTCCCTCCCAACGGAGGGGCCCGTGAAGCATCTGTTCGTGAGCCTGGCGGCGCTGTCCCTGATCGGGGCGGCGCCTTCGGGCTGGAAGGCGCTCGATCCGCAGGACCTGCTGGTGATCGACACCACCCAGGGCCGGATCGTGGTGGCCATGGCCCCGGCGATGGCGCCGATGGCCGTGGCGCGGGTGAAGCTGCTGGCGCGCGAAGGCGTCTACGACGGGCTGCAGTTCCACCGGGTGATCGAAGGCTTCGTCGACCAGACCGGCAATCCCAACAACCGGGATGGCGGGACCTCGCGCCATCCCGACCTGGCGCCGGAGTTCAGCTTCCGCCTCCCGGCGGCGCAGGTGGCGGTCGCGGTCAGCCGCAGCGACGGGCGCGAGGGGTTCGTGGGCGCGGTCCCGGTGGCGCTGGTCTCGCCGGCCGAGACGGCGGCGCTGGCGAAGGACGGGCGTCTGCGCGGCTGGGGCGCCTACTGCGCCGGTGTCGTGGGGATGGGCCGCCAGGCCGACCCGGGGACGGCCAACTCGGAGATCTTCTTCATGCGTGCGCCGGCGCGGCGGCTGGACCACGAGTACACCGTCTGGGGCCGCGTCGTTCAGGGCCTGCCGGTGGTGAGGGCCATGGCGGTCGGCGAGCCGCCGGCCGCGCCCGATCGGATGGTCCGCGTGCGCGTCGCCGCCGACCTGCCGGCGGCGGAGCGGCCCCAGCTGGAGATGCTCGATCCGGCGGGCGCCGCTTTCCGGGCGCGGCTCGAGGCGGCGAAGCGGGCGAAGGGGGCGGCCTTCACGATCTGCGACCTGGAGGTCCCGGTCCGGGCGCGGTAGCCGGCTGCACTGCGACTCCACGTCCGGTTGTTGCGGTTCGTCAAGGCGCGTAGGCGCTGCGTCCGCTAGCGGGATGGCCATGCGTTTCGAGATCGTCGAGAGTGCTGACGAGTGGATCGTCCGGCGCGATGGCGCCGAGGTCGGCCGCTTCGCGGCCCAGGACCAGGCCCTCGCTTTCGTGACGGAGGCCCTGCGCGGGCTTCAGGACGTGCCGGCCTCCCTGGCGATGCGCTACGAGCGCCGCAGCGCCTGAGGCTTGCGCTTCGCCCGCCGCGCGGGCCTGATCGCAGCCTGGCGAGGGGGCTCCGAGCGTTGAACATCCTGAAGTCGCTGAGCGTGCGCGTCCTGATCGGGCTGTCGCTGGGCCTGGCCATCGGCGCGGTCGCCGCGTCGGTCTGGGGCGAGGCCGCCGAGCCGGTGATCGGACCGGTCGAGGCGGTGGGCGGGCTCTGGCTCAATGCGCTCCGGATGACCGTCGTGCCGCTGATCTTCGCGGTGCTGGTCACCGGCATCGCCAAGGTCTCGGACGCCGCGGCGACCGGCCGCCTGGCGGGCCGGGCGGTGGCCTGGTTCCTCGGCCTGATGGTGCTCTCGGCGGCGTTCGGGATCGCGCTCTCGACCGGCCTCCTCAGCGTCTGGCCGGTGAGCCCGGAGGCGGCGGCGGCGCTGCGCGGCGGGGCGAGCCCCCTGCCGGAGGCCACGCGCACGACGCCCGACTTCGTCGTCTGGCTGAAGGGCCTGGCGCCTTCGAACCCGGTGAAGGCGGCGGCCGAGGACGCCATCCTGCCGCTGGTCATCTTCGCCATCTTCGTGGGCTTCGCGCTCACCCGCGTGCCGGCGGCCAAGGGGCGGACGGTCATCGAGGTGATCGACGCCCTGGGCGAGGCGATGATCGTCATCGTCCGCTGGGTGCTGTGGGTCGGGCCGGCCGGCGTCTTCTGCCTGGCGCTGGGCGTGGGCCTGCGGGCCGGAGCCGGCGCGGCCGGCGTGCTCGGGCACTACATCGCCGTCGCCTCGGCGGCCGGGATCGGGATCGCGGTCATCGCCTACGGGCTGGCGATCACCGTGGGGCGGGCGCCGGTCGGGCTCTGGGCGCGGTCGACCTCGCCGGTGCTGGCGCTGGCGTTCGCGACGCAGTCGTCGCTGGCCTGCCTGCCGGCGATGATCGAGCGGATGCGCGACCACCTGGGCGTGCCGGAGCGGGTCGCCGACCTGGTGCTGCCGCTGGCCGTCGCCGTCTTCCGCTTCACCAGCCCGGCGGTGAACCTGGCGGCCTGCATGTTCGTGGCCCACGTCTACGGCATCGAGCCCACGGCGCTGCAGCTGGTGGGCGCCGGCGTCGTGGCCATGGGCGTGGCGGTGGGCTCGGTCGGCCTGCCGGGGCAGGTCAGCTTCATGGTCAGCGTGGCGCCGATCGCGCTGGCGCTCGGCCTGCCGCTGGAGCTGCTGCCGATCCTGCTGGCGGTGGAGGTCGTCCCCGACATCTTCCGCACCATCGGCAACGTGACCGGCGACATGGCGGTCACCGCGATCCTGGCGAGGTCGGAGAAGGCGCCTACTCAAGCGTAGCCGTATCCGGCATATCGGCCGCCATGCCCAACGAGCCCTTCTTCAAGAAAGACGGCGACGTCTACCTGCCCACCCGCGCCGGCGTCGGGCCGTGGGATCCCAACTCCCTGCATGGCCGGCTGATCGTCGGGCTGCTGGGCTTCGAGATCGAGAAGCGGCATGGCGGCGCCGACTACATGCCGGCGCGGATCACCACCGACATGTACAAGCTGCCTGACCTGTCGCCGGTCGAGGTGACGACCCGCGTGGTCAAGGACGGCTACCGCATAAAGGTGATCGACGCGGAGTTCATCTCGGCGGGCGTCAGTTGCGGGCGGGCGACCTGCCAGCTGCTGCGGCGCACCGAGAACGCGCCGGGCGTGATGTGGAAGCGGCCGCCGTGGGATGCGGCGAAACCGGCCGACATCCCGCCGCCGGACGACCCGCGCGCGGCGCTGAACGGCATGTGGGAGATGCGCTCGGTGAAGGGCGGCTGGGGCCAGCCGGGGCCGCGGCAGGTCTGGATGCGCGAGACCCGAGAGCTGGTCGAGGGCGAGCCCTGGACGCCGTTCGCCCGCGTCGCGGTCGCCGCCGACATCGTCAGCCCCTTCGCCAACTCGGGCGACCAGGGGCTGGGCTACATCAACTCCGACGTCACCCTCTACCTGCACCGTGTGCCGAAGACGGAGTGGGTCGGCTGGGATATCGTCGATCATGGGGCGAGCGACGGCGTCGCGGTGGCGATGTGCGTCGTGCACGACGAGGAGGGGCCGATCGGCTCGGCCAGCTGCGCCGCGCTGGCCCAGAAGCGGAGGACCGTATCGTGAAGCTCTGGAGCCTGTTCGCCGCCGGCCTCGCGGCCGTCCTACTGGCGAGCGCGCCGGCGGCCGCCAAGGGTCCGAACGCGCTGGACGCCTACGTGGCCAAGAAGGACCCGAGCTTCGCCTGGAAGGTGGTGGGGCCGATCAAAGGCGAGGGCTACCACGGCGCGGTCATCGAGCTGACCAGCCAGACCTGGACTGCGGTCAAGGACGTGGACGCCACGGTCTGGAAGCACTGGCTGACGGTGATCGTCCCGGATCGTCTCAACCACGACAAGGCGTTCCTCTACATCACCGGCGGCGACAAGGACGACCCCGCGCCCACCAAGGCGGTGGACCGGTTCGCGAGGCTGGCCGTCGAGACCCAGTCGGTGGTGGCCCAATTGGACGACGTGCCGAACCAGCCGCTGACGTTCGCGGGCGACCCGGCGAAGAAGGCGCGCGTGGAGGACGAGATCATCGCCTTCCTGCAGGCGCGGTTCGCCGAGAACCGGGATCCGAACCAGCTGCTGCGCCTGCCGATGGTGAAGAGCGGGACCCAGGCGATGACCGCGGTTCAGCAGTACATGGCGAGCGCGGCCGGCGGGGCCAGGAAGATCAACGGCTTCGTGGTGGCGGGCGGGTCGAAGCGCGGCTGGACCACCTGGCTGGTGGGGGCAGTCGACAAGCGGGTGGTCGGCATCGTGCCGATCGTGATCAGCATCCTGTCGGTCAACGACACGGCGATCCACCACTGGCGGGCGATGGGCTACTTCTCGCCTGCGCTGCAGGACTACGTCGACGCGCGTCTGATCCCCGACCAGATCGGAAAGCCGGGGCTGGCCGGTGTGAACCTCATCGAGGATCCGCTGAACTACCAGGACCGCGCGCAGATGCGGACGATCCCGAAGTTCGTGATCAACGCGGTGGGCGACGAGTACTTCCCGCCGGACAACACCCGCTACGGCTATTCGAAGGTGGCCGAGCCGAAACGGCTGAGGATGCTGCCGAACTCCAAGCACTCCACCTCGGGCACCGACATCATGGAGAGCATCACCGCCTTCCATGACGCGGTGATCAATAGGCGGCCGATGCCGACCTACGCGTGGGAGGTGCGGCCGGACGACGGGGCGATCGTGGTGCGCACGCCCACGAAGCCGCTGGAGGCCTGGCTCTGGCAGGGGACCAACCCGAAGGACCGCGACTTCCGGATGGACACGCTCGGTCCGAAGGCGTTCACGGCGACGAAGCTGACGGCCCAGCAGGATGGGTCGTTCGTGGGCAATGTGCCGAAGCCGGCCAGCGGCTACACCGCCTACTTCGTGGAGCTGGTCTACCCGAGCGGGACGAAATACCCGCTGAAGTTCACCACCGAGGTCTACGTGAAGCCCGACGTGCTGCCGTACCGCTGGGAGGACGCTAAGCCGATCACCAAGCCGGCGGACTGAGCGCTGCATGCACCCGCCCGTCGCCCGCGATGAAGTCCGCTCGCTGCGCGTGTCGCAGATCCGGGAGGTGGCGAATGCGGGGATGGGGCGGGACGACATCCTGGCGTTCTGGTTCGGGGAGAGCGACCAGCCGACGCCGGAGCCGATCCGGCGGGCGGCGGCCGAGGCGCTGCTCTCCGGGCGGACCTACTACACGCACAACCTGGGGCGGGCGGACCTGCGCGAGGCGCTCGCCGGGTACCTGACCGGGCTGCACGGGCGGCCGATCGGGGCCGACCGGGTGTGCGTGGTCAACTCCGGGGTCAACGCCCTGATGCTGGCCAACCAGGCGGTGGTCTCGCCCGGCGACAGGGTGATCGTGGTGACGCCGGTGTGGCCCAACCTGGTGGAGATCCCGAAGATCCTGTCGGCGCAGGTGGAGACCTTCGGGCTGGAGCCGGCGCAGGGGCGCTGGCGGCTCGACGTCGATCGGCTGATGGACCGGCTGACCCCGGACGTGAGGGCGCTGGTGATCAACGCGCCGAACAACCCGACCGGCTGGATGCTGCCGGCGGAGGACCGGGCTCCGATCCTCGAGCGCTGCCGGGCCAACGGGACCTGGCTGATCTGCGACGACGTCTACGAGCGGCTGGCCTTCGGGGCGCCGTCCGCACCGTCGTTCCTGCCGCTGGCGGAGCCGGACGACCGGGTGATCGGGGTCAACAGCTTCTCCAAGGCCTGGCGGATGACCGGCTGGCGGCTGGGCTGGATGACCTGCCCGCCGGCCCTGCTGGAGAGCCTGGGGGTGCTCGTCGAGTACAACACCTCCTGCGCGCCCGACTTCGTGCAGGAGGGGGCGCTGGCGGCGGTGACGGCGGGCGGGGCGCACGTCGAGGCCCTGCGCGCCGAGCTGGCGGCGGCGAAGGACCAGGTGCTGGGGGCGCTGCGCGCCATGCCGGGCGTCGAGGCGCCGGAGCCGGACGGCGGCCTCTACGCCTTCTTCCGGGTGGCGGGGTGTGAGGACTCGATGAGCCTCGCGAAGCGGCTGGTGGCCGAGGCGGGGCTGGGACTGGCGCCCGGCTCGGCGTTCGGCGACGAGGGCGAAGGCTGGCTCCGCTGGTGCTTCGCCGCCCGTCCGGAGAAGAACGCGGCGGGGCTGGAGCGGCTGGCGAGCTTTCTCGCGAAGTGACGCCCGCTTCTCCTCACCCGTAGGGGGAGGGG
>CAZBXO010000096.1:0-2063 GCA_964495645.1 uncultured Phenylobacterium sp. | reverse complement strand
TGGCGAGCTTTCTCGCGAAGTGACGCCCGCTTCTCCTCACCCGTAGGGGGAGGGGGACCGCCGTAGGCGGTGGAGGGGGCTTCGGGCCGGACGCGGAGCTTGGGGCGCTCCCCCTCCACCATGCTGCGCATGGTCCCCCTCCCCCTACGGGTGAGGAGAGCTGACGTCAGCCGGCGGCGATCTGCAGACATGCGTCGGCGCGCCCTGGGTGGGGGCCCGGGGCGGCGTTCGCGATTTGTTTTCGTGCGCGCTCCCTTCGGGTTGATCTGGGGCGTGCTGTCGCCGGGGGCCGAGGCGGGATAACACTGGCTGGTCAAACCTGGGGGGCCGTGTCGATGACGTCTGGGGGACCTTGGAAGCTGGCCGTGGCGGCGCTGGCCGTGGGACTGGCGGCGCTGCCCGCTGCAGGCCGAGCGCATGAGGGGCCGGGGGCGCATGCGGCGCCCCTGCCGCGGGTCTCGGCGGAGATGGCGCGGGCGGCTTCGGCGCTGTGGGCCTCGCTGACCCCGGCGCAGCGGGCCGAGGCGCGGATCGCCTTCGACGACGCCGAGCGGCAGAACTGGCACGCCATCCCGCGGCCGCGGAAGGGGCTGCCGCTGAAGGCGATGACGCCGGCGCAGCGCGACCTGGCCTGGGCGCTTCTGACCACCGGCATGGGCCAGGGCGGCGCGGCCAAGGCCCGCCAGATCGTCAGCCTCGAGGACGTGCTGCGCGAGCTGGAGGGTGGCCGCGGGCCGGCGCGCGATCCGGAGCTCTACTTCCTCAGCCTGTTCGGGACCCCGGCCGCGACCGGGACCTGGGGCTGGCGCTTCGAGGGCCACCACCTGTCGGTCAACTTCACCATCGTCGACGGCAAGGGGATCACCGGCGCGCCGACCTTCCTGGGCAGCAATCCCGCCGAGGTGCGCCAGGGGCCGAAGACCGGCCTGCGCATCCTGGCGGCGGAGGACGACCTCGGGCGGCGGCTGGTGCAGTCGCTCAGCCCCGCGCAGCGGGCGAAGGCGGTGCTGGCCGACGCGCCCGGCGACATCGTCACCTTCGGCGAGCGCAAGGTGGACCTCGGCAAGGTGGGCGCGCTCGGCTCCGGCATCGCGGCCGGCGAGCTGACGGCGCCGCAGCGGGCGATGCTGCTGCGCCTGATCGAGGAATACGCCCGCTGGCACCGCCCCGAGATCGCCGACGCGGAGCTGGCCCGCATCCGCGCCGCGGGGTTCGAGAAGGTGACCTTCCTGTGGGCCGGCGGGACCGATCCGGCCGTGGGGCGCTACTACCGCGTGCTGGGGCCGACCTTCCTCATCGAGTACGACAACACCCAGAACCGCGCCAACCACGTCCACTCGATCTGGCGCGACGCGGCCAACGACTTCGGCGAGGACCTGCTCAAGCGCCACTACGAGGCGGCGCACCGGCCGGCGGGGAGGTGAGAACCGGGTCGCGGAATCCCGCCGCGGGCGCCTCCCTTCCCCGAGCCGCGAGGACGCTCACCACGCCACCGCCGCGCCATGGCGGTCGAGGTAGGCGAGGCCCGGGCGGCCGCGGCGGGCCAGCAGGGTGTCGACCACCTGGGGGATGGCCTCGTCGGCGGAGAGCGGCGCGGCCGGGCCGCCCAGGTCGGTGCGGATCCAGCCCGGCGCCATCGCCACCAGGGCGCGACCGTTCTCGGGCTGGCGCGCGGCGTAGCTGCGCAGGGCCTGGTTCAGCGCCGCCTTGGACGCGCGATAGACGTCGGCGCCGCCGGTCGTGTTGCCGGAGACGCTGCCCTGGCCCGACGACATGACGCCGATCAGGCCGTCCGCGGTCACCAGGGACGCCAGGCCCTCCACCGCCCGCATCACCCCCAGCACGTTGACCGCCATGACGTGCGCGAAGGCGGCGTCGGAGACGTCGGCGAACGTCTCGGTCCGGTCGCCGCCGGTGGCGACCCCGGCGTTGACGAACAGCATCTCGAAGCTGCGGCCGGCGAGGCGGCCGGCCAGGGCGGCGATCTGCGCCGGCTCGGCGATGTCGAGCGCCTCGATCGCCAGGGCGGAGGGATGGCGCTCGGCGAGCTCATGCAGCGGGGT
>CAZBXO010000095.1:5359-13422 GCA_964495645.1 uncultured Phenylobacterium sp. | reverse complement strand
AGGCCCGTTCTCCGCTTCGTGTTCCCTGCGCAAGCGCGGGTTCGCCGGATTCCCGACAGGAACGATCTCGAATTGCTCGTCCGGATTCCAGTTGAGGAGAGACAATGCGGGCGGCCCAGCCGCCGGTTCGGAACCCGCCGGGTCCGAGTCGAACAGCGACCGGCTGGCGCGCCAAGGCGCTCGATTTGCCGTGGTTTCATCACGGGCTTGGACTTCCTCGAGAATGCGACGCGGCACCGACCTGTGACGTTCCATTTGCGCTCCATTTAGCGAAACGGACCGTCGTGCATCGCTGGACGGACCCGAAGGCTAGTCCAACGATGTCGGGTCGGAACCGCGATCGATCTCGCTCCAACCCAGAGAGACCATAACTCGCCAGCCTAGCGAGGTCAAGAACATAAATAGAACATCTATGCGCTGGCGGCCGCTCTACCGCGCAAGCGGGCTGAGGGGGGTGGCAGCCAGCGGCGCCTTCAGTCGATTCCAGGTCGGGCCAGACGGCGTAGCCGTCTTACCGCATCGTCGGGATCACGAACGCCGAGTCTTCCACCGCGCCCTCGGGCCAGCGGGCGGTGATGGTCTTCACCTTGGTCCAGAACCTGACGCCTTCCATGCCGTGCTGGTTGGCGTCGCCGAAGGCGGAGCGCTTCCAGCCTCCGAACGTGTGGTAGGCGACCGGGACCGGGATCGGCACGTTGATGCCGACCATGCCGACATTGACCCGCGCCGCGAACTCGCGGGCGGCGCGGCCGTTGCGGGTGAAGATGGCGACGCCGTTGCCGTACTGGTGCTCGGACGGCAGCCTGAGCGCCTCCTCGAAGCTCTCGGTGCGCACGATCTGCAGCACCGGCCCGAAGATTTCCTCCTGGTAGGTCTTCATGGCCGGCGTGACGTTGTCGAACAGCGACGGGCCGATGAAGAAGCCCTTCTCGTAGCCCTGCAGCGCGAAACCGCGGCCGTCGACCACCAGCTCGGCGCCCTCGTCGACGCCCATCTGGATGTAGCCCGACACCTTCTCCTTGTGCGCCTGGCTGACCACCGGGCCGTACTGGGCGGCCGTGTCGGTGGACACGCCCACCTTCAGGGTCTCGATCTCGCTGAGCACCCGCTCGCGCACTTCGTCGGCGGTCTTCTGGCCCACCGGCACGACCACCGGGAGCGCCATGCAGCGCTCGCCGGCCGAGCCGTAGGCGGCGCCGATGATGTCCCTGGTCGCCTGCTCCAGGTCGGCGTCGGGCAGGATGATGCCGTGGTTCTTGGCCCCGCCCATGGCCTGCACGCGCTTCCCGTTCGCGGTGCCCCGCGAGTAGACGTACTGGGCGATGTCGGAGGAACCGACGAAGCTCACCGCCTTGATGTCCGGATGGTCGAGGATGGCGTCGACGGCGGTCTTGTCGCCGTGCACCACGTTCAACACGCCGGAGGGCGCGCCGGCCTCCATTATCAGCTCGCCGAGCCGCACCGGCACCGTCGGATCCTTCTCCGACGGCTTCAGGATGAAGGTGTTGCCGACCGCGATGGCCACCCCGAACATCCACATCGGGATCATCGCCGGGAAGTTGAAAGGCGTGATGCCGGCCACCACACCCAACGGTTGGCGCATCGAGTAGACGTCGATTCCGGGCCCGGCGCCTTCGGTGTACTCGCCCTTCAGGGCGTGCGGGATGCCGCAGGCGAACTCGATCACCTCCAGGCCGCGCTGGATGTCGCCCTTCGAGTCGGCGATGACCTTGCCGTGCTCGGAGGACAGGATCTCGGCCAGCTCGTCCATGCGCGCCTCGACCAGGCGCTTGAACTCGAACATCACGCGGGCCCGCCGCTGCGGGTTGACCAGCGCCCAGCTCTGGTGGGCCCGGAGCGCCGCGGCGACGGCCTTGTCGACCTCGGCGGTGGAGGCCAGCGCCACGCGCGCCTGAACCTCGCCGGTGTTGGGATTGAAGACGTCGCCGAAGCGACCCGAGGAACCGCTGACGGCGCCGCCGTCGATGAAGTGGGTGATGTCGCGCATGGCCGGGCTTTTAGGCGCAGAGCCGCCGCCGCGCCAGCCTTGCCCCGCCCCGCGGGCGCCCGCATCTTCCCCGCCGATGACCACCCTTTCGCCGGCGGACGGCGCCGCGCGCCGCGGCCGCCACGACCACATCGTCGACGTGCTGATCGCCGAGCGGGCGCCGAAGCTCTCGGGCGGGGCGGCCTGGCCGCTGGTCCGCCCGGCGCTCTATGCGCTCCTGGGCTACGAGAAGGCGCGGCGGATGGCCGAGGACATCGCGCCCATGACCGGCCGCATGGCTCTGGACCACGTCTCGCGCCTGCTGGACGTGAAGGTGACGGTGCGCGGCCTCGAGCGCCTGCCCGGCGCCGGCCGGCTGGTGGCGGTGTGCAACCATCCCACAGGCCTCGCCGACGGGATCGCGGTCTACGATGCGCTGAAGCCGGTGCGGCCCGACCACTGCTTCTACGCCAACTCCGACGCCCACCGGGTGGTGGCCGGGTTCGACGATGTGCTGATCCCGGTGGAGTGGGTCGAGGCCAAGCGCACCCGCGAGCGGACCCGCGAGACGCTTCTGCGCACCCGCGAGGCGCTCGACGCCGACCGCATGCTGGTCATCTTCCCGTCGGGGCGGCTGGCGCGGCGCGGCGCCGACGGCCGGCTCGCCGACCCACCGTGGCAGTCGAGCGCGGTGTCGCTGGCGCGCAAGTACGAGGCCCCGGTCGTGCCGATGCACCTCTCGGGCCCCTGGTCGGGCCTGTTCCACTTCTTCAACCGCTTCTCGCAGGAACTGCGAGACATCACCCTCTTCCACGAGCTGCTGAACAAGCGCGGGCAGGCCTTCGCCCTGACGATCGGGGCGCCGATCCCCGCCGAGGCCTTTGACGGCGATCCGGCCGAGCTGACGGCGCGGCTCAAGGCCTTCTGCGAGGAGACCCTGCCCGCCGATCCGGAGGCGGCCTTCGCATGAACCTGAAGGACGAGGCGGCCACCGCGCGCCTGGGCGCGGCGATCGCGGCCAGCCTGCGGCCGGGCGAAGCGGTCTGCCTCTCGGGCCCCTTGGGGGCCGGCAAATCGACGCTGGCCCGCGCCCTCATCCGCGCCCTGACAACGCCGGACGAGGAGGTCCCCTCCCCCACCTTCACGCTGGTGCAGTTCTACGAAGGTCCGCGGCTGAAAGTCGCCCACTTCGACCTCTATCGCCTCTCGAACCCGGACGAAGCCTATGAGATCGGTCTCGACGAGGCTCTGGACGAAGGCGCGGCGGTGATCGAGTGGCCCGAACGGCTGGCGGGCCGCCTGCCCGCCGACCGACTCGCGGTAGAGATCGATCTCGCCGAGAACGACGATGGGGGGCGGTGCGTGCGGCTGACCGCGCACGGCGCCTGGGAAGGACGAGAGCTTGGGTTCCGACCGTGAGGTCCTGAAGGCCGACTTCCTGCGCGCCGCAGGGTTCGGGGAGGCCCGCCGCGAGCCCTTCGCCGGCGACGCCTCCACGCGCCTGTTCGAGCGGCTGCACAGGCCGGGCGGCGGGACGGCCTTCTTCATGGACCAGCCGCCGGCCGCCGAGACCTTGCACTGCCCGCCGGGCGCCACGCCGGCCGAACGCATCGCGCTGGGCTACAACGCCGCCAACCGGCTGGCCGCCGGCTCCGTCGCGGCTTTCGTGACCGTGGCCCACTATCTCAAGGCCCGTGGCCTCTCGGCGCCGGAGATCTACGCCCACGACGCCGGCGCCGGCCTGGTGGTGCTGGAGGACCTGGGCGACGACCTCTACGCCAGCCTGATCGCGCAGGGGCAGGACGAACGCCCGCTCTACGAAGCCGCGGTCGACGTCCAGGTAGCCATCCAGGCGGAAACGCCGCCGGATGTCCTGACCCACGGCGATCTGGCCTGGCCGCTGCTGACCTACGACACCCTGGCGCTGAAGGTCGGCACCGACACCTTCCTCGAGTTCTGGCCGCCGTTCGCCGGCCTGCCCGCCTTCGGTCCCGACGCCGTCGCCGAATGGGACGCGCTCTGGGCGCCGGTCTGGGTCCACGGCGAGGCAGGCGCCAGCGTCTTCACCCACCGCGACTACCACGCCCAGAACCTGATCTGGCTGCCGCAGCGGTCGGGGGTGGCCCGGGTCGGCATGGTCGACTTTCAGGACGCGATCCGCGCCCACCCGGCGTGGGACCTCACACACCTGCTGCAGGACGCCCGGCGCGACATCTCCGCGGAGCTGGAAGCCGAGATGCTGGACCGCTTCCTGGTCGCCCGCTCGGAGCTCGACCGCGAGGCCTTCCTGCACGACTACAAGGCGCTCGCCGCCTCCAACGCCGCGCGCATCCTGGGCCGCGTCTTCGCCCGCCAGGCGCTGCTCGGCCGCGACCAATATCGCGCCTACATGCCCCGCACCTGGCGCTACCTGGAGCGCAACCTCGAGGACTCCGCGCTCCGCGGCCTGAAGACCTGGTTCGACCGTCACGTGCCGCCGGAGTCCCGCGCATGACGGCTCCGAAGACCGCCATGGTGATGGCCGCGGGCCTCGGCACGCGCATGCGCCCGTTGACCGAGACCATGCCCAAGGCGCTGGTGCCGTTGGCCGGCAAGCCGCTGATCGCCTACGTGATCGACCCGCTGGTCGAAGCCGGCGTCGAGCGCGTGGTGGTCAACGTCCATGCCCACGCCGACCAGCTGGAGGCCTATCTGGCCGGTCGCAGGGACGCAGAGTTCCTGGTCTCCGACGAGCGCGCCAGGCTGCTGGAGACCGGCGGCGGGGTGAAGCACGCGCGCGGCCTGCTGGGCGAGGCGCCGATCTTCCGCTGCAACTCGGACTACGCCTGGATCACGCCGGGCCGCTCGCCGATGCAGGCGATCGCCGAGGCCTGGGATCCGGCCCTGATGGACGCCCTGGTGCTCACCATCCCCAAGGCAGACACCCTGGGCTTCGAAGGCAGCCCCGGCGATTTCTACAGGGACGAGGCCGGCCACCTGACCCACCGCGGCGAGCGGCCCGAGGCGCCGCTGCACGCCATCGGCATCGAGATCATCGACCCGACCTTCGTCTACGCGGATCCGCGCGAAGCCTTCTCGCTGCGAGACGTCTGGTTCCGCATGGCTGACCGGCGGCGCCTGTTCGGGCTCTCGCTCCCGGGCCTCTGGATGCAGGTGGGCGACCCGGCCGCCCGAGCCGCCGTCGAGGCCAGGCTCTCGTGACCGGCTTCCTCGATCGGCCGGGCCCGCGCTGGTTCACGATCCCGGCGCACCGGCCGTTCGCGGACGACCTGGCGCGGGGCCTTTACGAGGCGCTGGGGCCGCACGGGCCCGAGGCGCTCTCGCAGGCCCTGGTCCTCACCCCCACCCGACGCGGCGCCCGTGCGCTGGCCGACGCCTTCGTGCGCGCCACCGGCGGCCGCGCCGTCCTGCCGCCGCAGATGCGCCCTCTCGGCGACCTGGAGGCCGGCGAACCGCCCTTCGAGCCCGGCGACCTCGCCCTCGACCTCCCCGCCGCGATCGACCCCCTGCGACGGCGGTTCGAACTGACGCGGCTGGTGGCGGAGCTCTGGCCCACGCTGCCGAACCGCGGCGAACCCACCGCCGCGGCGGCCCTGGAGTTGGGCGAAGCCCTGGGCGGCTTCCTCGACAGCCTGCAGATCGAGGAGGTCGACGCCGCCGAGCGCCTGGGCGATCTCGTCGAGGCGGACCTCGCGGAGCACTGGCAGTTGAGCCGCCGGTTCCTGCAGAGCGCGCTGGAGCGCTGGCCAGAGCGGCTGGCCGACCTCGGGGTCGTGGACGTCGGCGCCCGCCGCGTCGCCCTCCTGAAGCGGCTCGCCGAGGCCTGGTGGGAGCGCCCCCCGCAGCACGCGGTCATCGCCGCCGGTTCGACCGGCACGGCGCCGGCCACACGCGGCCTGCTGGTGGCAATCGCCCACGCTCCGCAAGGCTGCGTCGTCTTGCCGGGGCTGGACGCCGAGTTGGCGCCGGAGGCCTGGGCCGAGGTCGACCCGCAACACCCGCAGGGCGCCCTGAAAAACCTGCTCGACGATGCGGTGACCGAGCGCGAGTCCGTCTCGGTCTGGCCCGTGTCCAAAACCGAGGACCTGGCCGGGTACGCCCGCGGCCGGGTGATCAACGAAGCGCTGCGGCCCGCTGACCAGACGAAGGACTGGCTGCAGGTCATCAAGGAGCTCCAGGAGCACCAATCCGAAAACGTCGTCGACCTGGGCCTGCAGGGGCTCTCGATCGTCACGGCCGACAGCGAGGACGAGGCCGCCACCGCCGCGGCCCTCCTGCTGCGCGAGGCGCTGGAGACGCCCGACCTCACCGCCGCCCTGGTCACGCCAGACAAGCTCCTGTCGCGGCGCGTCACGGCCAAGCTGGTCCGCTGGGGCATCGTCCCCGACTCGTCGGCCGGCGAGCCGTTGGCCGGGACCCCAGATGGCGTCCTGGCGGCCCTGGTCGCCCGCGCTGCGGCCGACCCGTTGAGCCCGGTGCTGCTGCTGGCGATCCTGAAGCACCCCTACGTGCGCGTCGGCGGCGCGGCGCTGGAGGTGTTGGAACGCAAGGTGCTGCGCGGTCCGCGCCGGCGCAGCTGGGAGGCTCTGCGGGAGAAAGCTGGCGAAGCCGTCGGCGCCCGCGCGGTGATCGACCGCCTCGAACGCGTGCTGGGGGCGTTGCCGACCAACGACAGCGCGCCGAGCAACGCCGCGCGCGCGGTCGTCGAGGCCATGGAGGCGCTGGCGGCCGGCCACGAGGCGCTGTGGTCCGGACCCGGCGGCGAAGCCATGAGCCGGCTGCTGGCCGGCCTGATCCGCGAGGGCGAGGCGTTACCCCCGGCCACGCCGCGCGGCTTCGCCGACCTCCTGGACCGCCTGATGGTCACCGAGACCGTGCGCGCAGGAGGCGCGACCCACCCGAGGCTGCGCATCCTGGGCGCCATGGAGGCCCGGCTGGTCCGCGCCGACCGGCTGATCCTGGGTGGATTGGAGGAGGACGTCTGGCCGGCCGGGGCGCCGCTGGACCCGTTCCTGTCGCGGCCCATGCGCGAGACCCTCGGCCTGCCCTCGCCCGAACGGCGCATCGGCCTTTCGGCCCACGACTTCGCCCAGGCCGCCTGCGCCCCCGACGTGATCCTGCTGCACTCGGAGCGGCGCGACGGCGCCCCGGCCGTGAAGTCGCGCTGGCTGTGGCGTTTGGAGACCCTGGCCGCCGGCGCCCGCGTGGAGATCCCGCGGCGCCGCGACGTCATCGACTGGGCCCGCGCCCTCGATACGCCGGAGCCCGCCGAGCACCAGTTCATCCCGCGACCGGACCCCCGGCCGCCGGTCGAGGATCGCCCCAGCACGCTGGCGGTCACCCGGGTCGAGGCGCTGACCCGAGACCCCTACATGGTCTGGGCGCGTGACATTCTGCGCCTCTACGAGCTGCCCCGGCCGGACGAGCGGGTCGACGTCCGCATCCGCGGCTCGGCGATCCACAAGGCGTTCGAGAGGTTCGGCAAGGACCACCCGGCCAGTCTGCCGTCCGATGCGGCCGCGATCTTCGAGCGGCTCTACCTCGAAGCGCTCGAGGCGGAGGGTATGCCGCACGAAGGGCTGGCGCGGGAGACCGCGCTGGCGCGCGAAGCCGCCCGCTGGGTGGTCGAGCTGGAGACCCGCCGCCGCGCCGACGGACGCGCGCTCTATGTGGAACGCAAGGGCGAGAAGACGTTCCGGTTCGAGAGCGGCGACTTCACCCTCACCGCCAAGGCGGACCGTATCGAGGTCGACCCGGCCGGCTTCGGCCATGTGCTCGACTACAAGACCGGCCAGGCGCCCTCGACGAAGATGGTGCGCTTCGGCTTCTCGCCGCAGCTGACGCTCACGGCGGCGATCCTGGCCAGGGGCGGCTTCGAGGGCCTGGCCCCTTCGGAGCCCGGCGAGTTGACCTATGTGCGCGTCACGGGCCGCAAGCCCAATCCGGGTGTGGAGGAGGTGCGGGCTTCTCCGGACGGCGACGGCAAAGACGTCCTCGTCAGCCGCGACGCCGTGGACAACGCGGTGGAGGGCCTGGAGCGGCTGGTCACCGCCTATCGCGATCCGGCCCGCGCCTA
>CAZBXO010000095.1:0-5259 GCA_964495645.1 uncultured Phenylobacterium sp. | reverse complement strand
TCCGGCAAGACCAAGACCCTGATCGATCGCGTGGCGCGGCTGTTGATGAACGAGGTCGCGCCGCAGACCATCCTCTGCGTCACGTACACCAAGGCCGCGGCCTCGGAGATGCAGCGGCGGCTGTTCGAGGTGCTGGGCGAATGGTCGGTCGCCGACGACGCCGCGCTGCGCAAGAAGCTCACTGAATTGCACGATGGCGGCCGCTACGACGACGAAACCCTGTCACGCGCCCGCACACTGTTCGCAAAGGCGCTGGAGACGCCCGGCGGCCTGAAGATCCAGACGATCCATGCCTTCTGCGAACGCCTGCTGCGGCGCTTCCCGGTGGAGGCCGGCCTCTCGCCGAGCTTCCGGGTGATGGACGACGCCGATGCAGCCGGCGTCGCCGCCGCCGCGAAGGCGCTGGTTGCGCGCCATGCGCTCGCGGGCGAGGGCGAGGTCGCCGAGGCCTACGCCCGCTTCTCGGTGGGTCTCGACTTCGGCGCCTTCGAGCGGATGTTCGCCGACTTCCAGGCGCGTCGCACCGAGATCGCCGAGTTCCTGCAGCGCCACAACGGGCTGGAGGGCGCGAAGGACTGGGTAAGCGTGACGGTCGGGCTGGCGCCGGGCACGACCGCCGACGACGTCGCCATGGAGGCCGCGCAGGAGATCGATCCGCAAATCTGGCGCGACTGCGCCGCGCTCCTGGCGACCGGCAGCTCCACCGATCGGAAACGCGCCGAGGCGATGGCCGCGGTCGCTGCGGAGCCCACGCTGGCCGCCGCCCTCGCGGTCCTCTTCAACGGCGAGGGCCAGGGCGATCCGGCCAAATGGCTCGGCAGTTCCGCGGCGATGAGGCGCGATCCCGGGCTGCAGTTCCAGCTGATGCACGAGCAGGGCCGCCTCGAACGGCAACGCGAGCGGCTTCGTGCGGCCCTGGTGGCCCGGGACAGCGCGGATGCCCTCACCCTCGCCCAGGCCTACCTGGAAGCCTACAGGATCGAAAAGGACGCGGCGCGCGGCCTCGACTTCGAGGATCTCGTGCATCTGGCGTGCGGCCTTCTGCACAGCCGGCCAGCCGCAGCCTGGGTGCTCTACAAGCTGGATGGCGGCATCGACCACATCCTGGTCGACGAGGCGCAGGACACCGCCCCCGAGCAGTGGAAGATCGTCAGCGCGCTCACCGAGGAGTTCTTCACCGGCGCTGGCGTGGGTGGCGAGAGCCGCGAGCGACGGCTGTTCGTGGTCGGCGACGAGAAACAGTCAATCTACTCGTTCCAGGGCGCCCAGCCCGAACAGCTGCTGCGGCAGTACGAGTTTCACAGCGACCGTGCGTTGCGCGCGGGCTTCGCGTTCCGCCGCCTGGACCTGGTCACGTCCTATCGCTCGACGCCGCGGGTGCTGTCATTCGTCGATGCGGTGTTTGCGCCGGCGACGCTGGCGGCGGCCATTCAGCCTCGACCCGGCGACTTGGAGAAGGTCGAGCACAAGGCCCATTGGAATGACCGCCCGGGCTGCGTCGACGTCTGGCCGCTGGAGGTCGAGCCGAAGGAAGAGGATCGCAGCGCCTGGGATCCGGTGGATGCGGAGGCGCGCAACAGCGCCAGCAAGTCGCTTGCCCGCAAGATCGCCGCCGAGGTCGCCCGCATCGTACGCGACGGCGATGGCGTCTGGGACAAGAAGACCGGCGTGCGGCGCGCCGCCCACGCCGGCGACATCCTGATCCTGGTGCGCCGCCGCCGCGCGCTCTTCGACGAAATCCTGCGGGCGCTGAAGCGGGAGAACCTGCGGGTGGCCGGGGCCGACCGCCTGGCGCTCTCGGAGCACATCGTCTTCGACGACCTCCTGGCGCTCGCCCGCTTCGTGCGCTTCCCGCGCGACGAGCTGACCCTGGCCGCTTTGCTGAAGAGCCCGATTGGCGGCCTCGACGACGAGAGCCTCTACGCCCTGGCGCACGGGCGCGGGGACGACAACCTCTGGGCCCGCCTGCAACACCGCGCAGGGGAACGGACGGATTGGCAGGCCGCCGCCACGGTGCTCGCCGAGGCCATGGAGGCGTCGCGCCATGAGCGGCCCTTCGAGTTCTACACCCGGATGCTGGCGACCACCGGGCCGGACGGCGCCTCACTCCGCCGCCGGCTGCTGCGGCGCCTGGGCGCGGAAGCCGAGGAGGCGCTCGACGAGTTTCTGAACCAGGTGCTCGCCGCCGAAGCCCGTGGCGTCCACGACCTCGAGCGCCTGGCCGCCGAACTCGCCGCCATCGACGTCGTCGTCAAGCGCGAGATGGACGCCGAGCGGCCGGAGGTTCGGGTGATGACCGCCCACGGCGCCAAGGGCCTGGAGGCGCCGATCGTCTTCCTGCCCGAGACGACCCTGATGGGACGCCCGCAGGCCTCTGGCCTGCTGCGCGCCGGCGAGCCCGGGAACGAAGGCTTCCTGTGGTGCACCTCATCCGCGCGCGACTGCGAGGCCTCCGCGGCGGCGCGTGCGGCGCGCAACGGGCGCGAGGACGCCGAGGCCTACCGCCTGCTCTACGTCGCCTTGACCCGCGCCCGCGACCGGCTGGTGATCTGCGGTCGCCGCGCCGAACGCACCGACCCCGACAAGATCGGCGGCTGGTGGGGCGCGGTGCGGGACGCGCTCCGCGAGGCCGGCGTCGCCAGCGAGGTGCGCACGATCCGCTATAGCGGAATGGACGTGACCCGGTTCGGCGAAGACCCTGAGCCCGGGGCCGCGACGGTGCTCGACCGCCTGTCGGACTCGCCGTTGCCGGCCTGGGCGATCGTCGCCCTCCCGCCGGAAGCGTTCGCGCGCTACGCCTCGCCCTCGGACCTCGGCCAGGGCGCCGTCCAGGCCGCCGTCTCGCCGCTGGCCGCCACGGGCGGACTTGGACGCTTCCGGCGTGGGGACCTGATCCATCGCCTGCTGCAGCTTTTGCCCGACCTGCCGCCGCTCGAGCGCGGCGACGGCGCCATGAGCCTGCTCGGTCGCGAGGCCGACCTCACCGACGCCCAACGCGCGGAGATGGCGGCCGCCGCGCTCTCCGTGTTGGACGACGCAACCTTCGCCCACGTGTTCGGCCCCGGCAGCCGCGCCGAGGTGGCGATCGCGGGGACCGCCGCGACCCTGCCCGCCGGCCTCGCCATCTCCGGGCGCATCGACCGCCTCGTGGTGCTGCCCGACCGCGTCCTCCTCGTGGACTTCAAGACCAACCGGCCCTCGCCCGCCCGCATCGAGGAGGCCGACCCGGCCTACGTCCGCCAGATGGCGCTCTATGCCGCGGTGCTGGCCGAGGTGTTCCCGGGCCGGCGGATCGAGGCGGCGATCGTCTGGACCGACGGGCCGAAGCTGATGCCGGTTCCAGAAATCTTGATGACCCGGGCGCTTGCCGACCTCGGCCGTGGCGGTTGATACCAGGGTGAGGCCCGCCTACATCGGCGGATCAGAATGGCGAGGGCCGCGTTCCCGCCGACCAGCGCCGAAGGAGCTTTTTCATGGCCACCAAGAAGGTCACCGACGACTCGTTCGAGAACGACGTCCTGCAAGCCGACCAGCCCGTGCTGGTGGACTTCTGGGCCGAGTGGTGCGGCCCCTGCAAGCAGATCGCCCCGGCGCTGGAGCAGATCTCCGACGAGCTCGCCGGCAAGGTGACCATCGCCAAGCTGGACATCGAGGAGAGCCCGACCACCCCCTCGCGCTACGGCGTGCGCGGCATCCCGACGATGATGCTGTTCAAAGGCGGGCAGATGGCCTCGATGAAGGTCGGCGCCATGCCCAAGCAGAAGATCCTCGAGTGGCTCGCCGAGGCCGGCGTCAGCTCCGGCGCGGCGGCCGCCTAGGTCGGCCAGGTCTCCGGGCTCATCGCCAGCACCTCGCCGGCGAAGTGCAGCCCGCCGCAGATCAGCACGTGCGGCGCGGGCCCGTCCGCTTCCAGGGCCCGCGCGACTCCGTCCGACACGTTGGATGAGGTCTCCGGCGACAGGCCGGCCTTGATCGCCGCCTCCATCAGTTCGTCGACGCCGGCTGCGATCGGCGAGTCGAAGGTGGTCACGATCAGCCGGGGCCGCATCTCCGCGAAGGGGCGGAAGAAGCCCTCGGCGTCCTTCCGGGCGAACATCCCCGCCACCAGCACCAGCGGCCGCCCGTCGCGATCGACCAGCCGCGAGGCCGCCTCGGCCAGCGCCCGGCCGGCATGCGGATTGTGGCCGCCGTCGAGCCAGAGGTCGGCGCCGCGCTCCCTGGCCAGCGCCGCCAGCGGGCCGGCGGTCAGCCGCTGCATCCGCGCGGGCCAGACGGCGGAAGCGACGCCGCGCCCGACCGCCTCGTCCGCGAGTCCGTGGTCGAGGGTCAGCGCTGCGGCCACCGCCAGCCCGGCGTTGGCATATTGGTAGCCGCCGAACAGCGACGGAGCCGGAAGGTCGAGCAACCGCTCCGGCATCTGCACCAGCAGCCGGCCGCGCTCCTCCCAGGCGTCGAAGTCGCGGCCCATGAGCAGCATCGGGGCCATGCGGTCGTCGGCCTCGCGCTCGATGATGTCGAGCGCCTCGTCCATCTGGCGGGCCACGACGACCGGGCAGCCGCGCTTGATGATCCCAGCCTTCTCCCAGGCGATCTTCGAGAGCCCCGGTCCCAGGAATTCCAGGTGGTCGTAGTCAACCGGCGTGATCACGCTGACCGCCGGGGCGTCGAAGACGTTGGTGGCGTCGAACCGCCCGCCGAGTCCCACCTCGATCAGACAGACGTCGGCCGGGGTCTCGGCGAAGGCCAGCAGCGCCAGCACGGTGGTTACTTCGAAGAAGCTGATCGGCTCTCCGGCGTTCGCGGCCTCCACCCGGTCCGTCAGGGCCAGCAGCTGCTCGTCGCTGATCAGTCGTCCGGAAATCCGGATCCGCTCGGCGAAGCGCACCAGGTGCGGCGAGGTGAGCGCGTGGGCGCGGAGGCCGGCCGCCTCGGCGATGGCCCGCAGATAGGCGACCGTCGAGCCCTTGCCGTTGGTGCCGGCCACGTGGATCACCGGCGGCAGCTTCCTGTGCGGGTCCCCGAGCGTATGGAGCAGGCGCTCGACACGGCCCGTCGTCAGGTCGATCAGGGTGGGATGGTTGGCGCGCAACCGCTGGATGACCTCGTCCGAGGCCCGGATCGGGTCGTGCCCCGGGTCTGGAAGGCTGGCGGACGTCATGCGCTCCTCCCCCGGAGGGGGAGGGCGACCGCCGCAGGCGGTGGAGGGGGAAGCGAGCCGGGCACTGCTTCTGGATCGTTCCCCCTCCACCATGCTGCGCA
>CAZBXO010000094.1:9133-13527 GCA_964495645.1 uncultured Phenylobacterium sp. | reverse complement strand
GCCAGATCGGGCAGGCGGCCTACTCGGCCTCCAAGGGCGGCATCGTCGGCATGACGCTGCCGATCGCCCGCGACCTGATGGGCGACGGCATTCGGGTGAACACCATCCTGCCCGGCATCTTCAACACGCCCCTGATGCAGGGCGCGCCGGAGCCGGTGAAAGCGGCGCTGGCCGCTTCCGTGCCGTTCCCTAAGCGCCTGGGAAATCCGCCCGAGTACGCCTCGCTGGCCCTGGAGATGGTGAAGAACGGCTACTTCAACGGCGAAGTCGTCCGCATCGACGGCGCCATCCGCATGCCGCCGCGGTAGCTAGTACCGCCGCCGCCGCGGGCGGCTGCCGCCCATGAGGCCGCCAAGGAGGCCGCGCATCAGTTCGCGGCCGACCTGGGTTCCGACGGTGCGGACCATGGAGGTGGCGAAGGCCGTGCCCATGCGCTGCAGTTCACTCGGCTGTTCGCGGGGCGGGGCGCGCTCATAGCGCCGGGGCTCCGGTTCAGGCTCCGGCCGGGCGGCGCGGGCCTGCAACATCTCATAGGCGGACTCCCGGTCTTTCGCCTCGTCGTAGAGGCCGCGGACGGGGCTGGCGGCCATCAGCGCTGCGCGTTCCGGCGGACTGAGCGGGCCGAGTCGCGAGGCCGGCGGTCGGACCAGCGTCTTCTGCACCACGGTGGGCGCCCCCTTCTCGTCCAGCACGGAGACCAGGGCCTCGCCGACGCCCAGCGCCTGGATGGTCTCGGCGGTGTCGAAGGCCGGGTTGGGCCGGAAGCTCTCGGAGGCGGCGCGCAGGCCGCGCTGCTCCACGGGCGTGTAGGCGCGCAAGGCATGCTGGATGCGGTTTCCGAGCTGGCCAAGCACGGTCTCGGGGATGTCGGCCGGGTTCTGGGTGACGAAGTAGACGCCGACACCCTTCGAGCGGATGAGGCGCACCACCTGCTCGACCTTCTCCAGCAGGGCGCGGGGCGCGTCGCGGAACAGGAGGTGCGCCTCGTCGAAGAAGAAGACCAGCCGCGGCTTCTCCGGGTCGCCGACCTCCGGGAGCTCCTCGAAGAGCTCGCTCATCAGCCAGAGCAGGAAGGTGGCGTAGAGCCTGGGGCTGCCGATCAGCCGGTCGCCGGCCAGCAGGCTGACGTAGCCGCGCCCGGATGGATCGGTGCGCATCAGATCGGAGAGCTGGAGCGCCGGCTCGCCGAACAGGTTGGCCCCGCCCTGGTCCTCCAGCATCAGGAGCTTGCGCTGGATGGTGGCAACGGTGGCGGCCGACAGGTTGCCGAAGCGGGCGGAGAGCGCCTTGGCGTTCTCGGCGGCGTAGCTCAGCGCCGCTTGCAGGTCCTTCAGGTCGAGGAGCAGCAGCCCCTCCTCGTCGGCGGCGCGGAAGACGACGGTCAGCACGCCCTCCTGCACGTCGTTGAGCTCCAGCATGCGGGCGATGAGCAGCGGCCCCATCTCCGAGACGGTGGCGCGGATCGGATGGCCGTCCTGGCCGAACAGGTCCCAGAGGACGACCGGCGCCGCGTCGGGACGCAGCTCCAGGCCCATGCCCTGGGCGCGGGCCAGCATCTTCTCGTTCGGGGTCCCCGCCGCGCCGATCCCCGCCAGGTCGCCCTTCACGTCGGCGGCGAAGACCGGCACGCCGGCGTCGGAGAAGCCCTGGGCCAGCACCTGCAGGGTCACCGTCTTGCCGGTGCCGGTCGCGCCGGCCACCAGGCCGTGGCGGTTGGCGCGGTCGAGGCGCAGGGTCTCAAGCCCGCCGGACCAGCCGATCAGGACGCCGTCGTCGGACATCGAATCTCTCCCCAGTCTCGCGGCGAACGCTCTAGCCTGTCGGGAGCGAAAGTGGGGCGAAATCGCTCCGCCGCCGTGGCACGATCCGGCGAGCGGGAGGGCGATGTCATGATCACGGTCTGGGGCGGGTCGACCTCGCGGTCGCTCAGGGTCACCTGGCTGCTGGAGGAGATGGGCCTTCCCTACAGCATCCGCCCGGTGGACATGCTGGCCGCCACGCCCGATCCGGAGTTCCTGCTGGTCAACCCGGGCTACTTCCTGCCGGCCATGCAGGACGGCGCGGTGACGATGGTCGAGTCGGTGGCGATCATGGAGTACCTGATGGCCCGCTACGGGCCGTCGCCGCTGGCCCCCGCCCCGGGCGATCCGGATTTCCCGGCCTACCAGCAGTTCCTGCACATGGGCGAGGCGGGCCTGGCGACCCTGATGATGATCCCGCTGAACAGCCGCTACTTCGCGCCGGAGTCGGAGCGCGACAACTGGGGCGCGGGCCTGGCGTCGGAGATGGTCGAGAAGCGTATGCGGATTGTGCGCAGCCGTCTCGAGCAGTCCGACTACATCGCTGGCGACAGGTTCACGGCCGCCGACATCTCGATCACCTATGCGCTGCACCTGGGCGGGAACCACGCCGGCGTGGAGCTGGGCGAGGCCTGTGAGGACTACATGGCCCGAACCACGGGCCGGGAGGCCTACCGGCGCGCCCTGGAGGTCTCCAACGGCGCTGTCGCGCCCGCCCAGAGCTAGGGGCTTCCCCGGTGGGGCGCGAGTGGTAGAACCCGCGCGCAAGCATGGCCGCACCCGCCCCCCCCGACACGGTCTCGCGCAACGCCCTCGTCGTCCTGGCGGTGATCGCCACAGGGGCGGTGCTGCAGGCGCTGGCGGGGATCCTGACGCCGCTGGCGCTGGCGATGTTCCTGGCGGTGATGATCGACTCCTTCGCACGCGTGCTGCAGAGCCGCCTGCCGGGCGTCTCGCGCCGGGCCGCGACGCCGCTGGCGGTGGTGCTGTCCGTGCTGATCTTCGGCGGCGCGGCCTACTTCGTCGCCGACAACGCCACCAGCTTCGCCGGCCAGCTGGTCAACTACGCGCCGAAGCTGAACAACCTGATCGCCCGGGTGGCCGGCATGGTGGGCGTGGATGTCCCGCCGACCCTGGCGCAGCTGGCCCAGCGGCTGAACCCGGCGCAGTTCCTGGGCACGGTCGCGCGCGATCTGCAGAGCTTCCTCTCCACCGCCGCCTTCGTGCTGGTCTATCTCGGCTTCATCCTGGCCTCGCGCAGCGGCTGGGAGCGCAAGGTGGTGGGGCTGTTCCCTGACCGAGACCGGCGTCAATCGGCGGTCGCGGGGTTCGTGCGGATCCGCAACGGCGTCGAACAGTACCTGTGGGTGCAGACGGTCACGGGGCTGATGCTGGGCGTCGGCTCCTGGATCGCCATGGCGGCGGTCGGGCTGGACAATGCGCTGTTCTGGGCGATCCTGATCTTCATCGCCTCCTACATCCCGCTGATCGGCGGGATCATCGGCGTGGCCGCGCCCCCGATCTTCGCCCTCCTGCAGTTCGACACCCTGTGGCAGGCGATCGTGCTGGCCGGGGTGTTGCAGGCGCTCGGCATGTTCGTGGGCAACGTGGTTCTGCCGCGGATGCAGGGCCGCAGCCTCAACATCGACCCGATCGTGCTCCTCCTGGCGCTGGCCTTCTGGAGCGCGGTCTGGGGGCTCGCCGGAGCCTTCCTGTCGACGCCTCTGACCACGATGGCGATGGTGATCCTGGCGCAGTTTTCGGGCACGCGTTGGATCGCGGTGCTGTTGTCCGAGGACGGCGATCCGGAGGACCTGAAGGACCGCGATCCGCACGAGTCGCCCGACGAAGCGGTGGGCAAGCAGGCCCGCCGGCGCATGAAGAGAACTTAATCTCCAGGGACTTCAAACTTGCCCAAGCGCTACCTATCTCAGCTTCACCGGGCAGCGTACTCGCCCGGCTCCCGCGCCCGCCCCCACCCAACCCGTCGGGCGCAGCGAGCACCCCGCGTTCCGCCACTCCCCCTTGGTGGAACCACGCGCCGCCGGACTCTCTCCTCCGGCGGCGCCTTCGCGTGGGGGTCATCCCGATGAAACGTCCCACGCCTGCGCTCAGCCGCGCGCTCGCCGCCGAGCTGAAGGACGATCCCGCGCGCGCCGCATCGCGCGCCTTCGCCGCCCAGGTCGCCGAGGACGCCCAGGCCGAGGAGTTGCCCGAGCTCTCCACCGCCGACGTCGCCGCGAAGCTCGCCGGCTTCTGGCGCGGCTCGGCGCGCCGCCGCGGCCACGCCCCGCAGATCCGCATCGTTTCCGACCGCGACCCGGACCTCGACCGCCTGGAGATCGTGCAGGACGACGCGCCGTTCCTGGTGGACAGCGTCATGGGCGAGGTGGCCGACCAGGGCCTGTCGGTCCGCGCCCTCTTCCATCCGATCGTCGACGTGAAGCGCGACCGCGCCGGCATCCGCGGCGAGAGCGGCCAGCCGCGCCGCGAGTCGATGATCCAGGTGATCCTCGATCCCGTCGGCGCCGACCGGGAACAGGCGCTGATCGCGGGGCTCAAGGAGACGCTCAGCGACGTCCGCGCCGCCGTGGA
>CAZBXO010000094.1:0-9033 GCA_964495645.1 uncultured Phenylobacterium sp. | reverse complement strand
GTGCACCGCCGCGGCTACATGGATTACGTGGGCATCAAACGCTACGACGCGACTGGCCGGCCCTCGGGCGAGGTGCGCTTCGTCGGCCTGTTCACCGCCGAGGCCTACGACGAGCCGTCGAGCCAGGTGCCGCTGATCCGCGAGAAGGTCGCCAACGTGCTGGCCCGCGCCGGCGCCATGCCCGGCAGTCACAACGCCAAGCGTTTGCGCAACATCGTCGAGAACCACCCGCGCGACGAGCTCTTCCAGACGCCGGAAGACGAGTTGCTGAGGATCGCGACCGGCATCCTGCACCTGCATGACCGGCCGCGGGTGAAGCTGTTCGAGCGGCGCGACCCGTTCGACCGCTTCGTCTCGGTGCTGCTGTTCGTGCCGCGCGACCGCTACGATTCCGACCTGCGCCGGCGGGCCGGGGAAATCCTGACCGAGGCCTACGGCGGGCGGCTCTCGGCCTACTACCCGACGTTCAACGACACGCCGCTGGCGCGCGTGCACTTCATCATCGGCTTCACCCCGGGCGACCACAGGACTCCCGACCTGAAGGTGATCGAGGCGCAGATCGCCGAGGCGGCGCGCACCTGGGAGGACCGCTTCGATGCGGCGGTTCGCGCCGGCGGCGGCCCGCCGGAGGACCTGGGCGAGACCTTGATCCGCTACCACCAGGCCTTCCCGGCGGGGTACCGCGACCGGTTCAGCCCCGCCGACGCCCTCGCCGACGTGGCGGTGATCGACCAGATGACCGAGGACTCGGAGATCTGCGCGCGGGCCTACCGCAGCGAGGCCGACGGGCCGATCCAGTTCCGGTTCAAGCTCTACCGTCCGGGCAAGCCCGCCCCGCTGGCCGAGGTGCTGCCGATCCTGGAGAACATGGGCCTGAAGGCGATGGCCGAGGCGGGCTTCCCGATCCGCCGCGCCGGCCAGGCGCCGGTCTGGGTGCACGACTTCGAGATCGAGGACCCGCGCGGCGCCGACCTGGTCTTCGCGGAGGTGAAGGACGCCTTCGAGGACGCGGTCGTCGCCGTGTGGACGGGCAGGACCGAAAACGACGGCTTCAACCGTCTGGTGCTCGAGCTTTCGATCCCCTGGCGGGACGCGGCTCTGGTGCGGGCGCTGGCGCGCTACCGCCAGCAGTCGGGCCTCGACCCGTCGCAACGGGTGCAGGAGGCGGCGCTCTCGGCGCATCCTGGCGTGACCCGCCTGATCCTGGACCTCTTCCGCATCCGCTTCGATCCGGCGATCGCCGCCGACGTGGCCGCCCGCAGGGAGCAGGCCATGGAGGTGATGGGCGAGATCGAGGAGGCGCTGCAGGACGTCGAGAGCCTGGACGACGACCGGGTGCTGCGGAGGCTGGCGCTGCTGGTCGGCGCGATCCAGCGGACCAACTTCTACCAGATCGGCGAGGACGGCGCGCCCAAGCCCTACATCTCGTTCAAAGTGGCGAGCGGGGAGCTCGCGGACCTGCCGGCGCCCAAGCCCTACCGCGAGATCTTCGTCTGGGCGACGCATGTGGAAGGCGTGCACCTGCGCTTCGGGCCGGTGGCTCGCGGGGGGCTGCGCTGGAGCGACCGGCGGGACGACTTCCGCACCGAAGTGCTGGGGCTGGTGAAGGCCCAGCAGGTGAAGAACGCGGTGATCGTGCCGGTGGGCTCGAAGGGCGGCTTCTATCCGAAGCAGTTGCCGAAGGGCGGCGCGCCGGAGGCGACGCGCGCGGAAGGGATCCGGGCCTACACGACCTTCCTGTCGGGGCTGCTGGACATCACCGACAACCTGACGCCGGGCGGCAAGGTCATCCCCCCCGAGGGGGTGGTGGTCCACGACGGAGACGACCCTTACCTGGTGGTGGCGGCCGACAAGGGCACGGCCACCTTCTCCGACATCGCCAACGGGATCGCAGAGTCCTACGGCTTCTGGCTGGGCGACGCGTTCGCCTCCGGCGGGTCGGCCGGCTACGACCACAAGGTCATGGGCATCACGGCTCGCGGCGCCTGGGAGGCGGTCAAGCGCCACTTCCGCGAGCTGGGCAAGGACATCCAGTCCGAGCCGTTCACGGTGGTCGGCTGCGGCGACATGTCGGGCGACGTGTTCGGAAACGGCATGCTGCTGTCGCGGCAGATCCGGCTGCTGGCGGCTTTCGACCACCGCCATATCTTCCTCGATCCGGACCCCGATCCGGCGAAGAGCTACGCCGAGCGCGAGCGCATGTTCGCCCTGCCCCGCTCGTCCTGGGCCGACTACGACAAGAAGAAGCTGTCCAAAGGCGGCGGGGTCTTCCCGCGCAACCAGAAGTCGATCCCGCTCTCGGCCGAAGTGCGGGCGCTGCTGGGCGTCGCCGCCGAGGCGATGGCGCCGGCGGAACTCATCAACGCCATCCTGAAGGCGCCGGCGGAGCTGCTCTACCTCGGCGGCATCGGCACCTACGTGAAGGCCAAGTCCGAAAGCCATGCCGAGGTGGGCGACAAGGCCAACGACGCGATCCGGGTCAACGCCTCGGAGCTGAAGGTCAAGGTGGTGGGCGAGGGCGCGAATCTGGGGCTGACCCAGGCGGGCCGCATCGAGTTCGCCCTCGCCGGCGGACGGATCAACACCGACGCCATCGACAATTCGGCAGGGGTCGATTCCTCGGACCATGAGGTCAACATCAAGATCGCCACCGGCATGCTGGAACGCACCGACGTGCTGACCCGCAAGCGGAGGGACACCCTGCTGCGCTCGATGGTCGACGACGTGGCGAGTCACGTGCTGGCGCACAACTACTCGCAGACGCTGGCGCTCTCGCTGCTGGAGATGGACACGGTCGGCGAGCTGGAACCGCATGCGCTCTTCATGTCCGACCTGGAGAGCCGCGGCCGGCTGGACCGGGCGGTGGAAGGGCTGCCCGACGTCAACGTCATCGCCGAACGGCGCCAGGCCGGGCGCGGCCTCGTCCGGCCTGAGCTGGCGGTGCTGCTGGCCTACGGCAAGCTCGAGCTGAAGCGCGAGATCGTGGCTTCCGAGGCGCCGGACGATCCGGCCTACGTGGAGCGGCTGGAGGCCTACTTCCCGAAGCCGCTGCGCAAGTACAAGGAGCCTATCCGCCGCCACCGCCTGCGCCGCGAGATCATCGCGACCGTGCTGGCCAACGACATGGTCGACCGCTGCGGGCCGAGCTTTGCGCCGCGGATGATGCTGTCGGCCGGGTGCGACGTGGTGGCGCTGACCGCGGGCTATGCGGCCGGCAAGGCGGCGCTGGACTTCGAGGCCATGTGGGACGAGGTCGAGGCGCTGGACCTGAAGGTCCCGGCTCCGGCGCAGCTGGCGCTGTTCCGGCGGCTGACCGCGTCGTTGCGCGGGGCGACCTTCTGGCTGGCCCGGCGGTCGCAGCGCGAGGGGCTTACGGTCGAGGAGCTGACCCGGCGCTACGGACCAGGCTTCAAGAGCCTGCACGCCCTGGTGCCGGAGATCCTCTCACCCGTGGAGCGCGACTACGTCGACCGGATGGCCGACGACCTGGCCGCGGCCGGCGCGCCGGAGCGGCTGGCCCGCGCCGCCGCGGCGCTGAGCCCGTTGACCGTGGCGGCCGACCTGGTGGACCTGGCCGAGGCGTCGAGCTGGTCGCTGCCGGCGGTGGCGCGGCTCTACTACGCCGCGGGCGAAGCGTTCGCGTTCGACCGGTTGCGGGCAGCCGGCAGCGAGTTCCGGGCCGGCGACATCTTCGAGCGCACGGCGCTGCGCCGCCTGCTGGAAGACCTGCTGGCGGAGCAGGCGCAGCTGACCCGGGCGATCATGGCCTTCGCCGGCTCGGCTCAAGCCGGCGCGGACAAGCGCTCGGCCCGCGACGCAGTGCAGGCGTGGGCGTCGTTGCGGCGGGAGTTGGCGGCGTCGGCGGTGAAGACCATCGACGACATCGAGTCGGCGACCGGAGCCCACTGGACCTTCGCGAAACTCACCATCGCCAACGCGGCCTTGCGCGAGTTGGCCGCGGAGGCCGCCAGCGGGCGGAGGCGGAAGGCCAGCGCTTAGTCATCATTCCCCCACGGAGTGGGGGAAACGCCACAAGTCGCACAGCGACGCGTGACAATGGGTGAAGTCAGAACGGAACCTCTCATCGACCCTCATGCCGCGCACATCTGGCCACTTCCCGCCTGCGGGGGAAGGATGGTTAGTGCCGGAACACGCGCACGCCGGTGAAGACCATCGCGATCCCCCGGTCGTCGGCGGCGTCGATCACCGCCTGGTCGCCGATGGAGCCGCCGGGCTGGATGACAGCGGTGCAGCCGGCGTCGGCCGCCTGAAGCAGGCCGTCGGGGAACGGGAAGAAGGCCTCCGAGGCGCAGGCCGAGCCGATGAGGTCGAGGCCGAAGTCCCGGGCGCGGAGGGCGGCGATGCGGGCGGAGTCCTTGCGGTTCATCTGGCCCGCGCCGATCCCCAGCGTCTGGCCCGCCTTGGCGTAGACGATGGCGTTGGACTTCACGTGCTTGGCGACGGTGAAGGCGAACAGCATGTCGCGCACTTCGGTCTCGGTGGGCGCGCGCCTGGTCACCACCTCGAGGTCTGCCGGCTTCAGGCGGGCGGTGTCGCGGCCCTGGACGAGGAAGCCGCCCGCCACCGAGCGGAACGTCTCGCCGGGCTCGGTGGGGTCCGGCAGGCCGCCGGTGGTGAGCAGGCGCACGTTCTTCTTCTTCCGGAACAGGGCGACGGCGTCGTCGTCGGCGTCCGGGACGATCACCACCTCGGTGAAGATCTCCAGCACCTTCTCGGCGGTGGCCAGGTCCAGGCGGGTGTTCAGCGCCACGATGCCGCCGAAGGCGCTGGTCGGGTCGCAGGCCAGCGCCCGGTCGTAGGCTTCGGCGAGCGTGGCTCCCGTCGCCACGCCGCAGGGGTTGGCGTGCTTGATGATCGCACAGGCGGGGCCGGCGTCGGCGAACTCTGCGATCAGCTCGAACGCCGCGTCGGTGTCGTTGATGTTGTTGTAGCTGAGTTCCTTGCCCTGCAGCTGTGTCGCGGTCGCCACGCCCACCCGCGGGTTGGGGAAGCGGTAGAAGGCTGCGGCCTGATGCGGGTTTTCGCCGTAGCGCATGGTCTGCACCAGCTCACCGGCGATGGCCTTGCGGGGCGGGGCGGCGAGGTCGAGCTGCCCGGCGAACCACGCGGAGATGGCGCTGTCGTAGGCGGCGGTCCGGGCATAGGCGCGGGCCGCCAGGCGTTTGCGAAGCCCGAGCGACGTGGCGCCGCCGCCGGCGATCGCGGCGAGCACCTCGGCGATGTCCGACGGGTCCGTGCAGACGGCGACGTAGCCGTGGTTCTTGGCCGCCGAGCGGATCATCGCCGGGCCGCCGATGTCGATGTTCTCGACGCAGGTCTCGAAGTCCCCGCCGGCCGCCACCGTCTGCTCGAACGGGTAGAGGTTCACATAGACGAGGTCGATGCCGCCGATCCCGTGTTCCTCCATCGCCGCCTTGTGCTCCGGCGCGTCGCGCACGCCCAGCAGACCGCCGTGGACGATCGGGTGCAGGGTCTTCACCCGGCCGTCCATCATCTCCGGGAAGCCGGTGAGGTCGGAGATGTCCTTCACCGGCAGACCGGCGTCGGCGATCGCCTTGCGGGTGCCGCCGGTGGAGACCAGCTCGACGCCGAGGGCGGCCAGCTGGCGGGCGGCGTCCACGAGGCCGGTCTTGTCGGACACGGACAGGAGCGCGCGGCGGACCGTCACGCGGTCGGGGGCGGGCGGAAAATCGGGGGCGGCAGGCATGGCATCTCCTTCTCGTTCAGAGGGAATGCCCAGGCGCGCGGCGATATGGTCGTCCGCGCTCCCCGGTGGTCGCCCACCTCCAGTCGCCAGTCACGCGGGATGAGGTGGACTAGTCCGAGCCCTTTGCGCGGTCAACGCCTGCCGCAGCCGGCGCGAGCTTCCAGCGCACCCGGGCGCCCGAATCCGCCCGCCTGTGGCCGCGGAGCACGATCTGCTGGCTCGGCCGGCCCGTAGGGTGGCGGGAGGGCTCGATGAAGGCGTCGAGCGCGTCGTTGCGGAACGACCAGCCGGTGGGGTCGCCCTCCAGCCGCAGGAGCACGCTCTTCCTGTCGCGGGACGGCAGGGCGCTCACCGCCGGGTGCAGGTGGAAACGCATGGCGTAGGGCACGAGGTGGCGGCCGTCGGGGCCTTGCACGCGGGAGGTGGGGGTCAGGCGGTCCTCGCCGCGCAGCTCGTCGGCCTCCAGGTCGAGGTAGAGCCGGCGCTGATGGCGCACGCCGTAGCGCGCGAGCCAGCCCTCGTGCAGCAACTCGAGCCAGAGGGCCGTGCGGGCCTCGTGCCGCTCGACCGCCACGTCGCCGTCGACGCCGGTGAGACGGGGACCGAGCGCGCGGGCGGCGAAGCCGTCGAGGGTGCGGCCGAGGCCGCGTTCGCCGACCGAGACGGTCGAGCCGTCGTCGACGCCGCGGCCGGCGGCGGGCCCGATCAGACGTCGGCCGTTCGCCAACACTTCCAGCGCCACGGGCTGGGCGGCGCCGGTGGCGCTCCAGGCTCCCGCCGCCGGCTGGGCGGCGTCGACCACCAGTTGCAGGCGCCGCCCGTCGAGGCGCTGGTAGCCGGCGCGGCTGGCGGGCGTGGGCCGGTCGCCGGCCTCGTCCTGGGCGCGGGCGGCGGCGACATAGGCGGCGTCGCAGGCGCGGCCGCCCTGCATGGCGGGCAGGCCCCCGTCGGCGAGCGTGAAGAAGCGCACTGCGCCAGCCAGGCCGTCGAGGGCGCGCAGCACCGGCTCCGGCGCCGCGCGGCCGCGCTGGACGAGGGCGTCCTCCAGCGCCTGCAGGTCGAACAGCAGCTCCAGCGCCGCCTGCGGGCTGCGGCTGGCGTGGGCGCCATCGGCGGTGAGGGTGCGGGAAAGCGCCGGACCCAGCCGGGCGAGCGCGCGGGCCAGGAGCCGCTCGCCGCCCTTGCCGGAGAGCGCCGCGCCGGCAACGGCGGCGGCGGCGGCGCGCTCCGCCGCGCGGAACAGCCCGTCCGGCGCGGCCAGCAGCACGCGGGCCGAGCGGGAAAGGTCGGACGCCAGAAGCAAGGTCTCGGCCTCGGAGGCGCGGGCGGCCAGGGCGCGGCCTGCGCACGCCAGATTGAACACCCGCCGTTCCAGGACCGGCGGCTCCCAGGCGAAGCGGTTCCAGCGGCCGAACAACCTGCGCCACTCCAGCACCAGGCGCAGCGCCTCGGCGTCGCCGCCCTCGACGTCGGTGAGGTCGCGCAGCCAACCGAAGCCGTGCAGCCAGGCGGCGAAGGCCCGCGACGGGCTCGCCCGGTCCCAGGGGTCTCCGCGGACGCCGGCGGCCAGGGTCTCGCCGTCGTGGACGAAGGCGCCGGTGAGGATCTGCGCGCCGGCGCCCCGGTCGGCCGGGCGCGGGTCGTGCGGTCGAACCTCGAAGCCACGGGCGCGGGGGCGGGCGGCGAACCAGCGACCGAGCGACGAGGCGTGCCAGTCGTTGGCGAGCGCGCGCCGGGCGGCCGTGAGCGCGGCCTCGGCCAGGACGGCGCCGGGCAGGGTCGTCGCGCCGGCCATCCGGCTCAGCCCCGCAGGGCCGCGATGTTGGACGCGTACTGGGACGGGCCGCCCTTGAACACGGCGCTGCCGGCGACGAGGGCTGTAGCGCCGGCCGCCAGGCACTGCGGGGCCGTCGTCGCGGTGACGCCGCCGTCGACCTCGAGGACGATGTCACGGCCGGAGGCGTCGATCATGGCGCGCAGGCGCTCGATCTTCTTGAGCTGCGAGGCGAGGAAGCTCTGTCCGCCGAAGCCGGGGTTCACGCTCATCACCAGGACGAGGTCGATATCGTCGAGGATCCACTCGACGGCCGAGACGTCCGTGCCGGGGTTGAGGACCACGCCGGCCTTCGCCCCCAGTTCGCGGATCCGGCGTACCGTGCGGTTCAGGTGCGGCCCGGCCTCGGGATGGACGCTGACGATGTCGGCCCCGGCGCTGACGAACGCCTCCAGGTAGGGATCGACCGGCGCGATCATCAGGTGGACGTCGAAGGGGATCTTCACGTGCGGTTTGAGCGCCTTCACCACGTCCGGCCCGATGGTGATGTTGGGCACGAAGTGGCCGTCCATGACGTCGACGTGCAGCCAGTCGGCGCCGGCCGCCTCCACCGCGCGCGCCTCCTCGCCGAGGCGGGCGAAGTCCGAGGCCAGGATCGAGGGCGCGATGATCGCCATGGCCCCGCCATAAGCTGATGCGCGCCGCGCCGCTAGGCGGAGCGGATCAGCCGCGCCGCGTAGAAGCCGTCGGTCCCGCCGTCGCGGTGATGGGGGAGGATGCGCAGGGTCCCGTCGGGGCGCAGACTGGCGGCGGGCGCGCCGCCCCCGCCGGGGGCGATGCGGTCCAGCGCGAAGCCGGGCGTGCGGGCGAGAAAGGCGGCGACCTGGGCTTCGCCCTCCTCGGGCTCGAGGGAACAGACGCAGTAGACGAGGCGGCCGCCGGGCTTCACGCGTCGCGCGGCGGCGTCGAGCAGCGTCGACTGGAGCGCGGCCAGCGTCGGGATGTCCTTCGGCGTGGCGACCCAAAGGACGTCGGGGTGGCGGCGGAAGGTGCCGGTGGCGGAACAGGGGGCGTCGAGCAGGACGGCGTCGAAGGTGCGCGCGTCCTTCCAGTCGGCCGCGTCGGCGGTGACCAGGTCGGCGGCGAGGCCGGTGCGGGCGAGGTTCCCTGCGACGCGTTTCAGGCGCGGCGCCGACTTGTCGACGGCGGTGACCGAGGCGCCGGCGGCGGCCAGCTGCAGGGTCTTGCCGCCGGGCGCGGCGCAAAGGTCGAGGGCGGTCTCGCCGCGCTTCACGGTCAGGAGCCGCGCCGGGACGGCGGCCGACGCGTCCTGCACCCACCACTCGCCCTCGGCGAAGCCTTCCCAGGCGGTGACCTCGCCCTTCTCCGGCCGGCGGACCGTCTCCCCGGTCGCCTTGAGGGTGACGTCGGTGGCCGGCTCCTCCGCGATCTGTGCGGCGATCGCGCGGGCGTCGTCGGCCCCGTAGGCGGCGCGCCAGCGGGCGGCGAGCCAGGTCGGCGCCAGCAGGTC
>CAZBXO010000093.1:0-14144 GCA_964495645.1 uncultured Phenylobacterium sp. | reverse complement strand
ATGGTGGACCAGCTGAACTCCTTCGCATCCGAAGTGACCCGCGTGGCGCGCGAGGTCGGCACCGAAGGCAAGCTGGGCGGCCAGGCGCAGGTGCCGGGGGTGGCTGGCACCTGGAAGGACCTCACCGACAACGTGAACATGATGGCCGCGAACCTGACCGGTCAGGTGCGCAACATCGCCGACGTCGTGACCGCCGTGGCCAACGGCGACCTGAAGCGCAAGCTCACCCTGGACGCCAAGGGCGAGATCGCGGCGCTGGCCGACACCATCAACGGCATGATCGAGACGCTGGCGACCTTCGCCGACCAGGTGACCAACGTGGCCCGCGAAGTGGGCATCGAAGGCAAGCTGGGCGGCCAGGCCCGCGTGCCGGGCGCCGCCGGCCTCTGGCGCGACCTGACCGACAACGTCAACGAGCTGGCCGCGAACCTGACCACCCAGGTCCGCGCCATCGCCGAGGTGTCGACCGCGGTGACCAAGGGCGACTTGACGCGCTCGATCACCGTCGAGGCCTCGGGCGAGGTGGAGGAGCTGAAGAACAACATCAACGAGATGATCCGCAACCTGCGGGAACAGACGCTCAAGAACACCGAGCAGGACTGGCTGAAGACGAACCTCGCCCGCTTCACCCGCATGCTCCAGGGCGAGCGGGACCTGTCGACGGTGTCGAACCTGGTGCTCTCGGAACTGGCGCCGCTGATCAACGCCCAACACGCCGTCTTCTACGTCTCGGACCGTGATGAAGAGGGCGGCCAGGTGCTGAACCTGGCGGCCAGCTACGCCTTCAACAACCGCAAGCACCTCGCCAACCAGTTCAAGATCCGCGAGGGCCTGATCGGGCAGGCGGCCTATGAGAAGAGCCGCATCCTCTTGTCCAACGTGCCCAAGGACTACGTCCAGATCTCCTCGGGCCTGGGCGAAGCGCCGCCGGCCAACATCATCGTCCTGCCCGCCCTCTTCGAAGGCGAGGTGAAGGCGGTGATCGAGCTCGCCACCTTCGGTGAGTTCAACGAAACACAGCAGCAGTTCCTCGATCAGCTGATGGAATCCATCGGCATCGTCTTGAACACCATCGCCGCCAACATGCGTACCGAAGGCCTGCTCAAGCAGTCGCAGCTGCTGACCTCCGAACTGCAGGCGCAGCAGGAGGAGCTGAAGAAGACCAACGATCGTCTGGAGCAGCAAGCCGCGTCGCTGCGCCAGTCCGAGGAGCTGCTCCGCGCCAAGCAGGAGGAGCTGCAGCAGACCAACGCCGAGCTTCAGGAGAAGGCGCACCTGCTCTCGATCCAGAACCAGCAGGTGGAGGCCAAGAACCGCGAGGTGGAGCAGGCCAAGATCGCGCTCGAGGACAAGGCCGAGCAGCTGGCGCTGACGTCCAAGTTCAAGTCCGAGTTCCTGGCCAACATGAGCCACGAGCTGCGTACGCCGCTGAACTCGCTGCTGATCCTGTCCAAGCTCCTGGCCGACAACGCCCAGGGCAACCTCTCCGACAAGCAGGTCGAGTTCGCCCACAACATCCACGCCGCCGGCACGGACCTGCTCGGCCTGATCAATGACGTCCTGGACCTGGCCAAGATCGAATCCGGCACGGTCACGCTGGACATCAGCGAAACCAGCTTCGCCAGCCTCAGGGACCAGGTGGACCGGACGTTCAGCCAGGTGGCGGCGGACAAGAAGCTCGACTTCCAGGTCGAGCTCGACGGCTCGCTGCCGCGATCGATGTACACCGACGACAAGCGACTGCAGCAGATCATCAAGAACCTGCTGTCGAACGCCTTCAAGTTCACCGAGAAGGGCCATGTCAAACTGAAGGTCAGCCGCGCCCACGGCGGCTGGAACTCGACCAACGATCACCTCAATACCGCCGGTCAGGTTCTGGCCTTCGAGGTCGAGGACACCGGCATCGGCATTCCCGAGGACAAGCAGCGGATCATCTTCGAGAGCTTCCAGCAGGCCGATGGCACCACCAGCCGCAAGTACGGCGGCACGGGCCTGGGCCTGTCGATCAGCCGCGAGATCACACGCCTGCTCGGCGGCGAACTGCGGGTCTCCTCACAGCCGGGCAAGGGCTCGACCTTCACCCTCTACGTGCCGCTGAACTTCAGCCCGCAGCAGGTCGCGCCTTCGCGGTCGACCGCCATGCCGGCGTCGATGATGCGGCCGATGATGCTGCCATCCTCGTTCTCGGACGAGCCGGCCGAGGCGGTCGCGGATGACCGCGACGCGATCAGCTCGGAGGATTCCGTCGTGCTGATCGTCGAGGACGATCCGCGCTTCGCCTCGATCCTCCTGAGCCTCGTCCACGAGTCAGGGTTCAAGGGCGTGGTGACCGGAGAGGGCGGGGCGGCCCCGTCCCTGGCGCGCCGCTTCGGCCCGGATGCGATCATGCTCGACATCGGTCTGCCCGACATGGACGGCCTGGCGCTGCTCGACCTCCTGAAGCGCACGCCCGAGACGCGGCACATCCCCGTGCAGGTCGTCTCGGCCGACGACCAGAAGGGCCTGGGCCTGTCGATGGGCGCCTTCGGCTTCACCCACAAGCCTGTAGAGCGCGAGGTGGTCGTCTCGACCCTGCAGGGCGTGAAGACCTTCGTCGACAAGGCCGACCGGCGCATCGCGCTCGTCGGCGGCGAAGGCGAGGCGGCCGACACCCTTCGGCAGTGTTTCAGTGAGATCGAGTTCGTTCCCGATTTCGCCACCGTCGCCGCCCGGCCGCCGGCCGAGCGCCCCGACGCGGTGATCATCGAGGCCACGGCGCTTTCCGTGCCGCAACTGGTCGATCAACTGAAGCAGGCTGAGGGCCGCTGCTGCCCGGTGGTGGTCTACGCCCCCACGGAACTGGAGCCGGAGGACGACCGGCGCCTGCGCCTGTCGGTCTTCGGAGGCCTCGTGCGCATGGCGCGAACGCCCGACCAGCTGGTCGACCAGGCGAGCCTGTTGCTGCACGCGCCGATGGACACCCTGCCGGCCCCGGCGAAGGCCAAGCTCAGCCAGTCCAAGCACGACGACGCCGTGCTCACCGGCCGCAAAGTCCTCGTCATCGATGACGACATCCGCAACATCTTCTCGCTGGCCTCGGCCCTCGAGGAGTACGGCATCGAGCTCAGCTATGCCGAAAGCGGTCGGGCCGGCCTCGACGCCATCGACGCCAAGCCGGACGTCGACGTCGTGCTGGTCGACATCATGATGCCTGACATGGACGGCTACGAGACGATCCGGGAGATCCGCTCGCGTCCCGGCCAGGCGGACCTTCCGATCGTGGCGGTCACCGCCAAGGCGATGAAGGGCGACCGCCAAAAGTGTATCCAGGCCGGCGCGTCTGACTATGTGTCGAAACCGGTGGACATCGATCACCTGATCTCGGTCCTGCGCGTTTCGATCCAGAGGGCCGACGCCATGAAGCTGGCCAGCGACACCGTCGTCTCCCTGATGCCGCAAGCGAGCTGACGTTGCCGAACACCGCGCCAGCGTACGATCTGCGACGAACCCAGCGGGCGGAGCCGCCGGCCCCGCCCGACCTGGACGCGCCGCTCAAGGCCCGGATTCTCATCGTCGACGACGATGAGCGTAACGCCTACGCCGCCGTCGAAGCGCTGAGTGATCTGGGCCACGAGCTGATCGTGGCACGTTCCGGAGAGGAGGCCCTGAAGCGCCTGCTGACCGAGGAGTTCGCGCTCATCCTCCTCGACCTGCACATGCCGGGCATGGATGGCTACGAGACCGCCGCCCTGATCCGGTCTCGCAAGCGGACCCAGCACACGCCCATCGTTTTCCTGACGGCGATCTTCCGCGACGAGGCGCACATCTACCAGGCCTACTCGGCCGGCGCGGTCGACATGGTGTTCAAGCCGGTCGACCCATTCATCCTGAAGACCAAGGTCAGCGTCTTCGTCGACCTGTGGCGCAAGACCGAGGAGGCCAATCGCCAGTCGGCCTACAAGCAGTGGCTGCTCGACGAACACACCCGGGTGAAGGCGGAAAAGGAGCAGACGGCTCGCGCGCTGCGCCGCGCCGAGGCGCGGCAGGAGGCGATCCTCAAGTCGATGCCGATCGTCTTCCATTCCCGCAAGATCGAGCCGCCGTTCGCGCCCTCGTTCGTGTCGGAGTCGGTCGAAGCCATCACCGGCTTCCCGGCGCACCGCTTCACCGAGCAGGAGGACTTCGGCTCCAGCCGCATCCACCCCGACGACCTGCAGATGGTCGTCGAGCGTGTGGGGGCCTGCGTGCGCACCGGCCACTACAGCGTCGAGTTCCGCTGGCTCTGCGCCGACGGCCACTACCGGGTGCTGGCCGATCACGGCATCCTGGCGCCCAGCGAGGACGGTGAGCCGCGCGAGATATTCGGGATCATCCTCGACGCCACCGATCGTAGGAGCCTGGAGGAGCAGCTCGCTCAGGCGCGCAAGATGGAGGCGGTCGGCCAGCTGACCGGGGGCGTGGCGCACGACTTCAACAACCTGTTGACCGTCGTGCTCGGCAACATCGACATGCTGGCGCGCAAACAGGAGGACGATGGGCGGCGCGTGCGCCGCATCGACGCCATCCGCCAGGCGGCCGAGCGAGGCCGCGACCTGACGCGACAGCTCCTCGCCTTCTCCCGGCGACAGCACCTGTCACCGGTGACCCTCGACGTGGGCCTTCTGATCCGGGACTTCGCGCCGCTCATGCGTCAGGCGGTCGGCGAGGCGGTGACGATCGACCTGAAGCTGCCGGAGGAGGCGCTCAACACCCACGTCGACCCGACGCAACTGGAGACCGCGCTGCTCAACCTGGCGGTCAATGCCCGGGACGCCATGCCGGAGGGCGGCACGCTGACCATTTCGCTACGCCGTCAGCCCGACGAGATCGGCGAGGGCTACGTGGTCATCGAGGTGGCCGACACGGGTGTCGGCATGAGCGCCGAGGTGCGCGACCGCGTCTTCGAGCCGTTCTTCACCACCAAAGAGGTCGGCAAGGGATCCGGCCTCGGCCTCAGCCAGGTCTATGGCTTCGTGCGCCAGTCAGACGGCGAGGTGAAGGTCCAGAGCGCCGTCGGTGAAGGGACCTCGTTCCATCTGCTGTTGCCTGCAACGTCAGCGAAGGCGCAGACGCCCCCGGCTCCGCCGCCGGACAGAGCCGTGGTCGGCGGAACGGAGCGCATCCTGCTGGTCGAGGACGACCCCACGGTGCTCGCGCTGACCCTCGATGTGCTGACCGCGCTCGGCTACGACGTGAAGACCGCCACCCAGGCCTCGGAGGCGCTGGAGATTCTGCAGGGCGGCGTGGAGGTCGACCTGCTGTTCACAGACGTGGTCATGCCCGGCGGTGTCAGCGGCATCAGCCTGGCGCGGACCGCGCGCGAGTTGCGGCCAGGATTGCGGGTCCTCCTGACGTCCGGTTTCGTCGGCGAAAGCCAGGTCAAGGAGGGGGCGGAGTTTCCGCTGCTCGACAAGCCCTACCAGACTCCCACCATGGCCGCGATGCTGCGCCAGTTGCTCGACCACCCGCAGGGGGGCCGCCGCAAGCGCAGGCGAGAGCGGGCGGCGGCGGAGTAGGCGTCAGATCCAAGGGTCATTGGCCAGCCGCTTGAGCGCCGCGGCCAGCTTACGGGCATGAGCGCGGTCCATCTCGCCGTCGCGGTCGCCCGCGCTCAGCTTCTTCGCGATCGCCTCCAGTTCCTCGGCGTCACCCTTCTCGGCGAAGGCGTGGGCCACGATGCGCGCCTCGACCGCGAGGTCGGCCCGCTCCTCCGGCGGGCAAGCGTCCAGCAGCGCATTGTCGAAATCGATGATTTCGCACGGCTCCGGATGGAAGCGCTTCTGATGTCCTGCGCGGCTCATGGACGGCCGTAACCGCCATCTCGGCATCGGGTTCCTAGGGCGCAGCCCATCATTTGCGAACGGGCTGCAGGGATGCGAAGGGGTTGCCGGGCCGCCGGCGCACCGCGAGGCCGGGCGTCGGGAGGACCGCCGAGGACTCCGAAACCCCTGCGCAGCGGAAGAACCTCGGCCAGCGGAACCGCGCCTGAAGCAGCGCTTTATCGGCGTCATGGAGCGAACCTCTAAGCCCGCTGTACTGGTCACAGGGGGGGCCGGCTATATCGGCGCCCACACCGCCAAGTCTCTCAGGGAGCGTGGCTTCAAGCCTGTCGTCTTCGACAACCTGAGCTCCGGCTTCCGCAGCGCGGTGCGGTGGGGCCCGTTCGTGCACGGCGACATCCGTGACCAGCGAGCGCTTTGCGAGGCCATGGATGCGCACGACATCCGAGCCGTGATCCATTTCGCCGGCCTCATCGAGGTGGCCCGCTCAACGGCGCGGCCGGACCTGTTCTGGGACGTCAATGTCACCGGGACAGCGAACCTGCTCGCGGCCATGCGCGCGAACGGCGTCGGCCGGCTCGTGTTCTCCTCCAGCGCCGCGGTCTACGGCCACGCCGGCCGGGGGCCGTTGACGGCGATTCCGGAGTCGGCGCCCAAGGCCCCCGTCAGCCCCTACGGCGACACCAAGCTGGCGGGCGAGTGGATGATCGAAGCGCAATGCCGGGCCTTTGGGCTGACGGCGGTGGCGTTGCGCTACTTCAACGCCGCTGGCGCGGACGCCTCGGGGATCATCGGCGAGGCGCACGAGCCGGAAACCCACCTGATCCCGCTGGCGATCGCCGCGGCTCTGGGAGCCGGACCGCCGCTCACGGTGTTCGGCGACGACTTCGCGACCCCGGATGGCACCTGCCTGCGCGACTACATCCATGTCACCGACCTGGCGGCCGCCCACGTGGCGGCGCTGGAGACGACCCTCCCGGCCGGGAGTTTCGAAGCCGTCAACGTAGGCACGGGCCGTGGCGCTTCGGTGCGCCAGGTGGTCCAAGCTGTCGGCCGGGCGGCCGGCCGCGCCGTCCCACACACCGTGGGCGCCCGCCGCGAGGGCGATCCCGCGAGCCTGGTGGCGGACCCGACGCGGGCGCAGACGCTGCTGCGATGGACGCCCGCGGTCTCGTCCCTCGAACAGATCGTCGCCGACGCACTGCGCTGGGAGCGCAATCCCGCCTACGGCGTCGGCCGGCGCGATGGCCAGAGCCGCGCGTCCGAGGCCGCCGCCTAGTGGCAGAGCTGAACTGTAGCGGCAGGATGGCGCAGCCCGGGCGGCGCGTCTCTGGGTTGCTTGCATTCCCCTGACCGATGTTTGACGCTGATCAATGTCACGGGGGGCACATGATTCACACTCACGAGCACGCTCGGCGGCTTGCCCAAAATCTGGTCGAGCTGCTCGCCCCGTACGAGGAGGAATTGATCGCGCTCGAGCGCGAAGCGCCGATGTACGGCCCCCTGCGGCGCGCGATCGGGATCGTGATCGCCGAAGCCTGCTTCTGCATCTCCGACCAGGCGGCGTCTGGCGATGCGGTCGTTCCGCCGACGGACGATGCCGCCACTCGTACCCGTTAGAGCCTGACGCAAGGACGACCAAAGCCGAATGGCCAGCAAACCCGAAGCCGCAGCCGATCCCGTCGACGTCGCCGTCGGTGCGCGAATCCGGCTTCTGCGCAAGCTGAAAGGACTCTCCCAGCAATCTCTCGCCGAAGCGGCGGGCGTCACATTCCAGCAGATCCAGAAGTACGAACGTGGCGCCAACCGGGTGTCGGCCTCGATGCTGACGCGGATCGCCCGCACGTTGGGCGTGCCGGTTTCGGAGATGTTCGGCGAGGCCTCGCCGGCCAACGCCAGCGCCGTGGACGAGGTGGCCAACCTGCTGGCCGAACCTGGCGCGCTGGAGCTGCTGAAGGCCTATTCGGAGCTGCCGCGCGGCGCGTCGAGATCGGCGCTGGTGGAGTTCGTCCGCAGCCTCGGCAATCTGACCTACTAGTCGCGCTCGCGGCCGGTCCAGCCGCGGTCGCGCATGCGGATCAGTTCCTCGACGTCGATGCGGCCGCCCGCGGTGGCGCGGCGCACGAAGTCCGCCGTCACGCCGTGATCACGCATGCGGATCAGCTGGTCCACTGGCACACCCGAATAGCCGACCTGCTGGAGGCCCTGGAGGTACCCGGCCGAGACGCCGCGGTCGCGTAACCGGATCACTTGGTCGATGGACAGCCGGGAGTAGCCGGCGGCGTCCAGGTCCTTCAGGAAGCCCGCGCTGACGCCGTGGTTGCGCATCTGGATGATCTGGTCGACCGACGCGCGGGCGTAGCCCGTTTCCTGCAGACCGGCGAGGAAGGCGGCGCTGACGCCGTGGTCGCGCAGGCGCACGAGCTGGTCGAGCGACAGGTTCGTCAGGCCCGCGCGGCGCAGCTCGCCCAGGTAGGTGGCGCTGACACCGTGATCGCGGAGCCGGATCAGCTCCTCGGCTGGGATCGAGGCGTAGCCGGCGGACTGCAGCTCGGCGACATACCTCGTCGAGACGCCGTGGTCGCGCATCCGGATCAAGGCGCCGATCTCGCCGACCCGGTAGCCGGCGTCGCCCATGCCCCTGAGGTATTTGTAGCTGACGCCGTGGTCGGCGGCCCGGACGAGGTCGCCGACGGAAACCTGCGCGTAGCGCTGGCGCTGCAGCTCGTCGAGGTAGGCGACGCCGATGTCGTGCATGGCGAGGCGCAGCAGCTGGTCATCGGCCGGGCGGCCGACGCCGCGCTGCACGAGGGTCTGGGCGAAGGCCGGGTTCTCGGCGAATTCGCAGCTGCCGGAGGCGTAGTCGGCGCGCGCTGAGCCCTCGCAAGCGAAGGTCCCGGCGTCGCGGGCGATGCGGAAGCGCACGAGGGTGCTGGCGCTTCCGGCCAACTGCGCTGGGGTAAGGCCGGCGAGGTCCGTCAGCTCCGTCGTGCGGCCGACCTGGGTGTGATGATTGGGGCTGGGCCGATAGCTCAGCTCGAAGTGGACGAGACCGTCGCCATCCTGATCGCCGTCCACCTCCCAGGTCAGCGCCGCAGTCTGGGTGTTGGCGGCCGTCACTGCGGCCAGGGAGATCAGGCCTGCGGCGGCGGCGGCGAGGGCGACTCGGATCGGCGTCATGGCAACGCTCCAGAAGGGCGGGACGCCGGAGCCTCCGCTGGCAGCCGGCGGCCGTAAACCCTTGCCGCCATTAAATCTTGGCAAGGATCGGTAAACCATATCGGCCTTCACTCGCGGGGATGGCGCTCGCCGCACAGAAGCACCCTGCACCGCCTGTTGCGTCCGGCGGTCCATGGGATCTGGCGCGTGCGCCGCGCGTGCCGGTCGCGCGGCCACAGCTGGCGCCGGTCGAGGCGGCGCTGCCCTACCTCCGCCAGGTCGACGACGCCCGGACCTACTCCAACTACGGCCCGCTGAACGCGCGGTTCGAGGCGCGCCTCGCCGAGAGGTTCGGCCTGCCTGCCGAGTGCGTGGTCACCTGCGCCAACGGGACGGTCGGCCTGACGCTGGCCCTGCTGGCAGCCACGGGCGGACGAGTCGGCCTATGCCTAATGCCATCCTGGACCTTCACGGCGACGGCGCATGCGGCGACGGCGGCGGGACTGACGCCGTTCCTGGTCGACATCGACGGAACCAGCGGGGCGCTGACGCCAGAGATCGCCCAGGCCGCGCTCGCCCGTGCCCCGAGGGACGTCGCCGCGGTGATGCCGGTGTCGCCGTACGGCTTGCCGCTGGACATCGCCGCTTGGGACCGGTTCGCGGGGCGGACCGGCGTGCCGGTGGTGGTCGATGCGGCGGCCGGATTCGACGGCCTGGTCCCGGGCGAGGCGGCCGCAGCGGTCAGCCTGCACGCAACCAAGGTGCTGGGCCTAGGGGAGGGCGGCTTCGTGGTCAGCCGCAACGTCGGACTGATCGCCGACCTGCGGGCGCGGGCCAACTTCGGCTTCGCCGGGCGGCGCGAGTCCTCGACGGTCGGCCTGAACGGCAAGCTCTCCGAGTATGGCGCGGCGTTCGGGCTGGCGGCGCTGGACCTCTGGCCGGTGCAGCGGCCGCGGTGGCTCAGTCTGCTCGGCTACTACCGCGCCGCGCTGGGCCACCTTCTGGCCGAGGGGCTGGGCGAGACCTGGGTGGGTTCGACCGCCTGCATCACGACCGAGGCGGCGGCCGAGATCGAGCAACGCCTCACCCAGCGCGGGATCGCGACGCGACGGTGGTGGGGCGAGGGCGTCCACGCCCAGCCTGCGTTCGCGCAGGCGCCGCGGCTGGCCCTGCCGGCCACGGAACGGTTGGCGGCCACGACCCTGGGGCTGCCTTGCTATCCGGACATCGAGGTGGCGGCGCTCGAGGAGACGACCTCGGTGGTGCTGGGCGCGCTCTAGCTGGCGACGGCGAGCGGGCGGTCCAGGAGGACTTCCAACGGCAGGTGGCAGCGGGTGGCGTAGCGGACCAGGGCCAGGTCGCAGAGGGTCGCCAGTTCCTTGCCGAACAGCTCGCCATCCAGCCGGGTGGCCAGCAGCGACTGCTGCTCCACTGTCCAGGCCGCCCGCAGCGCCCGGTCGTCCACCAGGGCCTTCAGGCGCTCGAAGTAGTCCTCGACCGAGGCGGCCTTGTGGGCCTTGGGGACGAAGGCGCCGACGTCGCCCTGCGTCGCCAAGGTCAGGACGGTGGTCCCGGCATCGATGGCCATGATGGCGGTGTTGCCGCCGCCGGCGCGGAACGGGTTGGCGTAGATGTCGGTGGCGGCGAAGAGGCCGGTCAGATCGGCGTCGTGGTGGACGTGGGCGAACTGCGTGCCCAGCACCTGCTGGAAGGCCGAGATCCAGTAGTCCTGCAGACCGCCGACGATCAGCCAGCGGAGCTTCGGATTGTTGAGGATCATGGGCGCGAGGCCGTCGACGAAGGCCTGGTCCATCTCGATGCCGAGCCGGTTGCCGGCGGTGACGATGACCGTGTCGTCGGGGGCGAAGCCCAGCGCGGTGCGGTCGCGGCGCGCCTGGACCGGCACGCGTGTGAACGGCGTGGCCTGGGTCTGCTGGTAGTTGGCGCTGTAGAGGGCCGGCGCTTCGCGGCGGGCCCAGAGGGTGCGGATGTAGTCCGCCTCGTGGGGGTACCAGTAGACGTCGGCGTACTGGGTGGGCGCGGCGTCGCCGCAGGTGAACATCACCACCGGCCCGAAGAGGCCGAGGAGGGTGATGTGGATGTCGGTCACCGCCTCGCACCACACGTGGAAGGTCGAGGGGCCGGCGTCGATGGCGTCGACCAGGAAGGTCGGGGTCCGCTCCTTGGAGATGAAGCGGACTCGGTCGCGAAGGGGGCCGAAGCGCTCCTGGGCGAAGGCCTCCAGCTCGGGCGTGAAGACGCCGGCGTGGAGGATGTCGATGCGGCGGTTCCTGGGGTCCCTGGCGAGCGCCAGGGCGTAGTCGAAGACGCCGCGGGTCGGCGAGTGCAGGCGGTTGACGAACCAGCCGCCGAGGATGGTGTGCGACCAGCGGGCCTCGGTGTCGGGCGGGGCGCAGGTGCGCGGAAGCTCGGCGGCGGCCTCGTGGATCGCCTGGCGGATCAGGGCGGCGAGGCGGCCCTCGTCCTGGTCCGTGAGCTTGAGGTCGGCCCACCACGCCAGCTTGCCGATATCCTCGGCGTAGACGAGCTTCAGGCCCGCGTGTGCGCCGCCCTCGCCGATCGCGGCCATCAGCGCCTGCGGCAGGTCCTCCTTGGCGAGGTGACCCAGCTCCTCGCCGAAGCGCAGGTCGAGGCGTTCGACGATGATCTGGACCTGCTTCTCGTAGCCGGCCTGACTGTCCTCGAGGATCTGATCGAATACGTTCACGCCGGCCACTGTGAGGGGCGGGCTTTTCCGAACGGTTAACCATAGGCCTCAAGCGGGCTGGCCGAGTTCCTTCAGCGCCCGGGCCTTCACGGCGGCGTAGTCGACCTTGCCGTTGGGGGCGCGGCCGATGCTCTCCACCACCACCAGCTCGCGCGGGGCCTTGTAGCCGGCCAGCTGGCCGTGCACGTGGGCCGACATCTCACCCAGGGTTGGCGCCTCGCCCGGGACCGGCTCGACGACGGCGCAGATGCGCTCGCCGAAGCGGGCGTCCGGCACGCCGACCACGACCGCGTCGCGCACCTTCGCGTGGGTCTTGAGCGCCTCCTCGACCTCCTCGGGGAAGACCTTCTCGCCGCCGGTATTGATGCAGACCGAGCCGCGGCCGAGCAGCTTCAGCGAACCGTCGGCGTTCACCTCCGCCCAATCGCCAGGGACGCTCCAGCGGACGCCCTCGAAGACCCGGAAGGTGCGCTCGGTCTTCTCCGGGTCCTTGTAGTAGCCGGCCGGCAGGAAGCCGGTGACGGCGACCAGGCCGCGCTCGCCCGAGCCAGGCGCGACGCGGCGGCCGTCCTCGGTGAAGACCGCGCCGTTCGGGCCGGGGGTGAAGGCGGCGGTCTGCGCCTCGGCGCCGGGCGCCGAGGCCGACAGGCCCATGCCGACGGCCTCGGACGAGCCGAAGCTGTCGAGGATCATGGCGTTGCGCGCGTAGCTCAGGAGGCCGCGCTTGTTCTCCTGGCTCCACATGGAGCCGGACGAGCTCATCACCTTGACGGTGTCCAGGCTCCAGCGGCCGGGGTTGGCCTCCAGCGCCTCCAGCATCGGCGTCGAGAAGGCCAGGCCGACGATGACGATGTTGCTGACCTGCAGCCGGTCGGCCTCGTCCCACAGCTCGATGGCGCTGAACTTGCGCGAGGGCAGCAGCGACACGGTCCCGCCGACGTTGAAGGCGATGATCGAGGAGAACTGGCCGGTCCCGTGCATCAACGGGCAGGCGACGAGCGTGGTGGGCCGGGCGTGCTCGGGACCCTGGATGCGGGCGATCAACTCCTCGACCGAGGTGGCGGGCGCGATGCCGGCCAGCGCATTGCCCCCGGCGCCGATCACCTGGAAGAGGTCGTCCTGACGCCACATCACACCCTTCGGCATGCCGGTGGTGCCGCCGGTGTAGAGCAGCAGCAGGTCGTCGCCGTGCCGGCCGTGCGGCGCGCGGACCGGGCGGTCAGCCGGTGTCTCGGCGACGATGGCGTCGTAGTCGAGGGCGCCGTCGGGGACCGGATGGCCGGGCTCGGCGACCGCGATCCAGGCCTTTACGCCCGGTAGCCGCGGGCGGATCTTCTGGACCATGTCGGCGAAGCCGGCATGGAAGACGACGGCTTCCGCATCGGCGTTGTCGAACAGGTAGACGAGCTCTTCCGGGCCGTACCGGTAGTTGACGTTGACGGGGGCGTAGCCGGCCTTGAAGGCGGCGTAGTAGGCCTCGAGGTACTCAGGGCCATTGTAGAGGTAGGCGGCGACCTTGGCCTGGGGTCCCAGGCCCTCGGCGATCAGGCGGGCTGCCAGCGCGTCGGCCCGGCGGTCGAACTCAGCCCAGGTGATCACCCGCTCGCCCTGGATCATCGCCGGGTGGCCGGGCTGGATGGCGGCGATCGCTTCCCAGACGTCGGCGAAGGTCCAGGCCATGGCGTCGTCTCCCAGGGTGTTGGTTTTGTTGGGATAGGAGAGTGTCCGGGCGCCGTTGCGTCAATCAAACGGCGCGGGGTCGCAGCGGCGCGGCTCCCCCCTTCCTCTCCCCCGGCGGAGCGTAGAGGGAGAGGACCGAGGAAAGGCGGCGCAGGCGGGGCCGCGCGTAGCGGCGGCCCCGTCGCAGGGGGGAGGTTGCGCCGGGGCCGCCGAGCGCTCGAAGGCCAGATACGCAGGCCTGAGCGCCGAACGGTGGCAATGTAGGGGCTCGCCGGCCGGGACAAGCGCGGCCGTACCGAAAAATCACCTTCCGATCAGCGGTTTGCGCGACTTGGCTGTCGGAACATACCGGCGCTTCCAAGGTTCGCCCGGTCATGAAGTCGCGCGAACAGTTGCTGGCGGAAGCCGAGGAGGCCGAACGGCTCGCCGCCCTGGTCAGCTACCGGCCGGACAAGGAGCGGCTGCTCAAGCGGGCCGCCGAACTGCGGCGGCAGGCCGAGAAGGCCTCGCCGAGGGCGCCGTGAGGCCGCCGCCACGGCGCCGCTTCGTCAGGCGCGGTTCATCCGCGTAATCTAGAAGCCTCCGCCCTCGCAGGGAGAACGGCGGTTGGCGCTCTACACATTCCATGCCTTCAACGCGAAGAACGCGCCCGTGGCGTTCGACGCCTTCGAGGCGGCGGACGAAGCCGCGGCGATCGCCATCGCCGACCGGATGCTGCAGGAGCACGCCAGCGCGGACCATGTGCTGGTCTGCCTGGGCGAGCTGGAAATCGCCGACCG
>CAZBXO010000092.1:0-14207 GCA_964495645.1 uncultured Phenylobacterium sp. | reverse complement strand
ATCCAGGAAGCGCGCAAGCTGAACATTCCGGTGATCGCGATCCTCGACACCAACTCCAATCCCGACGGGATCACCTTCCCGATCCCGGGCAACGATGACGCCGCGCGCGCCATCCAGCTCTACTGCGACCTGATGGCCGACTCGATCCTCGACGGCCTGGCCGCCGGCCAGGCGGCAGCCGGCGTCGACCTGGGCGCCTCTGAAGCTCCGATCGAACCCGCGCTGTCGAAGAAGGCCGCGGCTCCCAAGGCCGCCAAGCCTGCGCCGGAGCCGGAAGCCGAGGTGACCGAGCCGGAAGCCGCGGCTCTCGAGGCCGAGATGACCGGTGAGGCCGCTCCGGCCGAGGAAGCCCCGGCAGCCGAGGCCGGCGCGGAACCGGATAGCACCGCCGCGGAGGCCCCCGCGGCCGAAGCCGGCGAAGAGCCGGCGAGCGAAGAACAGGCTGGCTGAGGCCGCTCGCGGCCCGCCTGACATGAAACCTTGGCGCGGGCGCTTAAACGCCCGCGCGCGACCAACCTTTGAAGGAGCCGACCGATGGCGGAAATCACCGCTCAGATGGTCAAGGACCTGCGCGAGAAGTCCGGCGTGGGCATGATGGACTGCAAGAAGGCCTTGCAGGAGACGAACGGCGACATGGACGCGGCCATGGACTGGCTGCGCACCAAGGGTCTCGCCAAGGCCGCCAAGAAGGCCGACCGCGCTGCGGCCGAAGGTCTGGTCGCGGGCCTGGTCTCCGGCGACGGCAAGACCGGCGTGCTCATCGAGCTGAACGCCGAGACCGACTTCGTGGCCAAGAACGACCGCTTCCAGGACGCCGCCCGTCGCATCGCGGCCACGGCGATCGCCATGAACGCCCTCGACACGATCCACGACGCGAAGGCCCACGGCGCCGACGAGACGATCGGCGACATGATCACCGGCATGATCGCCACGATCGGCGAGAACATGCGGCTGCGCCGCACGGCGAAGCTCGAGGTGAGCCAGGGCGCCGTTTCGCTCTACCTGCACAACGTGCAGGGCGAGGGCGTGGCCCGCCTCGGCGTGCTGGTGGCGCTGGAAGGCGCCGGCGACGCCGCGCAGCTGAAGGACGTCGGCCGCAAGATCGCCATGCACGTGGCCGGCACGCCGACCCCGCCGTTGGCGCTGTCGTCCGACGAGCTCGACCAGGAGGTCGTGGCCAAGGAGCGCGAGATCCAGACCCAGATGGCGATGGAATCGGGCAAGCCGCGTGAGATCGCCGAAAAGATGGTCGAGGGCCGAATCCGCAAGTGGCAGGAGGAAGTCGTCCTCGTGAAGCAGCCCTTCGTGATGAACCCCGACCAGACGATCGAGCAGCTGATCGCGGAGACGGGCAAGCAGGTGGGTTCGCCCGTCACGCTGAAGGGCTTCGTCCGCTTCGCCCTCGGCGAGGGCGTGGAAAAGAAGGCCGATGACTTCGCCGCCGAGGTCGCCTCGATGACCGCCAAGGTCTAGGCGAAGTCTGCACGGAAAAAGAGGGCGCGGCGCGTTCGACACGCCGCGCCCTTGCTGTATCTACGCGTAACGATCTGGAGAGAGCCCGAATGGCCGCCGGCGCCCCCCGCTTCAAAAGAGTGCTGCTGAAGGTGTCGGGCGAGGTCCTGATGGGGGACCAGCAGTTCGGCATCGACACGGACACGCTGGAGCGCACCGCCGAGGACATCAAGGAAGTGGTCGAAAGCGGGGTGGAGCTCTGCCTCGTGATCGGCGGCGGCAACATCTTCCGCGGCGTCTCGCTCGCCGGCCGGGGGATGGAGCGGGCCAGCGCCGACTACATGGGCATGCTGGCCACGGTGATGAATGCGCTCGCGCTGCAGGCGGCGCTCGAGAAGATCGGCGTCCACACCCGGGTGCAGTCGGCGATCTCCATGGCCGAGGTGTGCGAGCCGGTGATCCGCAGGCGCGCCCTGCGCCATCTGGAGAAGGGCCGGGTGGTGATCTTCGCCGCCGGCGTCGGCGCGCCGTTCTTCACGACGGACACGGCCGCGGCGCTCAGGGCCAACGAGATGGGCTGCGACGTGCTCTTCAAGGGCACCAGCGTCGACGGTGTCTACACCGCCGACCCGAAGAAGGACCCGGCCGCCCAGCGCTACGACAGCCTGAGCTACACCGAGGTGCTGCAGAGGGACCTGCGGGTCATGGACGCCTCGGCCGTGGCGCTGATGCGCGACAACGCCATCCCCATCGTGGTGTTTTCGATCCGCGAGCGCGGCGCCTTCCGCAAGGTGCTGGCGGGCGAAGGGGTCTTCACGACCATCGCCTGAGGGTTAAGTTCGAACGATAGACCAAGGGAGACCCCCGTATGGCCACCGCCGAGAAGCCGGTCCTGTCGAAGTACAAGGATCGCATGGAAAAGGCCGTCGCCGACCTGAAGTCCGACTTCGCGAGCCTGCGCACGGGACGGGCGTCGGCGAGCCTGCTCGACCAGATCCACGTGGACGCCTACGGCTCGTCCATGCCGATCAACCAGGTGGGCGCCGTCAGCGTGCCCGAGCCCCGGATGATCAGCGTCAACGTGTGGGACCGCGGCCTCGTCGTCTCGGTGGAGAAGGCTATCCGCGCCTCCGACCTTGGTCTGAACCCGGTGGTCGACGGCCAGACCCTGCGCATTCCGATCCCCCCCTTGACCGAAGAGCGCCGCAAGGAGATCGCCAAGTTGGCCGGCAAGTACGCCGAACAGCACCGCGTCTCGGTGCGCAACATCCGCCGCGACGCCAACGACGACCTGCGCAAGGCCGAGAAGGACCACGTCATCAGCCAGGACGAAGAGAAGAAGATGGAGACCGAGGTCCAGAAGCTGACCGACGACGCCATCAAGCGGATCGACGAGGCCTTGAAAACCAAAGAACAAGAGATCATGCACGTCTGACCCCCGCCCTAGGGACGCTATCCACGCAAATGTCAGCTTCCTCCGAGACCCCGCGTCCGGGCGCGCCTTCTTCGCAAGGATCGACGCGCCCGCTGCACGTGGCCCTCGTGATGGATGGTAACGGGCGCTGGGCGAAGAAGCGCGGCCTGCCGCGCACGCTGGGACACCGCGCCGGCGTCGAGGCCCTGAAACGCACGGTCTCGGCGGCGCCCAAGCTGGGGATCGGCTGGCTGACGGTGTTCGGCTTCTCCACGGAGAACTGGAGCCGCCCGGCCGCCGAGGTCTCCGAACTGATGGCGCTGCCCAAGCGCTACTTCGAGACCGACATTGCGCGTCTCGAACGGGAAGGCGTGCGCGTGCGCGTCATCGGCCGACGCCAGGGACTCTCCGAGGACTTGGTGCGCCTGATCGACGACGCCGAAGCGCGGACGGCCAGGAACGACCGCTTCCACCTCGACATCGCGTTCAACTACGGCGGCCAGGCCGATATCGCCGATGCGGCGCGACGGTTCGCCGATGCGGTGGCCGCGGGGCGGGCGAAGCCGGAGGACCTGAACGAGACGACGTTCCAGAGCTACCTCGCCACCGCCGGCTCGCCGCCTCCGGACCTGATCGTGCGGCCGTCGGGGGAGCAGCGGCTCTCGAACTTCCTGCTGTGGGAAGCCGCCTATGCCGAACTCGTCTTCCAGGACGTGCTGTGGCCCGACTATGGCGAGGAACACCTGAGGGCGGCCTTGGCCGCGTTCGCGGCCCGGGACCGGCGCTATGGCGCAATCGTTGCCGATGACGTCCTCGCCGCCGGCTAAGCGCGCGTTCGACTGGTCCAACCTGGGCTTGAGGGTCGCCTCGGCCGTGGTGCTGGCGCCGGCGGCCCTGGCGGCGACCTGGTTCGGTGGCTGGCCCTACCTCGTCATCGTCTCGGTAGGCGTAGCGCTTCTGGCGCTGGAATGGGGCGGGATGAGCGCCCCGGTGGCGCCGACCCGGGTCTCCGCCGCTGTAACCGCCGCGGTGCTGGTGGCCATCTTCATGAGCTTCCTGGGCCACGACATCACGGCATGGACCGCGGTCGCCCTGGGCGCCGTGGCCGCGGCGCTGATCGCCCGGGGCGTGGCCGAACGGCCGGCAGACGCCGCCTATGGAGTGCTCTACATCGCGCCGGCGGCGCTGTGCCTGGTGTGGCTGCGTGGAACGGACCAGGGCAAGTGGTGGGTGTTGATGCTGTTCGCCGCCACCTGGGCCGCCGACGTGGGCGCTTTCGCGGTCGGCAGCACCCTGAAGGGGCCCAAGCTCTGGCCGCGGTTCTCGCCCAACAAGACCTGGTCGGGCTTCGTCGGCGGCCTGGCCGCGGCGACGGGGACCGGGGCCTTGATGGCGGCGTTGCCCGCCTTCAACCTCAATCTCTATGCGGCGGCCATGATCGGTCTGGCGGTCGGGCTCGCGACCATGGCCGGCGACCTCTGGGAGTCCGCGCTGAAGAGGCGGTTCGGCGTGAAAGACTCCGGCGACCTGATCCCGGGCCACGGCGGCTTGCTCGACCGCGTCGACGGGCTGATGTTCGCCGTCGTGGTTATGGCTATCACGCGCCTCGCCAACCAATGGGGCTGGCATTGAACCTGCCGCGCAAGGTCAGTGTCCTGGGCTCGACGGGATCGGTGGGGGTTTCCACGCTGGACCTGTTCGACCAGGCCAGGGTCGAGGTGGAGGTGGTCGCGCTGACTGCCGGCCGCAACGCGGGGCGGCTCGCCGAGCAGGCCCTGAGGTGGCGGCCGCAAGTCGCTGTGATCCAAGACGAATCGGCGTTGCCAGAACTGCGTGAACGGCTCGCTGGATCCGGCATCGCGACGGCGGCCGGGGAGGGGGCCGTGACCGATGCCGCCGCGGCCGAGGCGCAGTGGGTGATGTCGGCGATCGTAGGCTTCGCGGGCCTGGCGCCGACGCTCGCGGCGGCCAAGGCGGGCGCGGTGATCGCGCTGGCCAACAAGGAGAGCCTGGTTTGCGCCGGCCCGTCCCTGCTGCGCACGGCCAAGCTGGCCGGTGGGGCGGTGGTGCCGGTGGACTCCGAGCATTCGGCCATCTTCCAGGTGCTGGACCCGCAGGCCGCGGCCCACGTGCGGCGGCTGATCCTGACGTCGTCCGGGGGTCCATTCCGCAACGCCACCCGCGAGGCGATGGCCGCAGCGACTCCCGAACAGGCCGTCGCGCACCCCAACTTCAGCATGGGCGCCAAAATTTCGGTCGATTCCGCGACCATGATGAACAAGGGGCTCGAGGTCATCGAGGCCAGCTACCTGTTCGCCATGCCGGCCGAGCGGATCGAGGTCCTCATTCACCCGCAGCAGATCATCCACTCCCTCGTCGAGTACGCCGACGGCTCGACGTTGGCGCAACTGGGGCCGCCGGACATGCGTCCGCCGATAGCCTGCGCCTTCGCCTGGCCGGACCGGCTGCCCTGGCCGGCCCCGAAGCTCGATCTCGTCAAGGCTGGCCCGCTGACGTTCCTCGACCCCGACCCGGAGCGCTTTCCCGCGCTCTCGATCGCCAAGCAGGCGCTGGCCGCAGGGGGCCGCGCGCCGGCGGCGATGAATGCGGCGAACGAGCGCGCCGTTTCAGCCTTTCTTGACCGACGCATCGGCTTTCTGGATATCCCGAATGTCGTGCAGGAGACGCTGGAGCGTATGGACAGGACGCAAGGCGCCGCCCAAACGGAAGACGATGCGGTCGAGAGCGCCCGCAACACCGACGCCGAGGCCCGCCGCGTCGCGGACCAGGTGGTGACCGCCCTGGCGGCGGCCTGAGGAGCAAGACCCGTCACGATGCAGATCCTCCAGACCATCCTGCTCACGGTGCTGCCGTTCCTGATCGTGATCGGGCTCGTCATCACGGTGCACGAGCTGGGTCACTTTCTGGCCGGTCGGGCGGTGGGCGCGAAGGTCGACCGCTTCGCCATCGGCTTCGGTCGGGCGCTGTTCAGCTGGAAGGGGAAGACCGGCACGGAATACCGGATCGCCTGGATGCCGATCGGCGGGTACGTCCGCTTCTCCGGCGATGAGAACATGGCGTCGATCCCGGATGCCGAGAGCCTGGACGATCTTCGCCGCCACCTCGTACGCACGGAGGGCGAGGCGGCGCTCAGGGACTATTTCCACTTCAAGCCCCTCTGGCAGCGCACCTTCATCATCGCCGCCGGACCGCTGGCCAACTTCCTGCTCGCGATCGCGATCTTTGCGGGCCTCCTCATGGCGTTCGGCGAGTCGTTCGGCTCCACGCGCGTCGACGTCGTCAAGCCGGGGAGCGCAGCGGCCCAGGCCGGCTTCCAGGTCGGGGATGTGGTGACGGAGGCGAACGGCAAGAAGCTCAAGGGCTTCGAGCAACTGACCCGGCTCGTGATCCTGAGCTCGAACACGCCGATTCAATTCACCGTCATGCGTGACGGCCGGCCGGTGAGCATCACCGCTACGCCGCGCCGCGCACAGATCGTCGACTCGCTCGGACACACCCAGAACCTCGGCCGCCTTGGGATCGAGCACATCAATCGACCAGGCGATGTGACCGTGAAGCGCTACGGCCCGATCGAAGCCATCGGGCGCGGCGCCGAGCAGACTTGGGAAACCATCACCGTCACGGTCACCTACATCGGGCGCATGATCGCCGGGAAGGAAACGGCAGAGCAGCTGTCCGGTCCGCTCGGGATGGCCCAGCTCTCGGGCGACCTCGCCAAGCAGACGGCCAGGAATTCCGACGGCGTGGGTGAATTCCTGTTTTCCAGCGGGCTGACCATGCTGCAGCTGGTCGCAGCGATCTCGGTCGGTATCGGTTTCATGAACCTGCTGCCGGTGCCCGTGCTCGATGGCGGACACCTGCTGTTCTATGCCTACGAAGCGATCGCTCGGCGCCCTCTTGCGGCCAAGGTTCAGGCGGCAGGTTACCGCGTGGGCCTTGCACTCGTTCTCGGTTTGATGTTGTTCGCCACCTGGAACGATTTGCAGCGCCTGCGTGTGTTCAATCTCGTGGACCGCCTATTCTCCTAGGCTTGTTCGCCACTTACCCGGCTGATTCGATGTTTCAGACCCGCGCGACCCGCGCAGCGTACGCCACCGGCCTTGCGCTCCTTCTGGGCACAACCGGCCTCGTGGTCCCAACGCTGGCGCTCGCCCAGCCGGCTGTCCCGGCCCTCCCGCAAGGGCAATCCGGCGTCGTCAGCCGCATCCTGATCCAGGGCAACGAACGGATCGAACAGTCGACGATCCAGTCCTACCTGCCGATCCAGACCGGCGAGGTGGTGGACGCCGCGCGCATCGACCTGGCGCTGAAGGCTCTGTTCCGCACCGACCTCTTCGCCGACGTGACCATCAACCTGCAGAACGGCGACCTGATTGTCACCGTCGTCGAGAACCCGATCATCAACCGGGTGATCTTCGAGGGGAACAAGGGGCTGAAGGAAGACAAGCTGCGAGACGAGGTGACTGTGCGTCCGCGCGGCATCTTCACCCGCGCCAAAGCCCAGTCGGATGTGCAGAGGATCGTCGAGCTCTACCGCCGCTCGGGCCGCATCTCAGCGACCGTGACGCCGCAAATCATCGAGTTGCCTCAGAAGCGCGTGGACCTGATCTTCAAGATCGACGAGGGCCCCAAGAGCGGCATCCTCTCGGTCAACTTCCTGGGCAACAAGGCCTTCTCCGACTCTGACCTGCGCGACGTCGTCGTGACCGAGGAGAGCCGCTGGTACAAGTTCTTCGCCTCGTCGCAGGCCAACTACGATCCCGACCGGCTCGAGTACGACAAGGAGCAGCTGCGCAAGCATTACCGCAATCGCGGCTACTACGACTTCCGCGTCTCCTCGGCCGTCGCGGAGCTGTCGCCGGACAAGAACGGATTCGTGGTCACCTACACCGTCGACGAAGGCCCGCGGTACAGGTTCGGCAAGGTCGACGTGGAGACCGAGCTGCAGAAGCTCGACAAGAACGTCCTGAAGTCCCTGGTCCCGATCCGCCCGGGCGAGATCTACAAGGACGAGGCGATCGAGCAGGCGACGGACTCGCTCACCTTCGCCGCCGGCGCCGCGGGCTTCGCCTTCGTGGACGTGCGCCCGCGCTACACGCCGGACCGCGACAAGGGCACGGTCGACGTCAGCTTCCAGGTTCGCGAGGGGCCGCGCGTCTACGTCGACCGCATCGACGTCGTGGGCAATACCCAGACCCTGGACTACGTGATCCGCCGCGAGATGAGCGTGGTGGAGGGCGACGCCTACAACCGCGCGCTGGTCGACCGGTCCCGCCGCCAGATCCGCGCGCTCGGCTTCTTCAAGGAGGTCGACATCACCGAGATCCCGGGATCGGCCCCGGACCGCACGGCCCTGCAGGTGAAGGTCGAGGAGCAGCCGACCGGCGAACTCTCGTTCTCAGCGGGCTATTCGTCGGTCGACCAGCTGGTGGTGGATCTCGGCGTCACCCAGCGCAATTTCCGCGGCCGTGGCCAGGATGTTCGCGCCCGCATATCCATCGGCTCGCTCCGCCAGCAGCTGGACTTCTCTTTCACAGAGCCCCGGTTCCTGAACCGCGACGTGGCGGCGGGCCTCGACGTGTTCGGCTATCGCTACGACCTGTCGGAGTTCTCGGCCTACAAGACCACGACGTACGGTTCGACCCTGCGGGCGGGCTTCCCGCTCAGCCTGAACTCGCGGGGCAACCTGCGCTACACGATCCGCAACGACGACATCTCGATCTCGGACTTCTTCTGCGATCCGACGGCCCCCGTGCTGTCGGCGGCGCTCTGCGAGCAGCGGGGCAGCCGCTTCACCTCGGCGGTGGGCTATGGCGCGCGGCTCGACCTGCGCAATGACTACCTCAACCCGACGCGCGGCTGGTACATCGAAGGCAACCAGGACATCGCCGGCCTCGGCGGCGACGTGAACTACGTTCGCAGCGACATCGGCGGCGGCTGGTACCATGGCTTCACCAAGGATCTGGTCCTCTCGCTGACCGGCTCGGCCGGCTACGTTGTCGGCTGGGCCGGCGACCCGGTGCGGATCAACGAGCGCTACTTCAAGGGCGGCCTGGATTTCCGCGGCTTCGAGACCGCCGGCATCGGACCGCGCGACACCAGCTTCGTCCGCGCAGACGCGCTGGGAGGCAAGATGTACGCCATCGGCACGGTCGAGCTGCTCATCCCGACCTTCTTGCCAGAGCAGTACGGCATCAAGGCCGCGCTCTTCAGCGACATCGGCACGCTCGGCAAGCTGGACAAGACGGACAAGACCTACCGGGCCGGCGATCTGGACTGCCTGAATCCGACCATCACCGATCCCAACGATCCCACCATGACGATCGGCAACCTCGCCACGCCCGGCTCTCGCAACGTCTGCATCAAGGACGATCTCAAGCTCCGCGCTTCGGTGGGCATCACCATCTTCTGGCGGGCCCCCGTCGGGCCCATTCAATTCGACTTCAGCCGTGTCCTGTCGAAGGCTCCCTACGACAAGACCGAGACGTTCCGGTTCTCCACTTCAACAAGGTTCCAATAGTCATGACCCTCAAGACCCTCCTCGCCGGCGCCGCCGCCGCGGCCGTCGCCCTGGCGGGCGCATCTGCCGCCAACGCCCAGGCCCCCGCAGCTCCGGCCGCCGCCCCGCCGGCGGTCGTCCATGGCGCGGCGCTCCCCGGCGTCTGCATCGTCTCGGTCGAAGCGGCGATCGCCAATTCGACGGTCGGCAAGTACGTCCAGACACGCCTGCAGCAGCTCGTGCAGCAGGTGAACGCTGAGCTGAACGCCGAGCAGACCGCCATCCAGACCGAGGCCAAGACCCTCGAGACCCAGCGAGGCACCATGGCCGCCGACGCCTTCGAGCAGCGCGCCGCGGCCGTGCAGGTCCGCGCCAATGCGCTGCAGCGCAAGGGCCAGCTGCGCGATCGCGAACTGCAGGCCACCGAGCAGAAGGCGGTGACCCGCATCGGCACGGAAATGGATCCCCTGATCCGCACCGCCTACCAGCAGAAGGGGTGTTCGCTCCTCATGAACCGCCAGGCGGTGGTGATCGGCAACCCCGCCATGGACATCACCCAGACGGTGGTGACCGCACTGAACGGCAAGATCACGCAGTTCGCCTTCGACCGCGAGCGCCTGGACCAGCCGACGACGGCGGCGGCTCCGGCGGCGCCACGTCCGGCCGCGGCCGCCCCGGCGACCACGCCGCCGCGCCGCTAGCCTTCGGGGAGCGGCGGGTCGCGCCGGCCAAGTTCATGCCCGACCCGCGCTTCTTCGAAGACCTGGGACCCGCAACGCTGGGTGAACTGGCTGCGCTGGCCGGCGCCGAACTGGCGCATCCCGAAGCCGCCGGCCGCCTGATCCAGTCGGTTGCGGTATTGGGCCTTGCCGGCCCGGACAGCGTCACCTTCCTCTCCGATTCCCGCCTGGCCGGCGGCCTCGCCACGTCAAGGGCGGCGGCCTGCTTTGTGCGTCCTGCCGACGCCGTGGCGTTGCCGCAGGGTTGCGTGGCGCTAATGACGGCCTTGCCCCAGGCCGCCTATGTGCTGGCCGCCGAGCGGCTCCACCGGCCGCGTCCGGTCGCGCAAGCGGCGCTGGCGACGGACGTGCAAATGGAGGCGGGCGTCAGCCTCGGTCCGGGCGTGGTGATCGGGCCGGCCGCCCGACTGGGCCGCGGGACGCGGATCGGGGCCAACACGGTCATCGGTCCGGGGGTCGCCATCGGCCGCGATTGCGACATCGGCCCCAACGTCACCATCGGCTTTGCGCTGATCGGCGATCGCGTGCGGATCGCCGCCGGCGCTGTTCTCGGCGAGCCCGGGTTTGGCGCCACGCCTGGACCGAAGGGCCTGCTGGACATCCCGCAGCTCGGCCGCTTGATCGTGCAGGACGGGGTGACCATCGGGGCCAACACGACCATCGACCGCGGGGCCTTCGAGGACACGGTGATCGGGGAGAACACCAAGATCGACAACCTGGTGCAGATCGCCCACAACGTCCGCGTGGGACGTAACTGCGTCATGGCCGCCCATACGGGCATTTCCGGCAGCGTGACGATCGGCGACGGCGCCCAGTTCGGCGGGCGCGCCGGCGTGGCCGATCATGTGACCATCGGGGCGGGCGCGCGGGTGGGCGCGGCCTCGGGCGTGATGAAGGACATCCCGGCGGGCGAGACCTGGGGCGGCATGCCGGCCCGGCCGATCCGCGCCTGGCTGAAGGAGACCGCGTGGCTGGCCCGGGCCGCCACGCGGAAGGGGGGAGAGGGATGAGGCCGACGCGCAAGGCGCCCACCGGGTCGAACCCCGGCGACATCGACATCACCGAGGTGCTGGAGCGGATACCGCACCGCTACCCGTTCCTGCTGGTCGACCGCTGCGAGGACTACAAGGCCGGCGAGAGCATCGTCGGCATCAAGTGCGTGACGGTAAACGAGCCCTTCTTCCCAGGCCATTTCCCGGAGTATCCGGTGATGCCGGCGGTGCTGCTGATCGAGGCCATGGCGCAAACCGGCGCAGTCCTGATGTCCAAGACCCTCGAGGTCGACACAGCCGGCAAGGCGATCTTCTTCATGTCGGCCGACAACTGCCGCTTCCGCTCGCCGGTGCGCCCGGGCGACGTGGTGCGTATGCCGGTCAAGGTGGTCCGCCACCGCGGCGACGTGTTCAAGTTCGCCGGCCAGGCCATGGTCGGCGACAAGGTGGCCGCCGAGTGCGAGTTCGCCGCCATGGTCGTGGAGACCTGAGAGGCCTTGGCCGTCACCATCCACCCGACGGCCCTGGTCGCCGACGGCGCCGAGCTCAGCGAGGGGGTCGAGATCGGTCCCTACTGCATCGTCGGCGAGCATGCCCGCATCGGCGCCCGCACCCGGCTCCTGGCCCATGTGGTGATCGAGGGTCACACGACGATCGGCGAGGACTGTCTGGTGCGAAACTTCGCCAACCTGGGCGGGCCGCCGCACCACACCGGCTACAAGGGCGAACCCACCGAGCTCATCATCGGCGACCGCAACCGCCTGTGGGAGCATGTGACGATGCACATCGGCACGCCCGACGGCGGCGGTGCCACGCGCGTCGGCTCCGACGGCATGTACATGGCCACGAGCCACGTCGGCCATGACTGCCAGGTGGGCGACAAGGTGATCCTGGCCCACTCCGCGACCCTGGGCGGACACGTGACGGTCGGCGACCAGGTGATGGTGAGCGGCCTGGCGGCAGTGCATCAGTATTGCCGGGTCGGACGCTACGCCTTCATCGGCGGGCTCGCGGCGGTGACCAAGGACGTGATCCCGTACGGCCTGGTCTGGGGCAACCACGCCCACCTCGAGGGGCTGAACCTCGTGGGCTTGAAGCGCCGCAATTTCAGCCGCGAGACGATCGGCGAGCTGCGGACGGCGTTTCGCCTGCTGTTCGCCGACGAAGGCACCTTCCAGGAGCGCGTGGACGACACCGCCCAAGCCTACGGCCACTCGGCCCCGGTGATGGAGATCATCGACTTCATCCGCGCCGACGCCAGCCGTCCGCTCTGCCTGCCCGAACGCGAGGTCTAGTGCGCAAGCTCGGCCTGATCGCGGGCGGCGGCGACCTTCCGGTCGAGATCGCCCGGCACTGCGAGCGGGCCGGCCGGCCGATGTTCGTGATCCGGCTGAAGGGGTTTGCCGGCGAGAGCCTATCCGAGTTCGCCGGCGCGGAGGTCGGAATCGCCGAGCTCGGGAAGTGCCTCAAAGCTCTGCGACGCGCGAAGTGCGAGGCGGTCTGCCTGGCCGGCATGGTCGCGCGCCCGGACTGGTCCAGCCTGCTCCCGGACCTCCGCGGCCTCGCCGTGCTGCCGCGGGCGATCGCCGCCGCGGGCAGGGGCGACGATGCCCTGCTGCGCCTGCTGGTCGGAGAGTTCGAGAAGGAGGGCTTCGCGGTCGAGGGCGCCCATGAGGTGATGGAAGACCTGTCGCTCGGCGAGGGCCTCTTCGCCGGCCCGGCGCCGTCCCATGACGACCTCTCCGATGTCACCCGTGCGCTGCAGATCGCTCGAGAGATCGGGCGCATGGACGTGGGGCAGGGGGCGGTGGTCGCTCGCGGCCTGGCGCTGGCCGTGGAGGCTCAGGAGGGCACGGACGCCATGTTGGCGCGGGTGGCCGAGTTGCCGGCGCACCTGCGCGGCGCGGCGGGCGCCGGCATTGGTGTCCTCGCCAAGGCGCCCAAGCCCATCCAGGAGACCCGCGTGGACCTGCCCACCATCGGGCCGGCCACCGTGCAGGCGGCGGCGCGGGCGGGCCTCAGGGGTATTGCAGGTGAGGCTGGCCGTCTGATCGTGCTGGAACGCGAGACGGTCCGGCGGCTGGCGAGCGAGCTCGGCGTCTTCGTGCTTGGCGTACCGCCCGAAGGGCCATGAGCGGGGACCGGCCGCTGACGATCATGCTGGTGGCGGCGGAGGCTTCCGGCGACGACCGCGGCGCGGGGCTCGCGCGGGCGCTGCGCAGGCGGCTCGGCGGCGGTGTGCGGTTCGTGGGCGTGGGCGGAGCGAAGCTGCGCGACGAGGGCGTCGACAGCCCCTTCGACATCGCCGAGCTGTCGATCCTCGGGTTGTTCGAGGGCCTCGTCGCCTGGCGCAAGGTAGTCCGCCGCGCCCGTCAGGTCGCCGAGCTCGGTCGTCGCGAGCAGCCGGACGTCGCGGTCCTGATCGACTCCTGGGGGTTCACGCTGCGCGTCGCGCACCGCCTGCGCCGCTCACTGCCGGAGCTGCCGCTGGTCAAGTACGTCGGCCCGCAGGTGTGGGCCTCGCGGCCGGGCCGGGCGAAGACGACCGCGGAAGCGTACGATCGGCTCCTGACCATCCACGGCTTCGATGCGCCGTACTTCGAGGCCGAGGGTCTGCCGGTGAGCTTCGTCGGGGACGCCACCCTGCACACCGACTTCTCGGCCGCCGATGCGGCGCGGACGCGGGCCGCGATCGGGGCCGCGGCAGATGCGCCGGTCCTGCTCGTTCTGCCCGGCAGCCGTCCCGGCGAGATCGCCCGCGTGCTACCCCCCTTCGAGGACGCCGTGAACCGGCTGAAGACCGAGCGTCCGGATCTGCACGTGGTGGTGGCGGCCGCGCCCACCGTCGCCGATCTGGTGAAGGCCCGCGTCGGCGGCTGGCCGCACCGGGCGCATGTGGTGGAGGGGGAGGGTCCCAAGCTCGACGCCATGGTGGCCGCGACCGTGGCGCTCGCCTGCTCCGGCACCGTGACCACGGAGTTGGCGCTCGCCGGCTGCCCCATGGTGGTCGGCTACCGGCTTGGGCCGGCGACCTACGCGATCCTCCGGCGCCTGATCCGCACGCCGTGGGTCGTGTTGCTGAATGTGGC
>CAZBXO010000091.1:0-14256 GCA_964495645.1 uncultured Phenylobacterium sp. | reverse complement strand
GCGTAGAGTGGCCGCGGGCGTGATTCGATGAGCGGGCAGGACCTCATACTGGCGGCGGCCGCGGTGGGCTCGGTGAGCCTGGCTCTGTCGGCCTGTCTGTGGGCGCTGGGCCAGCGCCGGCAGTGGGAGGCGCGCGCCCGCGCGCTTTCCGGCCGCATCCGCGAGCTGGAGACCCGCGCCGACGCCGCCCAGGCCTCGGCCGAGGCGTTCGACAGCGCCCTGCTGGCGGTGGAGGACGGCCAGGCCCTGCTGGCGTCCGGCGAGGAGAGCCTGGCGGCCTGCGCGCGGGCGCTGGGCCTCGACGCCGCCGAGCCGCAGGCGCTGCTGAACGCCCTGATGCGCGCCGATCCGGACCATGCGCGGCGGCTGCGGGCCCTCTTCGAGCGGGGCGAGGCCTGCGCCTTCGAAGTCCAGGGCGAGGGCGGCGCGGTCACGGTCGAGGGCCGGGCGGCCGGGGCGCTGGCCTGGCTGCGGATCTCCGTGGTGCTGGGCGAGGACCAGGGCCTGCCGACCGCGCCGCGGTTCGCCGCCTTCGTCAGCTCGCGGGCGTCGCCGGCCTGGATCGCGGCGGCGGACGGTTCGCCGGTGTGGGTCAATGCGCCGTGGCTGAAAGCGGTGGACGCCGCCTCGCTCGACGAAGCGGCGAGCCGCGGCGCGTCGTTCGACAAGGCGGCCGACGCGCTGGCCAGCGAGGCCGCGAACCTCGGGCAGCGGCGAGAGGCCGTGCGCTGGCTGTCGTTCGGAGGGCGGCGGCGCGCCTTCCAGGTGACCGCCCAGCCGCTGGAGGGCGGCGGCGTCGGGGTCTGGACCGACGACGTGACCGAGCTGGAGGAGATGCGCGACGCGCTGCGCCGCAACGTCGAGGCGCACGACGAGACGCTGAACCGGCTGGATGACGCCGTCGCCATCTTCGGCGAGGGCAAGCGGCTGATGTTCTTCAACACCGCCTTCGCCGAGCTCTGGGGCCTGGAGCCGGCCTGGCTCGGCGAGCGGCCGACGCACGGCGAGGTGCTGGACCGCCTGCGCCAACGCGGCCGGCTCCCAGAGACCGCCGACTACGCCAAGTGGAAAGCCGCCGAGTTGGCCCGCTACGAGCAGCTGGCGTCGGGGCCGGACGACATGTGGAGCCTGCCGGGCGGGCGCACCCTGAAGGTGGTGCGCCAGCCGCACCCGATGGGCGGCCTCTTGTTCCTGTTCTCCGACATCACCGACGAGCTGAAGCTGACCGCCCAGTTCAACGCCCTGATCCAGGTGCAGCAGGCGACGCTGGACAAGCTGTCCGACGCCGTCGCCGTGTTCGGCTCCGACGGCCAGATGCGGCTGCACAACGAGAGCTTCGAGCGCTTCTGGAACATCACGCCGGTGCAGCTGAAGGCGGCGGGCGGGTTCGACGGCGTCGTCGACCTCTGCGTCTCGAAGCTGCACGACATGAGTTTCTGGCGCGAACTGAAGGGCCGGATCGGCGATCCCGACCCGGCGGCGCGCACGCCCATGCAGGGCGAGACCACCACCTCCGACGACCGCATCGTCGAGTACCGCTCGCGGCCGCTGCCGGACGGCGCCACGCTGATCGCCTTCACCGACGTGACCGACGCGCGCCAGCTGCAAGCGGCTCTGGCCGATCGCGAGGCGGCGCTCAGTGAGGCCCAGCGGCTGAAGCGCGATTTCGTGGGCAACGTCTCCTACGAGCTGCGCACCCCGCTCACCACGATCATCGGCTACTCGGAGCTCCTGGAGAACTCGGGGGAAGGCCTGAGCGACCGGTCGAAGGCGCACGCGGCGGCGGTGAAGTCGGCGGCGACGGCCCTGGCCCGGTCGATCGACGACGTCCTCGACATGGCCCAGATCGACGCCGACGAGATGGCGCTGGACCTCTCCGACGTGAACGTCGCCGACCTCTTGATCCGGGTGGCGTCGGAGTGGCGCAAAGAGGCCGAGGCGCAGAAGGTCTCCCTGGTCATCGAGCGGCCCGACGACATCGGCCTGATCCGCGGGGACGTGAAGCGGCTGACCCAGGTGCTGGACCACCTGATGGAGAATGCGCTCGGCCAGACGCCACCGGGCGGCTCAGTAACCCTGGCGGCGCGCAAGGCGCTGGGCGAGATCCAGCTGTCGGTCAGCGACACCGGGCGCGGCATCCCCTTCCACGTCCAGGCCCACATCTTCGACCGCTTCATCGGCCGCGAGCGCGGCGGGCCGGGCCTGGGCCTGGCGCTGGTCAAGGCGCTGACGGAGCTGCACGGCGGCTGGGTGGCGCTGGAAAGCGAACCCGGCGCCGGCGCCACCTTCACCTGCCACCTCCCGGAGGAGGCGCAGGCGCTGGCGGCCCAGCGCGAACTGGCGCTCTAACCCGCGTAGACCGTGCCGGCTTCGACGAAGCAGAGCGGGTTGCCCCAGGGGTCGTCGGCGTAGAAGGAGCGTTCGCCCCACGGCCGCACAACCGGCGCCCCGCCGGACTCGCCGTGGACCAGCTCCCTGGAGAGGCAGCCGAGGCCTGACGCCCGGGCGTGCGCGGCGTCCAGGTCGTCGACCAGGAAGTAGAGCGCCTTGGCGGCGGTGTGAGGATCGGACGTCTGCACCACCTGCAGGGTCACCTCGCCGGCCTCGAAGTAGACCCGGCGGCCCATCTGCGGGCGCCCTTCGAGGCCGAGCAGGGTCTCATAGAAGCGTTGCGCTTCAGCGAGGTCGCCCACCTCGATGTTGATGCGGAACAGGCGGCTCATCGGACTTCAGCTCCTCCCCGGTGACGGGGTCTCGATCGAACCAGCCCAGCCAGTCGCGCACGAGCGCGAGGCGGGTCCGGTTCAGGACATAGGTGCGCGTGCGCCCCGCCCGGCGATGTCGGACGAGCCCGGCCGCCTCCAGCGCCTGCAGGTGCCGCGTCGTCGTCGGCCAGGCGTGGGCGAACAGGGCCGCGATGGCGCCAGCCGGCATCTCGCCGCCGCCGAACATCAGGCTCGTCAGGATCCGCCGCCGCGCCGGATGCGCCAGGGCCTCGAAGACCTTGTCGTAGGCGTCGCCATCGGCGGACATGCGCGCCATTTAGCGTCGATGCTAAATATCGGCAAGTCCTAGCTCGGCGCGCGCTTCCATAGGGGCTCGACCGCCTCGAAGGCCGCCGCGACGCGCAGGCAGCGCATCTCCTCGTGAACCGGGCCGATGATCTGCAGGCCCATGGGCAAGCCCGAGCTGTTGAAACCCGCCGGGACCGCCAGGGAGGGGCAGCCCGCCAAGGTGATCAGGCAGACCCCCTTCATCCATTCGTGGTAGGTGCGCATGGCGACGCCAGCGACCTCGGTCGGCCAGGGCTGTTCCACGGGGAACGGGAACACTTGAGCGGTGGGTGCGACCAGGACGTCGAAACGGTCGTAGAGCCGCTGGATGGCCGTACTCCACTGCGAGCGGACCACCGAGGCCTCGGTGACCTGCTGGGCCGAGAGCTTGAGCGCGGCTTCGCACTCGAACACCGCCTGCGCATTGAGCAGCGGCCGGGTCTTCGGATCTCGGAACCCGGGCAGCAGCCCCTGCGATGCCTGCCAGGCGCGCAGGGTGACGAACGCCTGCCAGGCCCGCTCCGCGGATGCGATCCCGACGTCCTCGACAACCGCGCCGATCGCCTCGAACCGCTTGAGCGACGCGCGGCAGAGGTCCACGACGCCGGGCTCGTAGGAAACCGCGCCGCCGAAGTCGCCCAGCCAGCCGACGCGCAGGCCCTTCTTCACCGGCCCGAGCGGCCCGCGGAAGTGAGCGCCGTCGCCCTCCATGGAGAGCGGGACGCGCGGATCGCGACCGGCCTGGACCGAGAGCAGCAGCGCTAGGTCGGCGACGTTGCGGGCCATCGGGCCCTGCACACCCATCCCCGGCAGCCACAGGTCCGCCGCGTCGACCGGCACGCGGCCGAAGCTGGTGCGGAATCCGCAGACGTTGTTCCAGCCGGCTGGGTTGCGCAGGCTGCCGCCGTAGTCGCTGCCGTCGGCCAGCGGCAGCATCCGCTGCGCGAGCGCCACCGCCGCCCCGCCGCTCGAGCCGCCGGACGAAAGCGCCGGCGCATAGGCGTTGCGGGTGGGCCCCCAGACCGGGTTGGTGGTGTGGGAGCCCAGCCCGAACTCCGGCGAGTTGGTCTTGCCGACGAACACCACACCGGCGGCGCGAAGGCGCGACACCATCAGGCTGTCGGCGGGCGCGATGTCCGACTTGAAGGCCGGCGAGCCGCCACGAGTGAACGGCAGGCCCTTCACCGCCTGCAGGTCCTTCACGGCGTGGGGTAGGCCGAAGAGCGGGCCGACCGCGCCGCCCTTGGCGAGCTGCGCGTCGCGGGCCCTCGCTTCGGCCAGCAGCGCCTCGCGCGGCTGCAGGGCGATGATGGCGTTGGACCTCGGATTCACCGCCGCGATCCGGTCTAGGACGGCGGCCATCACCTCGACGCAGGAAACCTTGCGCTCACGAATGGCGCGGGCCAGCGCGCGGGCGTCCATGGCGGTGATGTCGTCCGGCGGAGCAGCCTCGGCGCCGGAGGCGGCTGTCATGGCGATCGCTCCCAGCCCCAGCACGGCACGGCGGTCCACCGCGTATTCAATGTCGCTATCCATCGGAGCCCCCCGCCCCTGACGTAGCACGGTTATGCGCGTTCAGCGCCTGGCGCTGGTTTTCCGATGGGGCGGTCCGCGGCGCTTGTGCGGGGGCCGGGGCGGGGCGGCCCCGGGTGGGCCGGAGGGCTCGATGCGCACGTCGCCGGCGGCGGCAGCGGCCGCGACGGCGGTGCGGAAGCGGTCCTCGACCTGCGGGGCGACCTCGAACCGAGTCTCGCGGTCGAAGATGCGGATCAGGCCGATATCCTTCTTCGTCACGTGGCCCAGGCGGCAGATCAGCGGAATCAGCCACTTGGGGTCGGCGTTGGAACTGCGACCGATCGGCAGGCGGTACCACGCCGCGCCGCTCAGTTCCTCGCGCGGACCGCGCCGATCCGGCCGCTCGCCGCTGGGCCAGGCCGCGCGCGGGTCGTCCAGCATCTCCTCCGGCTCGGGCAGACGCGAGCGGTGCAGGCGCACCAGAGCCGCGGCGACGGCTTCCGGCGTGCTCCCGGCCAGGATGCGGCGCGCCAGCTCCAGGTCCTCTGGCGACGGCGCCTCCGTCAGCAGCGGATCGTCAAGCAGACGGGCTTGGTCGCGCTCGCGGACCTCGTCGGCGGTGGGCGCTCCGGACCACTCGGCGTCGACGCCGGCCATGTCCAGAAGGCGCTCGGCCTGTCGGCGCTTGGTGTGGGGCACGACCAGCACCGAGGTCCCCTTGCGGCCCGCGCGGCCGGTCCGGCCGCTCCGGTGCAGCAGGCCGGCCTTGTTGGCCGGCAGGTCGGCGTGGATGACGAGGCCGAGGTCCGGCAGGTCGAGGCCGCGGGCGGCCACGTCGGTCGCCACACAGGCCCGGGCATGGCCGTCCCGCAGCGCCTGCAACGCCTCGGCCCGCTCCTTCTGCGACAGCTCGCCGGAGAGCTGAACGGTGGCGAACCCGCGCTCGCGCAGCGCCCGGTACATGCGTCCGACGCCTTCGCGGGTGGCGCAGAAGATCAGCGCGCCGGGGGACTCGAAGTAGCGAAGCAGGTTGACGACAGCATGCTCCACCTCGTTGGGCGCCACGCGGACCGCGCGGTACTCGATGTCGCCGTGCGCCTCGTTCCGGCGAGTGGTGTCGATGCGCACCGCGTCGCGCTGGTAGCTGCGCGCCAGCGCCACGATGTCCTTGGCCAGCGTCGCCGAGAACAGCAGCGTGCGGCGCTCGGCCGGCGCGGAGTCGAGAATCTCGGTCAGGTCCTCGCGGAAGCCGAGGTCCAGCATCTCGTCGGCCTCGTCGAGCACCACGACGCGCAGGGCCGACAGGTCGAGGGCGCCGCGCTCCAGGTGGTCGCGCAGGCGCCCAGGGGTGCCGACCGCGATGTGGGCGCCAGCCGCCAACGCCCGTTGCTCCCGCCGCGCGTCCATGCCGCCGACGCAGGTCGCCACGCGCGCGCCGGCTTCTGCATAGAGCCATTCGAGCTCGCGGCTGACCTGCAAAGCGAGCTCACGGGTGGGGGCGATGACCAGGCAAAGAGGTGCTGCGGCCGGGCCGAAGCGCTGGGCCTCGCCCAGCATCGGCTCCGCAGCGGCCAGCCCGAAGGCGACCGTCTTGCCGGACCCGGTCTGGGCGGAGACGAGAAGATCTCGGCCGGGCTCGGACGCCAGCACCGCGGCCTGCACCGGCGTGGGATCGGCATATCCGCGGGCCTCGAGCGCACGGCGGAGGCTCGGATGGGATTGTGAGAACGACATCGGGGACCTTTGGACGAACGTCCCGGCCCCCCGACCGGCGCCGCCTGACGCGGCTGAGGTCAGTGCTGGCTCTCGGGCATCTTGACGACGAGGCCGTCGAGGGCGTCGGAGACCTTGATCTGACAGGAGAGGCGGCTGTTGTCCTCGACGCCCTCTGCGAAGTCGAGCATTGACTCCTCCATCGCCGACCGCTCACCGGTCTTCGAGAGCCAGGCTTCGTCCACGTAGACGTGACAGGTGGCGCACGCACAGGCGCCGCCGCAGTCGGCGTCGATGCCGGGGATGTTGTTCTTCACCGCGCCTTCCATGACGGAGAGGCCGTTCTTCACGTCGACCGCGTGCTCGGTCCCGTCGTGCTCGATGTAGGTGATCTTCGCCATCAACTCCTCGCGGCGCTAGGCCGCGACCTCTTTCATGGAAACGGATGGGTCCGCAAGCTTCAGCTTGTCCACGGGCTTGCGGCCCAGGATGAGGGTCTTCCCCATCATGAATTCCGGCGGCGCGTTGATCGCCTCCACCGACTGCACCAGGTCGCCCTTCAGGTGGAAGACGGCGAACTTCGCCGAGGCCGGGTCGCCGCGCACCAGGATCTGGTCCGCGTCGAAGGCGTAGCCCGCGATCTGGAGCTTCAGGTCGTACTGGTCCGACCACTGCCAGGGGCACTCGGCGGCCGGGCGCGGCCGCCCCGCGATGGCGCTGGCCGCCTGCTTGGCCTGTTCGAGCGCGTTGGGCACGCTCTCCATCCGGAAGCTGATCCCGTAGATCGGCATCGGCCGGTGGGCCACGTCGCCGATGGCGAACACCGCCGGGTCGGTGACGGATCGGGCGTCGAGGTCGACCACGACGCCCCGGGCGCACTCCAACCCCGCCTCGGCCGCGAGCTCGTCGTTCGGCCGCGCGCCGACGCCCACCACCACCGCATCACAGGGGATGGTACGGTCGTCGGCGAGGATGACCCCGGTGACGCGGCCGTTCTCGCCGACGAAGCCCACGACGCTGCAGCCCAGCTCGAAGGTGACGCCGTGCTTCTCGTGGTAGCCGGTGAAGAACTCCGACAGCAGCGGCGCAGCCACCCGGGCCAGGACGCGATCCTCGCGCTCCAGCACCACGACCTCGGCGCCGAGCGCCCGGCCGGAGGCAGCCACCTCGAGGCCGATGTAGCCACCGCCGACCACGGCGAGCCGCTTGCCCGGCCCGACTGTCGCCTTCAGCTGTTCGGCATCGGCGGCCGTGCGCAGGAACATGACGCCGGCGAGGTCGGCGCCGGGGATCGGCAGCGCGACGGCGCGCGCGCCGGTCGCGAGAATGAGGTGGTCGTAGGCGATGCGAGCCCCGTCGGAGAGGGCGACGGTCTTGCCGGCTCGGTTGATGGCGGTCGCCCGAACGTTCGGCCGAAAATCGATGCCCGCTTCGGCGTAGAACTGCAGCGGCTTCAGCGCCAGGAGGTCGGCGTCGGCCTCGCCCTTCAGCCAGGCCTTGGAGAGGGGCGGGCGTTGGTAGGGGGGGATCGGCTCCTCGCCGACCAGGGTGATGGGGCCTTCGTGACCGTACTGGCGCAGGAGCGCGGCCGCCGTGCCGCCGGCATGGCCCGCCCCCACGATCACGACGCGCGACTGGTCGCTCATGGCTGGGCTGTGCCGAAAAATGACGCCCGCGTCAACTTAGGCCCCTCCAAGGTGAACGCGAATAACCCTTGCAGAACGTCGTTTGGATAGGCGCCATGCGCCGCGCAAGTGAAAGCGGAGCAGGTCCATGGACGACGGATCGGTCGATTTCCGGGAGCGGGCGGCGGCGGAAGCCTGGAGTGTGCCCCTGGAGGCGCTGAACCCGGCCCAGCCGGAACTGTTCGTCGCCGACGCCATGTGGCCGATCTTCGATCGTCTGCGGAGGGAGGCTCCGGTCCACTTCTGCCCCTCCAACGGCGAGTACGGCGACTACTGGTCGGTCAGCCGCTACCAGGACATCATGGCGGTGGACACCAACCACCAGGTCTTCTCCTCCGCCGATGGCATCGTGCTGCAGACGCTGGAGGCCAAGGCCGAGGCCGACAAGCGTCCGCGCGGCAACAGCTTCATCGCCATGGACCCGCCCGGCCATGACATCCAGCGCAAGACCGTGAGCCCCGCGGTGGCGCCGGCCAACCTGCACGCCATGAGCCCGCTGATCCGCGAGCGCGCGGCGGCCATCCTCGACGGCCTACCGATCGGCGAGGAGTTCGACTGGGTGGACCTCGTCTCCAAGGAGCTGACGGCCATGACCCTGGCCACGCTCTTCGACTATCCGCAGCCGGACCGGCGAGACCTCACCTTCTGGTCCGACATGTTCACCAACCCGCCCGGCCACGGCCCGGCCAAGAGCTGGGAGCACAAGCGCGAACAGGCCGACGCCTGCTTCGCCCGCTTCACGGAGCTGTGGAACGAGCGGGTGAACGCCGAGCCGCGCTTCGACCTCGTGTCGATGATGGCCCACAGCCCGGACATGCGGAACCTGCCGATCACCGACTACCATTCCAACGTGGTGCTGCTGATCATCGGCGGCAACGACACCACGCGGAATACCATCTCCGGCTCGGTCTACGCGCTGAACAAATACCCGGCCGAGTACGACAAGCTGCGCGCCAACCCGGCGCTGATCCCCTCGATGGTCTCGGAAACCATCCGCTGGCAGACGCCGCTGGCGCACATGGCGCGGACCTGCGTCCAGGACTTCGAGCTCGGCGGCAAGACCATCCGGGCGGGCGACCGAGTGGCCATGTGGTACGTCTCGGGCAACCGCGACGAGGCCCAGATCGAGGACCCCAACGCCTACCGGATCGACCGGGAGCGGCCGCGCAACCACCTGTCGTTCGGCTTCGGCATCCACCGCTGCGTGGGCAACCGCCTGGCCGAGCTGCAGCTGACGATCATCTGGGAAGAGATCCTCAAGCGTTTCCCGGAAATCCGCCTGGTCCGCGAGCCCACCCGCACCCACTCCGTGTTCGTGAAGGGCTACGAGACGCTGCCGGTGGTGATCCCCACCCGGAACTAGGTAGGATCGCGCCGTGTCGGAGCGGCGCTACCACGTCGGGAACCTCAGGAGCCGTCTCCTTGCAGAGGCGCGCGAGATGCTGGAGGCCGGCGGGCTGAAGGCGCTGAACCTGCGCGCGCTGGCCGCCCGGGCCGGCATCACCGCCGGGTCGATGTACCATCACTACGACTCGAAGGCCGCGATCCTGGGCGAGCTGGCGGCCGGCGGCTTCCTCGACCTGCGCCGAGAGCTGGAGGCGGCCGACCGCGCGGCGGGAGAGGGCCGGCGCCTGCGCGGCTGGGCGCATGCCTATTTCGACTTCGCCGGGCGCTCGCCGGCGCTGTTCGGCCTGATGTTCGATCCCGACATCGCGGCGCTGCCGGGCGTGGCCGAGGCCCGGGCCGAGGCGCTCGGCGTCCTGCATCGCATCGTCGTCGAGGTTGCCGCCCGCCGGACCAACGCGCCCATTGAGCAGATCGTGCTGGCGGTCTGGGCCGCGTCGCACGGCGCCGCCTGCCTTGCGGCATCGGAGCCCGCCCGCGACGACCTCATCGAGGAGGTGATCGCCGGACTGGAAGTGCTCTTCAGGCCACCGCCGAGCTAGGCTCCCACCTCGCCCACCTACAAAATTGGCCGTCATCCCGGACGGCCGCAGGCCGATCCGGGACCCAGCCGCTCAGACCTCAGGTCTGCTGGGTCCCGGGTCTCCGCTCCGCTTCGCCCGGGATGACGGGCTTATCTGGTTTTTCGGGCCGCGACCCAGGCCTTCACGCGGGTCTCGAGCAGGGACAGCGGCATGGAGCCCGCGCCGATGACCAGGTCGTGGAAGCCCTTGATGTCGAACTTCGGACCCAGCGCCTGCTCGGCCTCGCGGCGCAGGGCCTGGATCTTCAGCATGCCGACCTTGTAGCTGGTCGCCTGTCCGGGGTTGGTGATGTAGCGGCGGGTCTCCGAGCGTGCGGAGTCCGGCGAGCGGTGCGCCGTCTCGATCAGGTAGGCGACCGCCTGCTCCTCGGTCCAGCCCTTGGCGTGCAGGCCGGTGTCGGTGACCAGGCGTGCGGCGCGGAACAACTCGGCGTCCAGGCGCATGAAGTCCTGCGCCGTGGTCTGGAACACCCCCATCTCCTTGCACAACGCCTCGGCATAGAGCCCCCAGCCTTCGGAGAAAGCCGCATAGCCGAAGCCCAGCTTGCGGAAGGTGGGGCCACCCTTCTGACGCACGGCGATGTCGCCCTGCATCACGTGGCCCGGGACGGCTTCGTGGCACATCAGGGACGCAAGCCCGTCTTTGGAAGGGGTCTGGCCGAGCATGTGGAGGTAGACCCGGCCGGGCCGCGCGCCGTCTGGACTGGGAGCCGAGGCGTGCGCCGCCCCACCGGCCACCTCGCTGAACGACGGCTCCCGGACCACCTCCATGCGGTAGGCCGGGAGCAGACCGAAGTAGGGCGCCAGCGCAGCGCGCGCCCGGGCGACGTGGCCGTTGGAGATCGCCAGCACCTCCGCCCGCTGCGCCTCGGTGTACGGTTGCCGCGGGTCGCGGCGCGCCAGCTCGGCGTAGAAGGCGTTGGCGTCGGCGACGCCCTCCTTGCGCGCGATGGCGTCCTGCTCGGCCTGGATGCGCTTCACCTCTGAGAGGCCGAGCTCGTGAATCTGGTCGGCGGTGAGGTCGGTGGTGGTCTGCAGCTTCAGGGTGGCGGCGTAGTAGGCCTTGCCCTCCGGCAGGGTCAGCGCGCCGAGCGGGCCGGAGCGCGGGGCCTTTTCGATGTCGCTCCGCACCCAGGCGATGGTGCGCTCGTAGGCCGGCTTCACCTGGCCGGTCAGCGCCGCGCGGGTCTCATCCAGCAAGGCGGCGGCCTCGGCGGTGGTGACCTTTCCCGCCGTCTGCAGCTTGGCGACCTTGGCCTTGGCGTCGGCCCACAGAGGCGAGTCGGGGCCGGCGGCGTCGAACGGCTGGCCGGTGATCATGCCGCGCGCGCCGACGATCACCCGCTCGTAGAAGAACCGCGGCGCGCGGATGCCCTTCCTCGCCGAGGCCTGGTCGTTCGCCAGCATCTGGTCGAGCGCGGCGCCCATGGCGCGGAGGCGCGCGTTGTAGCCCTTCATGTCGGCCGCGGTGTCGACCAGGTGATTGTTGATGAGGAAGTTCGGCAGCTGCGCGTAGGCGGGCGAGGACCAGCCGCCGAGCGGGGTGTAAGCGCGGTACTTGGCCTGGAGCTCTGCGCGCTCCAGCTGCACGGCCCAGAGATCGTAGTTGAGCTGGCCCTCGGGGCTCAGCTTGGCGCGGTCGAACTGGCGCTTCATGCGGGCGGTCGAGGCGCGCCGCCACTCGAGCCGCTTGATGGCTCCGGCCTCGCTGTAGTCGTTGAGCTTGTCCTGAAAGTCCTTGCGGCCCAGCTGCGTCGCCGTCTGCGGCGCCTGCGCCACCTGCTGCTCGAACTCGGCGTTGAGGAACGCCTCGAGGCGGGCGTCTTCGGCGGCGGGCTGGGCAAGGGCGGCGGTGGACAGAACGACCGCGGCCGTGGCCGCGAGCACCATCTTCAGCATCATCTCGAATCCCTGAAGCAGACATGTGCCTCTCCCCCCGCGAAGCGGAGAGGGAGAGGGTAGGGTGAGGGCGGCGCGAGCGGTTGGGACCTGCGCGTGAACCGACCCGCGCGCACGGGTCGCTTCCGGTGGGATGCCTAGCTCAGAGCCGCCCTCACCCTACCCTCTCCCTCTCTACGCCCGCTTCGCGGGCTCGGGGGAGAGGCTTTAGACCACCCGCTCGACCAGCAGCTTCTTGATCTCGGCGATGGCCTTGGCGGGGTTCAGGCCCTTCGGGCAGACCTGGGCGCAGTTCATGATCGTGTGGCAGCGGTAGAGCTTGAAGGGGTCCTCGAGCTCGTCGAGACGGCGGCCCGTCTCCTCGTCGCGGCTGTCGATGATCCAGCGGTAGGCGTGCAGCAGGGCGGCGGGGCCCAGGTACTTCTCCTGGTTCCACCAGTAGCTGGGGCAGCTGGTCGAGCAGCAGGCGCAGAGGATGCACTCATAGAGGCCGTCCAGCTTCTCGCGGTCCTCCGGCGTCTGGCGCCACTCCTTCACCGGCTCCGGCGTCGTGGTCTGCAGCCAGGGCTGCACCGAGGCGTACTGCGCATAGAAGAGGGTCAGGTCAGGGACCAGGTCCTTGACCACGTCCATGTGCGGCAGCGGCGCGATGGTGACCTTGTCGCCCGGGCAGTCCGCGTGACCGTGGGTGCAGGCCAGCGTGTTGCGGCCCGCGATGTTCATCGCGCAGGACCCGCAGATCCCCTCGCGGCAGGAGCGCCGGAAGGTCAGCGTCGGGTCCATGGTGTTCTTGATGTGGATCAGGATGTCCAACACCATCGGGCCGCACTGGCTGGTGTCGACGTCGTAAGTGTCCCATCTCGGATTGGCGTCGGACTCCGGATCGTATCGGTAGATCTTGAACGTCCGGGTCTTGCCCGCCCCCGCCGGGGCCGGGTGGTGCTTGCCCGCGCCGACGCGGGAGTTCTTCGGCAGCCGAAGCTGGACCATCTGACTCTTCTCCCCCGGCTCAGTACACCCGCGCCTTCGGCGGGATGTAGTCGATGTCTTTGGTCATGGTGAAGTTGTGCACCGGCCGGAAGTCGATCTTCACTTTGCCGGTGGTGTCGTCGAACCAGGTCAGCGTGTGCTTCATCCAGGTCTTGTCGTCGCGATCCGGATGATCCTCGTGCGCGTGCGCCCCGCGGCTCTCGGTGCGGTTGGCCGCGCCGACGACGGTGACCACCGCCTGGCCGATCAGGTTGTCGAGCTCGAGGGTCTCCATCAGGTCGGAGTTCCAGATCAGCGTGCGGTCGGTGACCTTCAGGTCTGAGCGCTTGGCCGCGACGGCGGCAAGCCGCGCGACGCCGGACTTCAACGCCTCGGTCGTGCGGTAGACCGCCGCGTCCTCCTGCATGGCCATCTGCATCTCGAGGCGCAGGTCGGCCGTGGGCGTCCCGCCGTTGGCGTTGCGGAACCGGTCGAAGCGGGCCAGGTGCGGATCGGTCTGCGCCGGCGTCAGCTCCGGCTGGGTCGCGCCGGCCTTCACGGTCTCGGCCGCCCGCAGGGCCGCCGAGCGTCCGAACACCACCAGGTCGATCAGCGAGTTGGAGCCAAGGCGGTTCGCGCCATGCACCGAGACGCAGGCCGCCTCGCCCACCGCCATCAGGCCCGGCACCACCTTGTCCGGGTCCTTGCCGGCCTTGGTGACGACCTCCGAGTAGAAGTTCGTCGGGATGCCGCCCATGTTGTAGTGCACGGTCGGCAGCACCGGGATCGGCTCCTTGGTGACGTCGACGCCGGCGAAGATGTGGGCGCTCTCCGAGATGCCCGGCAGCCGCTCGGCCAGGATCTTCGGGTCCAGGTGGTCGAGGTGCAGGAAGATGTGATCCTTCTTCGGCCCGACCCCGCGGCCCTCACGGATTTCCAGTGTCATGGCGCGTGAGACCATGTCGCGCGGGGCCAGGTCCTTCACGGTCGGCGCATAGCGTTCCATGAACCGCTCGCCCTGCGAGTTGGTCAGGTACCCGCCCTCGCCGCGGGCGCCCTCGGTGATCAGGCAGCCCGAGCCGTAGATGCCGGTCGGGTGGAACTGCACGAACTCCATGTCCTGCAGCGGCAGGCCGGCGCGCAGCGCCATGCCGCCGCCGTCGCCGGTGCAGGTATGCGCGGAGGTGGCCGAGAAGTAGGCGCGCCCGTAGCCGCCGGTGGCCAGGATCACCAACTGCGCCTGGAACCGGTGCAGCGTGCCGTCGTCGAGCTTCCAGGCGGTGACGCCCCGGCAGACGCCATCAGCGTCCATGATCAGGTCGAGGGCGAAGTACTCGATGAAGAAGGTCGTGTCGTAGGCCAGGGACTGGCCGTACATCGTGTGCAGCATGGCGTGGCCGGTGCGGTCGGCCGCCGCGCAGGTGCGCTGGATCGG
>CAZBXO010000090.1:0-14307 GCA_964495645.1 uncultured Phenylobacterium sp. | reverse complement strand
ATGTCCGAGACCTTGAGCCGCGAGCTGATGGACCTGAGCGCGGGGGCGCTGGCGGCGGCGATCGCCAAGGGAGAGGCCTCGGCGCTGGAGGCGTGCGACGCGGCGATCGCGCGGATCGAGGCGAGGGACGTAGCGATCAACGCGGTCGTCGTGCGCGACTTCGAGCGGGCGCGCTCGGTCGCTCGGGCGGTCGACGTGGGCCGTGTGACCGGGCCGCTGGCGGGCGTGCCGATGACGGTGAAGGAGAGCTTCAACGTGGCGGGCCTGCCCTCGACCTGGGGCTCGCCGGCGTTCTCTGGCTGGACGGCGGACGAGGACGCCGTGGCGGTCGCGCGGCTGAAGGCGGCCGGCGCGGTGGTTCTGGGCAAGACCAACGTGCCGCCGTTCCTGGCCGACTGGCAGGCCAACAACCCGGTCTACGGGCGCACCAACAATCCGCACGACCTGTCGCGGACGCCGGGCGGCTCCTCGGGCGGCTCGGCGGCGGCGCTGGCGGCGGGGATGGTCCCGCTGGAGCTGGGCTCGGACATCGGCGGTTCGATCCGCGTGCCGGCCGCCTTCTGCGGCGTGTTCGGCCACAAGCCGTCGTGGAACCTGATCCCGGTTCGCGGGCACCAGCCTCCGGGCCTGCCGGCGGGCGCGCCGATGCCGCTGGCGGTCGTCGGGCCCATGGCGCGCACCGCCGGCGACCTCGCCATCGCGCTGGACGCGCTGGCCGGGCCGGACGAGGGCGAGGCGGTCGGCTACCGGGCCCTCCTGCCGCCGCCGCGGCATGCGCGGCTGGCCGACTACCGGGTGCTGGTGCTGGACCGCCATCCGGTGGCGCCCACCAGCGGCGAGATCGTCGCCGCCGTGAACGACCTGGCCGCGCGGCTGGACGCGGCCGGCGCCGACCTGGTGCGTACGAGCGAGCGGCTGCCGGACCTCGCCGGGCTCACCCAGATCTACGGCGGCCTGCTCGACGTGCTGATGACCCGCGGCAGCCCCGCGCCGTCCACGGCGCTGGCCCACGACTACCTCGGCCTGCTGGACGCCCAGGCGGCCGTCCGGCGCCAGTTCGCGGCCCTGTTCGCCGACGTGGACGTGGTGGTCTGTCCGGCCTACGGCGTCACGGCCTTCGAGCACGTCCAGCGCGAGCCGATGAGCGGCGGCGACATGCTGGTCGATGGGACGCCCACGCCGATCATGGCGCAGATGGGCTGGCAGAGCCCGGCGCTGCTGGGCTGCCTGCCCTCGACCGTGGCGCCCATCGGCCGCGGCGAAGGCGGCCTGCCGATCGGCGTCCAGGTGATCGGCGGCTACCTTGAGGACCGCACGACGATCGCCTTCGCCGGACTGCTGGAACGCGAGTTCGGAGGCTACATCGCGCCGAAGGGACTCTAGGCCCGCGCCAGCACGCCGGCGGCCGCCCCGACGCCGGTGGCGCAGCAGGCCTGCAGGAGGTAGCCCCCGGTGGGGGCTTCCCAATCGAGCATCTCGCCGGCGACGAAGACGCCGGGGAGAGCGCGGAGCTCGAGGTCCGGCGTGACCTCGGACCAGCGGACGCCGCCAGCCGAGGAGATGGCGCGGTCGAGGCCGCGGGGGGCGGTCAGGGTCACGGGGACGTGCTTGATGGCGTGGGCCAGGTCGCCCGGCAGTCCGCCGCCGTGGGCCTCGCGGATCAGGCTGATGGCGACCGGGGCGAGTCCGGCCTTGCGCAGGACGTTGGCGGTGGACTGCCCGGCGCGGGGTCGCGCGAGGCGGGCCGCGAGGTCGGCCTCGCTCACGCCCGGCCGGAGATCGACGGAGAGCACGGCGCGGCCGTCGCGGGCGATCGCGTCGCGGAGGCGTGCGGAGAGGGCGTAGATGGCGCCGCCTTCCAGGCCGTAGGCGGTGACGACAGCCTCGCCGCGGACGGTCTCACCCTCAAAAGTGAGGGCGAGCGGTTTCAGGGGTTGGCCGGCGAAGCGAAGCATGGGTCCGGACCAGGCGGTCTCGAACCCGACGTTGGCGGGGCGGAAGGGCGCGACGGCGACGCCGCGCGCGGCGAGGATGTCGGCCCAGGCCCCGGTCGAGCCCAGGCGCGGCCAGCTGGCGCCGCCGAGGGCCAGCACAACGGCGTCGGGGCGGACCGGCGTTCGGTCGCGGAAGACCAGCGCGCCGGCGTCGTCCCAGCCCAGCCACGGGGCGCGGGTCACGAGGGTCACGCGCTGGGCCGCCAGCCGCGCCAGCCAGGCGCGCAGCAGCGGCGAAGCCTTCAATGTTCTCGGGAACACGCGGCCGCTGGATCCCACGAAGGTGGGCTGGCCGAGCGCCTCGGCCCAGGCGATCAGCGCCGACGGCGGGAAGGCGTCGAGGTAGGGCGCGAGAGGCTCGGCCGCCTCGCCGTAGCGGGCCTTGAAGCGCTCAAGCGGCTCGGAGTGCGTGAGGTTGAGGCCGCCGCGTCCGGCCATCAGGAGCTTCCGTCCGAAGGTGGGCATGGCCTCGAAGACGGTCACGTTCGCGCCGGCCGCGGCCAGGGTCTCAGCCGCCATCAGGCCGGCAGGTCCGCCGCCGATCACGGCGACGTCGAGGGAGCGCGAGGCGGCCATGAGTTGATCTGGTAACGAACTTTCGCTACATGCGCCGCCGTCATGGCCGCGCTTCGCACCATTATGACCCGCAAAACGACCCGCTTCGGCGGCGCGTTGGCGGCTGGCTGCAAGGCCTAGGACCCACCCAACGCCCCGCCTGGATTCGGGGCGGGTGATGAGACCGAAGACCCTCCGCGCATCCGGGCCTCACTCATGAGGACCTGAACGATGTCGCTTCCTTCAAATCCCAACGTCGCCGTCGTCGGCGCCACCGGCGCGGTCGGCGCCGAACTGATCGGCTGCCTGGAAAGCCGCGCCTTTCCGGTGGGCGAGCTGCGCCTGCTGGCCTCGCAGCGCTCGGCCGGCATCGAGATGAACTTCCGCGGCCGACGAACGCCTGTGTCGGCGCTGGACGGCCTGTCGTTCGAGGGCGTCGACCTGGCCCTGTTCGCCGCCGACGCCGAGACGGCGCGGACCTTCGCGCCGATCGCGCGGGAGGCCGGGGCGGTGGTGATCGACAACTCCTCGGCCTTCCGCCTGACCCACCCGCTGGTCGTGCCGGAGATCAACGCCGGCCTGCTGGCGGAAGCGGACGGGCTGATCGCCAACCCGAACTGCACGGCGATCATCGCCTGCATGGCGCTGGCCCCGATCCAGCGCCGGTTCGGCCTGAAGCGGGTCAGCATGGCGAGCTACCAGGCGGCCTCCGGCGCCGGGGCGCCGGCGATGGTGGAGCTGCTGGACGCCACGCGCGCCCACCTGGCGGGCCACCGCTATCCGCCGAAGGTGCTGCCGCACCCCTACGCCTTCAACGTCTTCAGCCACAACGACCGGGTCGATCCGGAGAGCGGCTACAACGGCGAGGAGCAGAAGGTGATGGCCGAGACGCGGCTCTTGCTGGATGCGCCGGACCTGCCCGTGGGGATCACCTGCGTGCGGGTGCCGGTGCTGCGGGCCCACGCCATCGCCATCTCTGCCGAACTGGAGGGGCCGGTCGACGTGGACGCGGTGCGCTCGGCGCTGGCGGAGGCGCCCGGCGTGCGCATCGTCGACGACCGCGAGAAGAACCACTTCCCGATGCCGATCGAGGCGCAGAACCAGGGCGACGTGCTGGCGGGACGCTTCCGGGTGGATGCGTCGGATCCGTCCGGGCGGACCGTGGCGCTGTTCGTGAGCGGCGACCAGCTGCTGAAGGGCGCGGCGCTGAACGCGGTGCAGATCGCCGAGGCGATGCTGCCGGGCTAGCTCCCTTCTCGATCCCCCGGATCGCCCGTCGGGCGACCGTGGGATGACGGTGGTAGGGTGGGCGCATGAAGATCGCCATCGTCGCCGTGGGGAAGCTGGGCCGGTCGCCGGAGACGGAGCTGGTGCGGCTGTATGTGGAGCGGGCGACGGCGGCGGGGCGGGCGCTCGCGCTCGGGCCGGTGGAAGTGGTGGAGGTCGAGGCGAAGAAGCCGGGGAAGGCGGCCGAGGCGGAGGTCCTGCGGGCGCAGCTGGCGGAGAGCCATGTGATCGCGCTGGACGAGCGGGGGAAGGCGCGTGGCAGCGTGGCGTTCGCGGAGGAGATCGGGGCGCTCCGGGACCGGGGCGTGCGGCGGCTCGCGCTGGCAGTCGGGGGCGCGGACGGGCTGGATCCGGACTTCGTAAAGGCGGCGAACGGGACGCTGGCGTTCGGCCCTCAGACCTGGCCTCACGCGCTGGTGCGGGCGATGCTGGCCGAGCAGGTCTACAGAGCTGTCTCAATTCTGGCCGGTTCTCCGTATCATAGGGTGTGATGCGAGGGATTCTCCTGTGCGGGGGCGTGGCTGCGCTGTTTGCCGGCGCCGTCGCCGTGGCGGCGACCACCGACCAGCTGTCGCGCCTGAACGCGGCCGAAACCCAGATCGCAGTCGACCAGTCGAAGACCCAGGAACAGCTGGCGCGCCTGCTGTCGGTGCTGGAACAGCTGAAGCGCGACCCGCCCCCGGCGCTGCTGGTCTCGCCGCAGGACGCCAAGGACGCGGTGCGCGCCGCGATCCTGGTGAAGGCCCTGACCCCGGTGTTGCAGGCCCGCGCGAAGACCTATGCCGAAGGGGCCAGCGAGGTCATGCGCCAGCGCCGGCTGGCGGCCGTGCAGAGCGAAGCGCTGTTCGAGCGCGAGAGCCTGGCGGCCGAAAGCCTGCCCGAGCCGGAGGTCACGGCGCCCGCGCGGCAGGTCTCCGCGGGCGGCCCCCTGGTCCCGCCGGCCAGCCTGACCATGCCTGCGGCGGGGAAGGTCGTGCGGCGCTTCGGCGCGGCCCTGCCGGGAGGCGGCCGCTCCAACGGCCTGACGCTTGCAGCGCAAAAGGGTGCGCGAGTCATCAGTCCCGCGCCGGGCCTCGTACAATATGTAGGCCCCGTAAAGGGTTGGGGCGTCATTGTGATTTTAAGACTAGCCGGTGGATACCATCTCGTGTTGGCTGGCCTGGAGAGAACGTCGGTCGGGACCGGACAATCCGTCGCGGCCGGCCAACCTGTCGGATGGGCCGCCGATGGTCGACAATCGACCTCGGAACTCTATCTGGAGGTCCGGGCTGAGGGCACGCCAGTCGATCCGGCGCGCTGGTTGAACGAAAGTGCGGGCTGAGCGCTGCGCAACAGTGCTTCTGGGGGTCCGTGTCAAAGAGCGGCCAAGGCCGCAGTAGGGAGCCTGAGGTAGGCGATGAAGAAGTATCTCCTGATCGGTGCGTCGGCGTTCGTGCTGGGCGCGGGCTCCATGGCCTACGTCGGGCAGCAGGCGACGGCCGCCGGCGGACAGCCCCGGGCCAAGACCTACCGCATGCTGGGCCTGTTCGGCGACGTTCTGAACACCGTCGAGAACCAGTATGTGACCGAGGTCGACGACACCAAGCTGATCCAGTCGGCGATCGACGGGATGCTGACCTCGCTCGATCCGCACTCGGGCTACCTGGACCCCGAGTCCTTCGACGACATGCGTGACCAGACCCGCGGCGAGTACGGCGGCCTCGGCATCGAGGTCACGTCCGAGGACGGCGTCGTCAAGGTCATCGCCCCGATGGACGACACGCCGGCGCACAAGGCCGGCATCAAGGCCGGCGACTACATCACCGCGGTGAACGGCGAGAGCGTGCTGGGGCTGTCGGTGACCGAAGCGGTCAAGCAGATGCGCGGCAAGCCGGGAGAGGCCGTGACGCTGACCATCGCGCGCGAGAAAGCCGATCCGTTCGACGTGAAGCTGGTGCGCGAGGTCATCAAGCCGGTGAACGTGAAGGCCAAGCTGGACGGCGACTACGGCGTCATCCGGATCGGCAACTTCAACGAGAAGACCACCGACGAGACCGAAGCCGCCTTCGCCAAGCTGAAGGCGCAGAATCCGAAGATGAAGGGCCTGATCCTCGACCTGCGCGACAATCCGGGCGGTCTGCTCGACCAGGCGGTCGGGGTGTCGGATCTGTTCCTGGAGGGCGGCGAAATCGTCAGCCAACGCGGCCGCGATCCGCGTGACGTGGAGCGCTACAACGCGCGGGCAGGCGACATCACCGGCGGCCTGCCGATGGTGGTGCTGATCAACAACGGCTCGGCCTCGGCCTCGGAAATCGTGGCCGGCGCGTTGCAGGACCGCAAGCGCGCGGAACTCGTGGGCCTGACCAGCTTCGGCAAGGGTTCGGTGCAGACCGTGATCCCGCTTCGCGGCGGCATCGACGGCGCGCTGAAGCTGACCACGGCGCGCTACTACACGCCGGCCGGCCGCTCGATCCAGAAGACCGGCATCACGCCGGACCTGGAAGTCGCGCTGACCCGCGACCAGGCGCAGATCATCGCCAACCGCAGCTACCAGTTTTCCGAGGCCTCGTTCCGCAACGCGCTGAACGCCGACGAGGGCAAGGTGCGCCGGGGCGCGCACGAGCCGGCCGAGGCGCCGCCGGAGACCTTCGACGAGAAGAAGGACTTCCAGATCGCCCGCGCCCAGGACGTGCTCCGCTACGGCTCGGTGGCGATGACCCCGAAGATGCCCAAGCCGACGCCGAAGCTGGCGAGCATCGTCGGCAAGGACCGCGTCGCCGAAGTGAAGCCGCCGCAGACCACGACGAAGTAGGCGGCGGACACAGCGCTGAAGTTGGAGAGGGCGGTCCGCAGGGGCCGCCCTTCTTCGTTGCCCCCGTAGCTGTCATCCCGGTTTTGGCCGCAGGCCGAAGACCGGCAGGCAGGTGTTTGTTGTAGAACAACAGTGGCAGCGTCGCCCGCGTCTTGATCGGCCGTTAACCATGCTCCGCCAAGGTCCAGGCTGAGGAGTTTCTCGCTTGGCCGACGTTGCGATCTCACCGCCGAAGGCGGGCGCCTTGCTGGCGCTTCTGAAGAACCCGCGGCTGGGGCTGGCGGCGGCGCTGGTGGTGTTCACCGGGGCGTTGCTGGGGCTGCTCAAGTTCCTGGGGCCGTTCGAGCTGCCGCTGCCGAAGGGCGGGCATCATTCGCTGGAGCCGGCGCTGCACGCTGCGCCGGCTGGATGGGCGCAGGCGCTGAAGGCGCCGCAGGGGCCGCTAACGCTGATCCCCGACGTGGTGAAGCTGTCGGACCATCCGATCAGGCTCGGCGCCGCTGCGGCCCCCTCCAAGGCGCACGCAGCGCAGCCGTTCGCCGGCGGCGCGTTGGCGCAGGCGCCGATCGCAGGCTTCTTCGCGCCAGGACCGGCCGGGCCGCTGCCGATCATTGCTTCCGACGGGCGCACGCCGGCGCAGGCCTATGCGCGGCCGTTCCACGCCAACGGGCGGCCGAAGGTGGCGCTGGTGATCGGCGGCCTGGGGCTGAACGCGCGCGCGACGCGGGCGGCGATCGAGACGCTTCGTCCGGAGATCACGCTCTCGTTCGTGGTCTATGCCGAAGGGCTGCAGGGCTGGATCGACATGGCGCGCGCCCACGGTCATGAGGTGCTGCTCGAGACGCCGATGGAGCCCGTGGACTTCCCGGACAACGACCCCGGTCCCTACACCCTGATGACCGACGCCCAGCCGCCGGAGACGGTGAAGCGGCTGGAGTGGATCCTGTCGCGGGCCACCGGCTACTTCGGCCTGACCAACTACCTGGGCTCGCGGTTCCTGGCCGACGAGAAGGCCTACAACGCCTTCGCCGCGGGGCTGCGGGCGCGGGGCCTGGCGTTCGTGGACGACGGATCGGCGGCGCGGCGCGGCGGCGGCATCCCCCGCGGCACGGCCGAGCGCATGATCGACGACAAGCCGGCGGGCGCGGCCATCGACCAGCAGCTGATGGCCCTGGAGGGCGGGGCGCTGCAGCGTGGGCAGGCGCTGGGCGCGGGTTTCGCCTATCCGGTCACGCTGGAGAAGGTTGCGCACTGGGCCGCGGAGGTGGAAGGGAGGGGCTATCAACTCGCGCCCGTTTCCGCGCTCACCACAAAGCGGTGAGTGTTTGCTTGCGAGCCTGATTCAGTGTTCGGGTCGGAACCCGAACCCATCAGGCTCTTGGGCCAAACGTTGACCGACCTTCCCGACTACAGACCCAACGTCGGCGTCGTCCTGTTCCACCCCGATGGCCGGGTGTGGCTGGGCCGCCGCGCAGGGACCCCGCCGCCGCACAACTGGCAGTTTCCGCAAGGCGGCGTCGACGACGGCGAGGCGGTGGACGCGGCCGCCCGGCGCGAGCTGGCCGAGGAGACCGGGGCGGTCAGCGCCACCTACCTGGCGCGGACAGACGGCTGGATCACCTACGACTACCCCGACGGCTTCCAGGGCTCGAAGAAGGCGCGTGGCTTCCGGGGCCAGAAGCAGGTGTGGTTCGCCTTCCGCTTCGACGGGGACGAGGCGGAGTTCGACCTGGCGGCGCATCACGAGCCGGAGTTCGACGCCTGGCGCTGGGGGTACCTGGCCGAAGCCCCGGACCTGATCGTGCCGTTCAAGCGCCCGGCCTACGAGCAGGTAGCCCGCGCGTTCGAGAGCTTCGCGGCCAGGCCGGCGCTCGCCTGAGAATTGTGGAGCCTGGACGGCGGCCCGTGCATTGAGGCTAGATCGTCGCGGGGAGACCTCTCGTTCAATGACCACCGTGGTGATGGCGCACGGCGCCTTCTGCGCCGGCTGGGCGTTCGAGCGCTTCCGCCTCCCGTTCGAGGCGGCGGGGTGGGACGTGCTGGCGCCGGACCTGCCGGGCCATGGCCCGGGCGGCTCGGTGGCCGGCAAGTCGATGGGCGACTATGCGACGGCGCTGGCCGCCGGCTGCGAGGCGCTGCCCGAGCCGCCGGTCCTTGTGGGCCACTCCATGGGTGGGCTGGTGTGCCAGATGGCGGCGCGCCGCGTGCGGCCGCGGGCGTTGGTCTTGCTGGCGCCCTCCCCGCCGTGGGGCGTGGCGGGCTCGACCGTCGAAGAGGCGATCACCGCGGTGGGCGTCTCGATGCTGGACCCCTTCTGGATGGGGGCCGTGGAGCCGGACCTTTCCCTGGTGCGGCGTCATTCCCTCGACCGGGTGCCCCGCGAGGAGCGCGAGGCGATCTGTGCGCGGATGGGGCCGGAGAGCGGGCGGGCGTTGCGCGAGGTGCTGAACTGGTGGCTGGACCCGTTCATGACCACCGGCGTGGGCGCGGGCCCGCTCGGCTGTCCGGTGCTGGTGATCGCCGGGGAGACCGACCAGGTCCACTCGGTGGCGACCGCGCGGGCGACCGCGGCCCGGCTGGGAGCGCCGCTGGAGGTGATGCCGAAGATGAGCCACTGGCTGATCGGCGAGGCCGGCTGGGAGGCGGTGGCCGAGCGGGCCATCGGCTGGATCCGCTCGGAGCTACGCGCGGCGGCGTAGAGCCCAGCGCGCCAGGCCGACGACCGCCACGAGGGCCCAGGCGGCTTCCATCACCGTGGCGGAGAGGTTGAATTCGCCGAGGATCAGCGACGCCAGGATCAGGCCCGCGCCCGCGAGGTTGAACAGGAGCGAGGCCGGACGCTCGGCGTCGAGGCGGCCAAGCGCCGCCCCGGCATAGGCGATCAGGATGAGGCCGACGCCGACGAGACCCGCGGCGTCGAGCGCGGTCAGCAAAAGTGGCCCCCACTCTTTCGCCCGGACCGCGCTCTCACTTCAGGTTGGCGCGCCTCCCGGGCGGCGAACCGGTAACCACTTCGCCTGGAGGCGCGCGGCAGGCTCAGAGCTTCCGTTCCTGGTAGGACACCACGCCCATGTCCCACTTGGGGTTCACGAGCGAGTCGTCGGGCTTGCGCACCGTGGAGAAGTTCAGGCCGATCGACTCGTTGGCGGTCAGGTGCTCCCACGAGCGGCGCACGCGCTTGAGGCCGTCCGGGTCCTGCGGCTGGGTGTAGTTGGCGGTGGGGTCCAGCGGCGGCTGATGGATGAAGGCCCAGACGTTCAGCGCCTTGGCGATCTCGACGTCCTGGCCCATCGGGTAGCGCAGCTCGGCCGTGCACAGGGACTTCTGCGAGAACTGCGGCTGGACGATGACCGAGTAGGTCTTGTCGGGGCCGAACTGCCGCGACCAGGTTTCGTCCCTGCGGTTCATCTTGAAGCCGAGCTTCTTGCCGATGTCCTTCATCTGCTGGCCGTTCACCAGCGGGACGCACACCTGCTCGACGATCTGAACGGCTTCGTAGCCGTAGCCCGTGGTGGGCAGGGTCGGCGGCGGGGGCGGGGGCTCGGCCGCGGGCGGCGCGGGCTGAGCTTCGGCGGGGGGAGCCGGCGCCGCGGCCGGCGGCTGCGTCGGCGCGGCCTCGGCCGGCGGGGTGGCGGGCTGCGCGGCCGGCTGGGCCGGCGGATCCTGGGCTTGCGCGGCCGTTGCGAGGCCCGCGGCGGCGATCAGGCTGGAAAGGGCGATGCGCATCGGACGTTCCCTAGACTTTTACACGCGTCATAAAACTAAAGGCCGACGGCGGACGCAAGGCCCTCCGGCGGCGCGATTGCGGCGGATCGGACCGGTCAGGCCTCCGCCGCATGCTCGGCGAGGATGGTAAGGCCTTCCGGTGTCACATCGGCGAAACCGCCGCGCACCTCATAGACGGTGATGCGGCCGTCCGCATGCACCCGCACGGGCCCTTCTTTCAGGGTCGTCATGAACGGGGCATGACCGGCGAGCACGCCGAAGTCGCCTTCGGATCCCGGTGCATCCACCTGATCCACAAGACCCGAGAACAGCTCGCGTTCCGGCGAGACGAGAGAAAAATGCAGCTTGTCGGCCATGGCAGGGATCGAACTCAGTTGGGATGGCAGAGCGGCGGCCCGCCGGGGGTCCGCGAACGGAAGACGGTGGAGGACAGGGCGCGCTGCTTCGCGCCCGGCAGTCCGGTGACGACGGTGGCCACGAAAACCTCGTCGCCACGGGCGGCGCAGTAGACCGTGCGGTTGGCCTTACCCTCGAGGATCTCGGTGCGGCCCTTGGCGAACCGTTCGGGCCTGGCTAGGAGCGCGGCCTCGGCGATGGCGCGGTACTTTTCCGGGTCGCCGCGGTCGGCGTAGGTGGAGCAGGAGCCGTCGGCCCAGGCCACCGCGTTGACATGCTGGATCGACCCAAGCCGCCAGACCCGATCCCCGGCCTTGGCCCCGACCGACTTCGGCGGCATGGCGACGAGGCGTTCGTCGCGCGCCAGCTGATCGGCCGGCTTGCCGTCGAGGATGTAGGGAAGGCAGACGCCGGTCAGGACGATCTCGACGGCGCGCGTGGGCTTCAACAGCGCGTCGTATGGCGCTTCCTTGGCCGCCGCCGCGCCGCACGGGGCGGCCAGCGCCCCGGCGAGCATCGATGCCACGACGGCGCGCATCGCCGGCCTCAGGCCTCCTGGGCCAGTTGCTCGGCCTTGGCGACGGCGTCCTCGATGGCGCCGACGTTGTAGAAGGCCGGCTCCGGCAGGTGGTCGTACTCGCCGTCCACCACCGCCTTGAAGGAGCGGATGGTGTCTTCCAGTGAGCAGAACACGCCGGGCAGGTTGGTGAACTGTTCGGCCACGTGGAAAGGCTGGCTGAGGAAGCGCTGGATCTTGCGCGCCCGCGCGACGATCAGCTTGTCCTCTTCGGAGAGCTCGTCCATGCCCAGAATGGCGATGATGTCCTTCAGCGCCTTGTACTGCTGAAGCGTCTCCTGCACGCGGCGGGCGACCGTGTAATGCTCCTCGCCGATCACCAGCGGGTCCATGATCCGGCTGGTGCTGTCCAGCGGGTCCACGGCCGGGAAGATGCCCTGGGCGGCGATGTCGCGGCTGAGCACCGTGGTCGCATCCAGGTGGGCGAACGAGGTGGCCGGGGCCGGGTCGGTCAGGTCGTCGGCGGGCACGTAGATGGCCTGCACCGAGGTGATCGAGCCCTTGGAGGTGGAGGTGATCCGTTCCTGCAGGTTGCCCATCTCGGTGGCCAGCGTCGGCTGGTAGCCCACAGCCGAAGGGATGCGGCCCAGCAGCGCCGACACTTCCGAGCCGGCCTGTGTGAAGCGGAAGATGTTGTCGATGAACAGCAGGACGTCCTTGCCCTCCTGGTCGCGGAAGTACTCGGCCTGGGCGAGGCCGGTCAGGGCGACGCGGGCGCGGGCGCCCGGGGGCTCGTTCATCTGGCCGTAGACGAGGGCGCACTTGGAGCCCTCGGTCGAGCCGTTGTTCTTCTTCGGGTCCACGTTGACGTTGGACTCGATCATCTCGTGGTAGAGGTCGTTGCCCTCGCGGGTGCGCTCGCCGACGCCGGCCAGCACCGAGTAGCCGCCGTAGGCCTTGGCGATGTTGTTGATCAGCTCCTGCATCGTCACGGTCTTGCCGACGCCGGCCCCTCCGAACAGGCCGATCTTGCCGCCCTTGGTGTAGGGGCAGAGCAGGTCGATGACCTTGATGCCGGTGACCAGCACCTCGGCCGAGGTAGACTGCTCGACGAAGGACGGGGCCTCGCGGTGGATCACGGAGGTCACGTCGCGGGCGATCGGGCCGGCTTCGTCCACGGGATCGCCGACGACGTTCATGATGCGTCCGAGGCAGGCGGGACCCACCGGGACGGTGATCGGCTTGCCGGTGTCGACCACCGGCTGGCCGCGGGTCAGGCCCTCCGTGGTGTCCATGGCGATCGCGCGCACGGTGTTCTCGCCCAGGTGCTGGGCGACCTCGAGCACCAGGCGGAAAGGCTCGCCCGTCCGCTGGTCGGTGTTGGTGGTCTCCAGCGCGTTCAGGATCGCGGGCAGGTGGCCCTCGAACTCGACGTCGACGACGGCGCCGATGATCTGGACGAGCTTGCCGGTGGCGGCGCCCTGTGCGGCGGCGGGGGCCGGGGCGGCCTTCTTCGCAGCGGGCTTCTTCGCGGCGGGCTTCTTGGTGGCGGCTTCGGACATGGGTCTCGTTCTCTTCGGCTAGAGCGCTTCGGCCCCGGAGATGATCTCGATCAGCTCCTTGGTGATCTGCGCCTGGCGGGCTCGGTTCATCTGCAGGGTGAGGCTGGCGATCAGGTCGCCGGCGTTACGGGTGGCGTTGTCCATCGCGGTCATCTGGCTGGCGAAGAAGCCGGCCTGGTTCTCCAGCATGGCGGAGAAGACCTGGGTGGTGATGTTGCGCGGCAGCAGCTCGGCGAGGATGGCGCCCTCGTCGGGTTCGTACTCGTAGGAGGCGCCCTTCAAGTCGATGGGCTCGGCGCCGGCGGCGACCTCGGCCGGGATCAGCTGTTTCAGGGTCGGGCGCTGGGTGACCACCGAGACGAACTTGGAGAAGACGAGGGTGACCACGTCCACCTCGCCGGCCTCGAACAGCTCCCGAATCTTCGCCGAAACGTCTTCCGCCACGCCGAGCGAGGGGTTGAGGCCGGCTTCCAGCGTGCCGATCGAGCGCTGGGCGTGCAGGCGGCGCATCTGGTCGCGGGCCTTGCGGCCCACGGTCATGATCTTCACGTCCTTGCCGTCGCGCAGCAGCTCGTCGACCTTCAGGCGCGCGGCCCGCACGATCGAGGAGTTGAAGCCGCCGGCCAGGCCCCGGTCCGACGTGGCGATGATCACCAGGTGCTTCTGGTCCGAGCCTGTGCCGACCAGGAGCGGCGGTGCGCCGTCGCCCGTGACCCCGGCGGCCAGATTGGCGATCACCGAGGCCATGCGCTCGGCGTAGGGCCGCGCGCTCTGGGCGGCGGTCTGGGCCTTCCGCAGCTTGGCCGCAGCGACCATCTGCATCGCCTTCGTGATCTTCTGGGTGGATTTCACCGCAGAGATCCGAGTGCGCATCTCCTTGACTGTGGCCATCGGCGGCTACCCGGTCCTCTCCCGATGGCTCTTAGGCGAAGGTCTCGTTGAACGAGGTCAGCGCGGCCTTCAGGCGGTCTTCCACCGGGCCGAGGTCCTTCTTGGTGCGGATCTCGTCCAGCAGGTCCTGGTGCTTGGCGTGCAGGAAGCTCAACACTTCGCGCTCCCAGCGGCCGACATCGGCGGTGGCCACGCGGTCGAGGTAGCCGCGGGTGCCGGCGTAGATCACGGCCACCTGCTCCTCGACGGCCAGCGGCGCGTACTGCGGCTGCTTCAGCAACTCGGTCAGGCGCTCGCCGCGCGCCAGCATGCGCTGGGTGGCGGCGTCGAGATCCGAGCCGAACTTCGCGAAAGCGGCCATTTCCCGGTACTGGGCGAGCTCGCCCTTGATCGGGCCGGACGCGGCCTTCATCGCCTTGATCTGGGCCGAGGAGCCCACGCGCGACACCGAGATGCCGACGTTCACCGCCGGGCGGATCCCCTGGAAGAAGAGGTCGGTCTCGAGGAAGATCTGGCCGTCGGTGATCGAGATGACGTTGGTCGGGATGTAGGCCGACACGTCGTTGGCCTGGGTCTCGATCAGCGGCA
>CAZBXO010000089.1:0-14423 GCA_964495645.1 uncultured Phenylobacterium sp. | reverse complement strand
AGGCAGATGGCGGCGTCGTAGTTCGTCCGCGCCTCCGCGTGGAACAGGGTGTCGGCCGGGTAGGGGCCTGTGGCATCGATCCCTTCGGCCTTCAGCGCCGCGACCGCCGGTCCGATCACATCCAGCTCTTCGCGCCCGATGCCCCCTTTTTCCCCGGCATGTGGATTGAGGCCCGCGACCGCCAGCCGCGGCCGACGAATCCCGAAGTCGCGGATGAGCGCCTGGGCGGCGACGCGGCCCGTGGCGACGATCGCCTCGGTCGTGACCTTTGAGGGGACCTTCGCAAGCGGTTCGTGCACCGTCACCAGGACCACACGCAGGTTGGCGGCGGTCAGCATCATCACCGGACCACGCGCGCCGTCGTACGGCGCCTTGGCGGTCAGTTCGCCCACAAACTCCGTGTGGCCAGGGAACTGGAAGCCGGCCTCGTAGAGCGGGCCCTTCGCGATCGGGGCCGTGACCACGCCGGCAACTGATCCGGAGAGCGCCAGGCCGACGGCGGTCTCGATCCACTGGATGATGGCCGCCGCCGCGGCCGGCGAGGGCTGACCGGCGACCACGGGCGCCTTCAGTGGCACGTCGAGGACCGGGAGGGCGCCCTCGAAGGCCTGGGCCGCCTCGTCGGGGGACAGCACACGACGGACCGGAACCGCCCCGGGCGCGGCCGCGACGGTTTGGGCGTCGCCGACGACGACGAACATAGGACCTTCGCTGCGCAGCGCGCTCCAGGCCTTGGCGACGATCTCGGGGCCGATGCCCGCGGGATCCCCCAGCGTGAGGGCGAGCGGCGCCCGCGTCACCGAGTCTCGATGGTCGCCGAGTTGCGCAGATCGCGCATGTAGCGGCGGGCGATCATGCTAAGCTGCTGGCCCATCAGGCGCGCCTCGATCTGCTCCTTGTCGGGCGCCGCCTCGCCGGCGGCGCGGCGGCCGCAGACGGCGACGAGGTGCAGACCCGCGTTGGTGCGCAGCGGATCGGAGACCTCGCCCACCTTCAACGTCTCCGCGGCCTGCCGGAACGCAGGCGCGAGCTCGTTGATCTCGGCCTCCCCCAGATCGCTGGCGACGACGCCGTCGACCTTGCTGGCGACGGTCTCCAACGTCTTGCAGTCGGTTAGCTTGGGCTTCAAGGCGGTCAGCTTTTCGCGCGCGGCGGTCTCGTCGGCGCCGGCCGCCAGAGCGACGGCGGCCTGCTTCAGGTTGACCATCGTGGCCTTGCCGCCCGCCCGCTTGTCCTTGAGATAGACGATGTAGACGCCGTCCTTGACCTGGATCGGCTGGGAGAGCTGACCGGGGCGCATCTGCTCGACGGCCGCCTGCACCTCGGGAACCATCTCTCCGGCGGAGACCCAGCCGGCGTCGCCGCCGTTGGCCGCGGTCGGCAGGGACGAGAACTGGCGCGCGACGGCATTGAACGGCGCGCCCTGCTGCAGTTGGGCGACGAGTTGCTGCGCCCCCTGCACCGCCTGCGGCATGCCGCCCACCCGGTTGGCGTCGATCAGCACCTCGCTCAGCTGGTACTGCGGCTTGGCGGCGTCGGCCTGGAGGCGGGCGCTGGCGGCTGCAATCTGGTCGTCGCCGATGCGCAGGCGCGAACCATAGCGGCCGCGGATCCAGCGGGCCCAACTACCCTGAGCGCGGATCTGCTGCTTCAAGGTCTCCGCGCCAATGCCCCGCTGAGCCAGGAACTGGAGGAACTGCTCGGCAGACATGTTGTTCTGCTTGGCGTAGTCGGTGATCTCCTCCATGACCTCCTGCTCGTCGTAAACGATCTCCATCTTCTGCTCCTTCTCGACGCGGCGCAGCTCCTGGAATTGCAGGCGCTCGTCGACGAGGGAGATCAGCGCCTCGCGCTGGATCTGGGGCAGGTTTTCCTCGGTGGGCTGCACGCCGGACGTGGCGATCAGCAGGAGCATTCGCTGGGTCAGGTCGTAGGAGGAGACGATGTCGTCGTTGACGACCGCCGCAACCGACTCCGTCAACCCCTCAGGTCGTGGCGGCGGCGGCGGCGGCGCATCGGCGGGGGCGGTGGCGAGCGGGGCCTCGGCGGGCTGGGCGACGAGCGCGCCCGGCGCGGCCGTGGCGATCAGGGCGGCCGCCAACGCGACGCCGCGCGCCCCAGGGCCCGTGATCAAACGCGTCATGGTCGAGAATCTTCCTTCGGAACGCGGAGTGGCCGGCATTCTAGCGCCCGCCGAATGTTCCGCCCAATGTGGCAAGCGTTAGGCGCACTGTCACCGAGTTGCTCGGTCGCAGCCGGCCGATGATGATATCCTCGCGGCGGTAGACGACATCCACCCGCAGGCAGTCGTCGCGGTAGAAGACCCCCAGGTCCCGAATCACCCAGGCGTCGCGGGCCAGGTCACGGTTGCCGTAGAAGCTGATCCCGAAATGTTCGAAGGGGTAGAGCTCGCCGCCAACGTCGAGGTTTTCCCGCTTCACCCCGTTGATGTCGAGGTCGTCGGTCAGGTAGCGCACGAAGCCCTGGCCGCGCTTTTTGGCGACGTTCGCGCCGGCTTCGAGGCGATGGATGTCGAGCGTTTCGTTGTCGAGGCGCGCGCGGGTGAACAGCGAAATCCCCGGCGCCGGCTCTACGTCACCAGCCACCACCCAGTCCGAGGCCTTGGTCTTGACGCCCGAGCGCTGGGAGAAGACGCGGTTCTCCTCGGTGCGGAAGCTGCGGCCGACCAGCAGATTGGCCCGCCGGCCATCGTCCCAGAGCACGGCCGCGCGGCCGGCCACGTTCAGGCGCACGCCGTCCTCGTAGAGGTCGTAACCGGGGAACTTGTTGGGCCGAAAGAGGGTGGTCTCGTCGAACTCGAAGGCGACCGAGTCCTCGTTCAGGTAGATCGGCTTGCCGGCCGAGTCGCGGCCGACGATCACCTGACGGATCTCTGGCGAGGCAAGCAGCTGAGCCACCGGCTCCAGCACGACCGTGGTGTCCTTGGTCCGGGTGAACAGCGGGTAGGACACGTCCATGCCGACGGTGATCATGGCACGGCTGATCGACATCGAGTGGTTGCTGCCGTTCGGTCCGTCGAGGATGTCCTGCAACCGATAGGCGTCAGCGCGCAACCAGACGAAGGGCTCGGCCCGCACGCCGGCCTGCGACGTGAACGCCCGCCGCCAGTCGACCTCCCCCGTCACCCGCTGGCTGTCGATCCCGGGGAGGCGTGTGGTCAGGTCGGCGGCGGTCACGCCGGGGATGCGGCGGGCGAAGTCCAACGGCGCCTGCTCGCGGTTCAAGCCAACCGCGCTGCCATGCAGCCGCAGCCGGCCGCCGGCGACCGAGGCGCCCGGTTCGTAGTGACCCTCGACCAGGGGCGCGATGACCGGGAAAGCCCGGTCGATGTCGTCGGGACGGAGACCCTGGATAGTGGCCGCAGCGGCCGAGAAGTATGATCGGCTGTCCTGCCGGGCGGTGAAGACCTGGCTGATCAGGCGGCGGTCATCGGCGATGTAAGGGCCGCGGGCCTCGTAGACGTGGCCGACTTCGTATTTGTCGAAGATCAGGTCATCCGACGTGCGCTCGGCGGTGAACCCCCAGCGCCACTTCTCATCCAGCCGAAAGGCGCCGCTGCCCAGGATGTAGCTGCGGTCGGACTGGGTCCCGGGGATCTCGTTGCCGCGGCCGTCGAAATCCTTCTCGTTGGTGTAGCCCAGCCGGATGTCGACACCGCCGGAATAGAAAGCCCGCCGCATCTGCAGGTTCAGGAACGGGTTCACCTTGGTGTTGATCTGCGGGCTGATGGTCATGTCCATCGAGGGCGAGATCGCCCAGTAGTATGGCTGCTCGTAGGAGAAGCCTCGCCTGTTGGAGACCGAAGCCTTGGGCACCAGGAAGCCGGAGGCGCGCGGGCTCTCCGGATCTGCGTGCCAGAAGACCGGCAGGTAGGCGACCGGCGCTCCAAACAGATGGAAGCGTGCGTTCTTGTAGTAGACGATCCGCTTTTCCTTGTTGCGGACCACGCGCTCTGCGGAGATCGACCAACTGGGCCTCTTGGGCTGGCCGTCGGTCGTGCAGATCTCGCACGGCGTGTAGATCGCCTTGTTGAGTTCCTGGACGGATTCATTGCGCTTGGCAGCCGAGGCGGCGGCGATCTTCACGTCGTCGGGAAGGCGTGCAGAGAAGCCCAGCGCGACGCCCGCCTTCATCTCATCGTCCAGCACCACCTCGTCGGCGAACTCGGATGATCCGTCAGACCCGATGATCTCAACGCGGCCGATGGCGCGGATCGTGGCGCGCTTCTCGTCATAGATCATGCGGTCGGCGCGCAGGGTGCGGCCGTTGTAGCGAACCTCGATGTTGCCCTGGGCGGTGGTGATCCCCTCCTTGTCCTGCCGGATGACCTCGTCGGCCTCCATGTAGAGTTCGCCCTGGACCATGCCGTCGGGGCCGGGAACTGTGGCCGTCTGCCGCGTTGGCGGGACGGGCGCCTGGGCGTGACCGGCGCCGCCCCAGAGGACGGCCAGCGCCGCACCCGCGAGTAGGGCGCGTTTGGCCGCGGCGGCTCGGGGCGGGTGATGCAACGCGTTCGGTTCCTGACGGCCCGCGCAGACTCTCGCGGCCAAGCCTTGGCGACCTGCATAGCCGCCGCAGCGACGGATTCAACCGTCTTCGGTATAGCAGAGCAGGGTGATGCCGGAGAGCAACGCAACGAGGGCGGGAGCCCAGGCGGCCGCCGCCAGCGGGATGATGTCCGCCTTGGCCAGAGCGCCGGCGAACTGGTTGAAGAAGAACATCACGAAGCCCAGCGCGACGCCGGCTCCGGCCAGGCCCGCGAGCCCGCCCAGGCGAACGAGACGCAGCGAGAAGGCCGCGGCCAGGATGGTCATGGCCGCGAAAAGCACCGGCGTGGCCAGCAACTGCTGGAAGCGCAGGCGGTAGCCGGCGGCCGAAAACCCTGCCTGTTCGGTCAGGCGGATGGCGGCCGGCAAGCGCCAGAAGGCGATGGCTTCCGGCGACGCGAACCGCTCCATGGCCGCCTCGGCGTCGAGTGTGGAGCGGATCGACAAATGATCCGCGCGGATCGAGGCGTCGCCGGCCGTGGCCTCGCGGACATCCTTGAGTTCCCAGAACCCTGGCATCAGCCGCGCCTCGCCGGCCTCGAGGCGGCGGCGGAATTCCGGGAAGCCGCTGGCGTTCTTCTCGTAGATGAAGAGCGACACGCCGCGCAGACGGACCAGGCCTCCTCGGGTGTCGCGATCCTTGGCGTGGATGACGATCTGGCTGTGCTCGTCGCCTTGGCGCAGCCAGATGGAATCCGGCTGGTCGCCCAGGTAGTTCTGCATCACCCGCGCCCGCTCGCGTTCGAACTGCGCGTTGAGTTCCGCCGCCAGCGGATTGACCGCGGTCACGGCCACCACGCCCAGGAGGGCCGAGCCGAACGCCGCAGGCAGGATGAAGCGCCAGGCCGAGACGCCTGCGGCCCGCATGGCCACGAGCTCGCTGCGCCGGTTCAGGCCAACGAATGCGCCCATGCCGCCGAACAGGAAGCAGAACGGCAGCACCAGCTGCACGACCGAGGGGGCCTTCAGCAACGTGAGGCGGAAGAGATCGCCGGCGTTGACTTCGGTCCGGGTTCCCACCTGGCTGCTCAGGTCCACGTACTGGATGAGCAGGATCACCGCCGCGATCACCACAAGCGCGGCGCCGACGCCGGCCAGCATGCGACCGGCCACATAACGCTCCAGACGGCCCGTACCGGTCATGGCCCGACGCCTGCCGTGACGACCCGCGCCTGCTGCTGGATGTCGATTCGCCGGCTGACCTTCTGGCGGAACAGGCTGGCGAGCGCGGCCCAGGTCGTTCCGATCGGCACGACGTACTGCAACACGTTCAGCCACGCCTCGTCCTCGGCCGCCGCCTCGACCTGGAAGCCGACGATGCGGACCAGCGCTGCGATCGCGCCGACCACGGCGATGCGCCGCCCATAGCCCAGCCGCGAGAACCCACCGCCGATGATCGCCGTGAGCGCCAACGCCATCAGGGCGATGGAGTAGAGCGGGGTGGCCAAGCGGGCGTGCCCCTCCGACAGCATGGCCAGTCGATTGCGCCGCTCCCAATCCTGCTGCAGGTCCGGGAAGAACAGCTCGTGCAAATAGCGGTCAGAGGGCTTGTAGTTGATCAGCTGGGTGGTGTTGGCCAGCGGCGACAGGTCGAAGGTGTAGCTGCGGAAAGTCAGGTAGTTCAGCGCTCCCTGCTTGGAGAGCGCCTGCAGCGAACCATTCTTGAGGATGAGCACCGGCCGGCCCTGGGCGTGGGCGATGCGGCCCTCCTCCGCGGAATAGGTGGAATCCGAACCGTCCGCACCGGCTTGGTGGATGAAGAGGTTCTCCAGGTTGCCGGCCGAATCGACGGCCTGCGCGTAGACCGTCAGGCCCGGCGCAGGCGTCGCGAACTCGCCCTCGCGCACCAGGCTCGCCACCAGGTCGGTCTTCACGTCGAAAAGCTCGCGGCGCATCTCGCGCTGTGCGGCGGGCGCCACCCACAGGTTCAGGATCAGCATCACGAAGGCGATGCCGCAAGCTAACCTCATGGCAGGCGAGATCACGCGCCATCGACTCATGCCGCCCGCGAAGCAGACGACGATCTCCTGTTCGGTGTGCAGCCGGTTCAGCGCCACAAGGGCCGCCACGAAGACCGCGATCGGCACCACCAGGTTCACCAGCCTGGGCATCGCCATCAGCGTGATCTTGAGGAACACCAAGGCGCTCTGACGCTGGTTCACGATCAGGTCGAGGCCTGACAGGCTCTGGGACAGGAGCGCGACGCCCACCAGAGCCAGGGTGGCGAGCACGACCGGTCCGAGGAGCTGGCGCAGAAGGTAACGGTCGATCAGGCGCATTCGGTCTGGAGAAAAACGGCTTCTCCGGGTGATTTAGACGCGCCCCGGCCGCGGTCATGTTCTAATCATGCGGCGGGGCGCCGGACAACCGCAGCAGGCGGCCGGTGACGTTGGGACAAGATCCTTCGGAAGAGAGTGGCGATGGAAATCGAGTTCGTCGCGGCCGGCACGGCCGTTCCTCCCAAGACCGCGCTGGCGCGCGTCGTCTTCGAGGGCGAGACGCAGGCCGGCGCAGCCGCGGAGGCCGTCGCCGCCAGCCGCTTCACCGGCGGCAAGGGCCAAGCGCTGGACATCCTGGCGCCGCAGGGCGTGGACGCGGCCCGGTTGGTGCTCGTCGGCGCCGGGAAGAAAGACGGTTTCGACGCCTTGGGCGCCGAGGCCGCGGCGGCGACGGCCTACAACGCCGTGAAGGCCTCGGGTCTCGAGACCCTGCGCATCGAATTGCCGGACGGGGTCACGAACGCCGTCCACGCCGCCTTCGGCGTGCGGCTGGCGAGCTACCGGTTTGACAAGTACCGGACCAAGGAGGCGGCCGACAAGAAGCCGTCGATCACCAAGACCCAGGTGGCGACCACCGACCCGGACGCCGCGCTTTCGGCGTTCGCGGACCTGGCGGCGCTGGCCGACGCGATCAGCTTCACGCGGGACCTGGTCTCCGAGCCGCCGAACGTCCTCTATCCGGTCGAGTTCGCCCGCCGGGTCAAGTCGCTTGAAAGCCTCGGCATGGAGGTGGAGATCCTCGGCGAGGCCGAGATGACCAAGCTGGGCATGGGTTCGTTGCTCGCCGTGGGGCAGGGCAGCATCCGCGAAAGCCAGCTGGCGATCATGCGCTGGAACGGCGCGGCCGATAAGAACGCCCAGCCCATCGCCTTCGTCGGCAAGGGAGTTTGCTTCGACACCGGCGGCATCTCGATCAAGCCCGCCGACAACATGGAAGACATGAAGTGGGACATGGGTGGCGCGGGCACGGTGGCCGGCGTCATGCATGCGCTCGCCGGCCGCAAGGCCAAGGTCAACGCCGTCGGCATCCTGGGCCTCGTCGAGAACATGCCTGACGGCAACGCCTACCGACCGGGTGACGTCCTGACCTCCATGTCCGGCCAGACCATCGAGGTGATCAACACGGACGCCGAGGGCCGGCTCGTCCTCGCCGACGCCCTCTGGTACTGCCAGCAGCGTTTCAAGCCGAAGTTCATCGTCGACCTGGCGACCCTCACCGGCGCGATCATCATCGCGCTCGGAAACGACTACGCGGGATGCTTCTCCAACGACGACACGCTCGCCGCCAACCTCCTGGCGGCCGCTGACGGGGAGGGCGAGGGAATGTGGCGCATGCCCCTGCCCGACGCGTACAACAAGCAGATCGACTCGATGATCGCCGACATGAAGAACACCGGCGGGCGACCGGGGGGTTCGATCACCGCGGCGCTCTTCCTGCAGAAGTTCGTCAACGGCGTGCCGTGGGCCCATCTCGACATTGCCTCCACCGCCTGGAAGAAGCCTTCCAGCGTGGCCACCATCCCGGAGGGTGCGGTCGGCTACGGCGTGCGGTTGCTGAACCGGATGGTGCGGGAGAAGTACGAGGGCTGAGCCGATGGCCCCCCGGCTGATCCTGCTGCACAGCCCGCTGCTCGGGCCGGTTTGCTGGCGCGGTGTGGCCGATGCGTTGCGCCAGCGTGGGCGCGAAACGAGCACTCCGGCCTGGCCGCGGCTGCCGACGCTGGGCGATGCCTGCTACGCCTCACTCGCGAACGCCATGGCCGCGACGGTCGACGCCGGAGGGAAGACCGCTGCCGTGCTCGTGGCGCACAGTGGGGCCGGGCCGCTTCTCCCTTCGGTGGCGGCGCTGGCGCGAAGCCCGATCGCGGGCGTGATCTACTGCGATGCGCTGCTGCCGCACCCTGACCAGAGCTGGTTCGACATGGCGCCGCCGGACCTCGCGGCTCAGCTGCGCGTCGGGGCAGTGCACGGCCAGTTGCCGGCCTGGGACAGCTGGTGGCCGCCGGGCGCACTCGAGAAACTCGTCCCGGACGCGGAGCTCCGCACAGCCCTGATCGCGGAGCTGGAGCCGATCCCGGTCGACTATTTCGAGGAGCTGGCCCCGGCGCTGGAGGTCACGGCCCCAGGCGCCTACCTCCAGCTCAGCGGCGCCTATGTCGAGGAAGCAAGGATCGCGGGCCGCAAGGGCTGGCCGGTGATCAGCCTGCCGCTGCATCATCTGGCGATGCTGACCCATGCGGAGGCGGTGGCCACGGCCCTGGACAGCCTGACCGAGCGGCTCGAGGCTGGCGCCCATGGCTGACCGCGCCTGCGAGGTCTGGTTCTACCACCTTGAACGCACCGGGCTGGACCAGGCCCTGCCAGAACTGTTGGAGAAGACCCTCCAGCGGGGTTGGAAGGCGATCGTCCGCTCCCCGCAGCCTGAGCGCGTGGAGCACTTGGACGGTTGGCTCTGGAGCTACCGGGACGACAGCTTCCTGCCGCATGCGCCGGCCGCAGAACCCGACGCCGCGCGCCAGCCGATCCTGATCACCACGGGGATGGAGAACCCGAACCGCGCCGACGCACTCTTCCTTGTCGACGGCGCTGAGGCCGGCGACCTCGAAGGGTATCAGCGATGCGTGGTCTTGTTCGACGGCGCGGACGAGGCGGAGTTGAAGCGGGCGCGCGGTCAGTGGAGCGCCATCAAGGCGGCCGGCCATCCGGTCAGCTACTGGAAGCAGCAGGCGCGAGGGTGGGAGAAGCAGGCGTAAGAGCCGGGGCGATCGGCGGGCTCCTGGTGCTCGCGGCCTGTGGGGCCTCGACGCCGCGCGCCGAGCCGCCGGCCAAGCCCCCGCCCCAGCCCGACACCTGCGGCGCGTCCCGGCTACAGCACCTGCTCGGTCGCCCTAAGAGCGAGGCGCCGGCGTCGGGCGACACGCGCAGGATCCGGATAGCCTGCACGACCTGCCCCGTCACGATGGACTTCAGCCCCGAGCGCCTGAACATCTTCTTCGACGCCGAGACCGGCATCATCAGGGAAGTGCGCTGCGGCTAGCTCGGCAGCCTCAAGCCTTGCTCGGCCAGGAGTGAGAGCCACGCAGCGCGGCCGTCCGCGCGGTTAAACCTGGCAACGGCCGTCTCGCGGGCCGCTGCGCGGAGCGGCTCCGAGGCATGCGGATCGCGGCAGGCGGCGACAAGAGCCGCGGAGAGGGCGTCGGCATCGAAGAATGGCAGCAGCCGGCCGTTCACGCCGTCCTCTATGGCGTCGTGCAGCGGCGCGGTGTCCGACCCGATCACGTAGCAGCCAGACGCCATCGCCTCGATCAGTGACCACGAGAGCACGAACGGATAGGTGTAGTAGACGTGCGCGGCGCCCAGCCGCAGGGCCGCCAGCATGCGCTCATGCGGAACGCGGCCGAGGAAATGAACTCTTGCCGGATCGAGGTCGAGGCCGGCGCGGCAGGCGTCCAGCCAGGTCCCGCCGCCCGGCGCGGCGCCGCCGTAGCCGCTCTTCGAGGGCTCGCCGATCACCAGAACCTGGGCGTCCGAAACCTCGGCGAGCAGCCTTGGCAGGGCGCGCAGGAAGACATGAAGGCCCCGTAGCGGCTCCAGCTTGTTGTTGACGTGGGTGATGACCGGCGTCCCCGCCGCGATCGTGCGGCCGTCGGGCAGCTCGAACGGTGCGGCCGGCCCGGGCCGGATCGCTTCGACGTCGATGCCTTCGTGGATGATGCGGATGCGATCGTGGAACGAAGCGGGCAGGGCGCCCGCCTGGAACGCGGTCGGAGCCACGATCGCGTCGGCCTCAGCATAGGCCAGCGCCATGGCCAGGTTCTTGGCCTTGGCCCGCAGGGCGTCGTCCGGCCCGGCCGGCAGGAACTCCGGGTCGAAGCCCACATCGTAGCCGTGGGCGTGGTAGAAGAACTCGGCGAAGGCCACCTTCCGCGCCGCCGGAAACACCTCCGACACCAGAGTGGTCTCGCCCCAACCGGGATGGCCCACGACCACATCCGGCTCGAACCCCTCTGCCTTCAGCGCCCCAGCCATCCGCCACGCCCCGTGCGCCCGGATCAAGTCCGCCTCGGCACGGACCGCCAGCGGGAACACCCCTTCGGTCGTGCCCCTCTGGATCCCGTAAGCGGCCATGCGCACCTGCGGCATCCCCGGCGCATGGCTCTGGGCGACGGCCGCCACCGGCACGCCGCGCGCCGCCAGGGTCCCGGCCAGGTCCCGGAACTGCCCCGGAAAATTGTTGTGTACGAAGAGGACACCACCCTTCATGCGCCTGTTGTCAGGCGCGCCGCCCTTGACGGCAAGCCGCTGGGCCGCAATGCGTGCGCGGCGCGCGGATGTGGCGGAACTGGCAGACGCACTGGATTTAGGTTCCAGCGCCGCAAGGCGTGGAGGTTCGAGTCCTCTCATCCGCACGCTCGCACTTGGAGGCCGCCGCATCGCGTGACATAAGGGCGCCCGCGCGCGGCCGGCGGTTCGGCCGCGCTTCCCGTTTCCACCTCGAGGCGGACCGCGGCAGCGCCAGTCGGCGCGGCGTCCGAAGCAATTAGAATGTCCATGCAAGTTGTTGAGAAATCTGGTGAAGGCCTGTCGAAGGTCTTCGGCGTCACGATCCCGGCCAAGGACCTGACTGACCGGCTGGAGGCGCGGATCGCCGAGATCACGCCCACCCTCAACATCAAGGGCTTCCGGCCGGGCAAGGTGCCCGCGGCGCACGTGCGCCGCCTCTACGGCAAGGGCCTGATGGCCGAGGTGCTTGACCAGACACTCAACGAGAGCACCCAGAAGGTGCTGGCCGACAACAAGGTCCGGCCCGCCGGAGAACCCAACCTCAAGCTGGAATCCGATGAGAACGCCCTGATCGAAGGCAAGGCTGACCTCGCCTATGAGATCGCGGTCGACATCATGCCGGAGTTCGAGCCGGTCGATCCGGCGAGCCTGAAGCTGACCCGGCCGGTCTATGCGCCCACCGACAAGGAAGTCGACGAGGCGGTCGGTGAGCTCGCCAAGTCGAACCGAACCTATGCGCCGCGCACGGGCAAGACGATCAAGGCCAAGGACGGCGACCAGGTGCTGATCGACTTCCTGGGCCGCGTCGACGGCGAGGCGTTCGAGGGGGGCAAGGCCGACGACGTGGAACTGGTGCTGGGCTCGGGCCAATTCATCCCGGGCTTCGAGGAGCAGCTGGTCGGCGCCAAGCCGGACAGCGACCTGACCGTAAAGGTGACGTTCCCGGAGGACTACCAGGCCGCCAACCTGGCCGGTAAGGCCGCCGAGTTCGAGGTGAAGGTGAAGGAAGTCCGCGCGCCGGTCGACGCGGGCGCCGACGACGCGCTGGCCGAACGCCTGGGCGTCGAGAACCTCGAGAAGCTCAAGGAGCTGATGAGGGGCAATCTGGAGCGGGAGTACGCCGGCGCGGCCCGCTTCAAGCTGAAGCGCGCGCTGCTCGACCAGCTCGATTCCAAGCACGACTTCCCGCTTCCGCCCAAGATGGTCGAGGCGGAGTTCGGCGCGATCTGGCAGCAGGTGCAGGAGGACAAGGCCAAGGGTGAGCTTTCGCCCGACGACGCCGAAAAGACCGACGCGCAGCTCGAGGCCGAATACCGGAAGATCGCCGAACGCCGCGTCCGACTGGGTCTGGTGCTGGCCGAGATCGGCCGGGCCAACAACGTGCAGGTGACCGATCAGGAACTGCAGGAAGCGATCCGCCGCGAGGCGATCAAGTACGGCCCGCAGGCCCAGCAGGTGTTCGACCTCCTGCGCAAGAATGAGAACGCCCAGGCCCAGCTGCGCGCGCCGATCTTCGAGGACAAGGTCGTCGACCTGATCGTCGAGAAGGCCACCGTGAAGGACAAGAAGGTCTCGAAGGACGAACTCCTGAAGGAAGACGACCTTCCGGCGGGGTACGGGGGGTAGTTCCCTCGCGACTGTGATCCCGGTTTCGCGTAACGAAGGCCGGGACCCATGAACACAGGCGGCGCCGGCTCACAGGAGCGGCGCCGTCTTCATGTGTACTGTCGAGACGGAGCGTATGGGTCCCGGTCTCTGGCTTCGCCAATAGCCGGATGACACCCTGAGCTATAGCGACCGCAGGCGGCGCAGCATCTCCGGGTTTTCGACCGAGGCGCGACGGAGGTTGATCTCGATCGCGGGATCGGTCGGCGGGTCGAGCGACTCCAGCCCGAAGAGGGCGCCCACTGGCGTGGACTCGAACGCAGACTCAGGGACGCGGTCGGTGGTCAGGTCCATCGGCAGGTCTCCCGTCCCCCGCGCAGCGGCGGGGGCTCTCCCGACTGTTAAGCTATCATTTACCCTGTAGGTGCGCCAAGCGGTCGCAGGTCACCGTTCGATCACACTCGCTTCATCAGGTCGTCGCGCCACACCCGCCAAGAAAACACGGAACGATGATCACGAATCGGTTGGCTTGCCCCGCGGCAGGGTCGTAACCTCGCCAGATCAACGCCGCGTCGGGTCGCGGAGCCTTCTCTGCTCACGCAGGGTCCGACTTCGCGTCTCCGGGAGTAGAGCGTCCCGGGAAGGATCTTTGTGTTGCAGCGAACGCGTGCCGAGGCGCCTGACTATTTCCACAAGGTCGTCGATTGTCAGTGGGCCTGTCCCGCGCACACCCCCGTTCCCGAATACATCCGCCTGATCGCCGAGGGGCGTTACACCGACGCCTACATGATCAACTGGCGGTCAAACGTCTTTCCGGGCGTCCTCGGCCGCACCTGTGACCGCCCCTGCGAGCCGGCCTGCCGCAGGGGCCGGGTCGAGGCCGAGCCCGTCGCGATCTGCCGCCTGAAGAGGGTCGCCGCCGACAACAAGCAGGACGTCGCCACCCGCATGCCGCCCCCGCAGGCGGCCAGCAACGGCAAGCGCATCGCGTTGGTGGGCTGCGGCCCGGCCTCCCTCACAGTGGCGCGCGACCTCGCCCCGCTCGGGTATCAGATGACCATCTTCGACGCGGATCCGTCGACCGGCGGCATGATCCGCAGCCAGATCCCGCGTTTCCGCCTGCCCGAGAGCGTGATCGACGAGGAAGTGGGCTTCATCACCGCGCTGGGCGGCATGGAACTGCGGCTCGGCGAACGGGTGGAGAGCCTGAAGGCCCTCATGGACGAGGGTTACGACGCCATTTTCGTCGGCTCCGGCGCGCCGCGTGGGCGTGACCTGGACATCCCGGGCCGCCAGGAAGCAGCCGCCAACATCCATATCGGCATCGACTGGCTCTCGTCGGTCTCGTTTGGCCACATCGACAGGATCGGCCGCCGGGTGATCGTGCTGGGCGGCGGCAACACCGCCATGGACTGCTGCCGCACCTCGCGCCGGCTCGGCGGCGAGGACGTCAAGGTGATCGTCCGCTCCGGCTACGAGGAGATGAAGGCCTCGCCCTGGGAGAAGGAGGATGCCCAGCACGAGGACATTCCCTTCATCAACTTCCGGGTTCCGAAGGCGTTCACCCACGAGAACGGCCGCCTGACAGGCGTCACCTTCGAGGTGGTCGAGGCGGTCTACGACGACAAGGGTCGGCGCAAGCTGTCGCCCTCGGGCCAGCCGGACGAGCACTATCCCTGCGACGACG
>CAZBXO010000088.1:0-14872 GCA_964495645.1 uncultured Phenylobacterium sp. | reverse complement strand
CCGCCGACGGCTTGTCGTAGACCGCCCGCTGCGGGAAGGCGAAGCCGTGCTCGACCCCCGGATAGAGCTCGACCTCGGCGTTGAGGCCGGCCGACTTCAGCGAGGCGTCCAGCGCCTCGACCATCTCCAGCGGCGCCCATCGGTCGGTCTCGGCGCAGGCGAAGTAGAGTTCGGCGCTGGTCTTCTGGGCCGCGAGGTGCGGACTGTCCGGCGCGTCGGTGACCAGCTGCACGCCATAGATCGAGGCGGCGCAGGCGATGCGCTCCGGATGCCGCGCCGCGGCGTTGATCGCGTACTGGCCGCTCATGCAGTAGCCGATGGCCCCGGCCGCTCCGCGGCTCGCGGCCGGATCGCGGTCGGCGTAGTCCAGCAGCGCGTCGGCGTCGTCCATCACCAACGGGATGGTCAGCGAGCCCATGTATTCGAACATCCGCGCGCGGGCCTGTTCCTCCGGCAGCGGCGGCAGGTCGGCCAGCTCCATCACGCCCTTGCGGTAGTAGAGGTTCGGCAGCATCACATAGTAGCCGGCCGTGGCGATGCGCCGGGCCATGTCGCGCAGCTCCTCGCGGATCGCCGGGGCGTCCATGAAGAAGAGGACGATCGGATGCGGCCCGTCGCGCTCGGGATGGGCGATGAAGGTGGTGGTCTTGCCGTCCTTTGTCCGGATGTCGACGGTCTGCTCGATCATGCCCCGGCCTCTGTCATCTGGGCGAAAGCCGCGACCGCTAGTGGCGCGGGCGTGACGCCCATCTCCTTCAGCATCGGCGCGGCGTGGTCGATGCGGCCGGTCATGGTCTTCGGATCGCCGATCACCAACTGGTAGACCGCCTCGGCGATGTACTCGATCGGCGTCACCCGATCCTTGGTGGCCTCGGTGATCAGGCCGTGGACGGCGACGCCGGGGGTGTCGACGAGGCCGGGCGAGATCACATTGACCGAGATGTTGTCGTCGTAGACCTCCGAGGCGAGGCCGGTGGAGAACCGTTCCAGCGCCGCCTTGCACATTCCGTAGATCGTGCCGCCGCCGCGGCGGTTGTACGGCTGCTGCGGATGGATGGCCGCGCCGGACGAGATGTTGACGATCGCGCCCTGCTTGCGCTCGCGCATCGAGCCGAGGACCAGCTGCGACAGGTGCAGCGGGGCCCAGACCTGCACCTCGAACATCAGATCGAAGCGCTTCTTCGGGAAGGTTTCGACCGGGATGAAGAAGGTCACCGCCGCATCGTTCACCAGGATGTCGACCGGCCCGTAGACCTCGACGGCGGCCGCGATGAGGGCCTCCCGATCACCTTCCTTGGAGAGGTCGGCCCGGACGGCGGTCGCTTCGCCGCCGGCCTTGCGGATGCGATCGACGGTCTCGGCCAGCGTGCCGGGCAGGTTGCTCTCGCCGGCGTCCAGCGTGCGGGCCGTCGCCACGACGCGGGCGCCTTCCTGCGCCAGGCGGACCGCGATCGCCGCGCCGATCCCGCGGCTCGCGCCGGTGACTACGGCGGTCTTGTCCTTCAGCGGACCGTTGCGGTTGATCCCCACCATGCGCGTCTCCCGTACCGTCTTTTCGTCTGGCCGCGCACGCTGGCGCGAGGAGACGCGGGACGCAAGGGACTCCCTCCGCCACGGGCCTGCGGAGCCGGCGAAGGGAGGGCGAGGGAGGTCTACGCGGCCTTCTGGAGCTCCAGCTTCACGCGTTCGGCGAGGGTCTTGATGTCGATGGGTTTGGGCAGGAAGGAGACGTTCTTCTCGCCTTCCAGCAGGTCGGAGAACTCGCTTTCGGCGTAGCCGGAGATGAACATCACCGGGGCGGCGCCCAGGTACTCGCGGGCCTGCTTCAGGAGCTCGGGGCCCTGCATTCCGGGCATGACCACGTCGGAGATCATCAGATCGATCTCGCCGGCGTTGTCCTGGGCAAGCTCCAGGGCCTCTTCGCCGGAGGCGGCCTCGATCACCTCGTAGCCGCGCGCGCGCAGGAGCTTGGCGGCGACGCCGCGCACCGCGTCCTCGTCCTCGACGAAGAGGATGCGCCCGGCGCCGGAGAGGTCGCGGGCGGCGGGGCGCTTGGGCTGCACCGTCTGCGGCGCGGGCGCGATAACCTCGGACGCCACGTGCACCGGCAGGAAGATGCGGAAGGCGGTCCCCTCGCCCACCTTCGACGCCACGGAGATCCAGCCGTCCGACTGCTTGACGATGCCATAGACGGTGGCCAGCCCCAGGCCCGTCCCCTCGCCCACCGGCTTGGTGGTGAAGAAGGGGTCGAAGATCTTGTCGATGACGTCGGGCGGGATGCCGGGGCCGTCGTCGCTGACCTCAATCATCGCCTGGTCGCCCTGGGCGGACGGGTAGCCCAGGTCAACGGCCTCGGACTGGCTGACTCGGGCGGTGCGGATCCGCACCGTCGAGCCACCATGGCTGCGGATGGCGTCACGGGCGTTGACCGCCAGGTTCATCACCGCGGTCTCGAGCTGGCCCTTGTCGGCGCGCACCTGCGGCAGGTTGCGGCCATAGTCGGTGGTGAGCTTGACGTCTTCGTGCAGCAGCCGGCGCAGCAGCACCTCGTGCTCGCTGATCACCTCCCCGAGGTCGAGGATCTCGCGCTGTACGGTCTGCTTGCGCGAGAAGGCCAGGAGCTTGCGGACCAGGTCGGCGGCCCGCATCGAGGTCTGGCGGATCTCGTTCAGGCCCTCGTAGCTGGGATCGCCAACGGGATGGCGGGCGGCCAGCACGTCGAGCTGCATCAGGATGGCCATGAGCAGGTTGTTGAAGTCGTGCGCCACGCCGCCGGCCAGCTGGCCGATGGCCTGCATCTTCTGGGCCTGCGAGAGCTGCAGCTCGACCTGCTTCTGCTCGGAGACATCGACCAGATAGGCCACCCAGCGGCCTTCGCTCTTGGCGAGGTAGAGGTGGGCGATGCGGCTGGCGTCATGGGCCAGGCGCACCTCCAGCGGCGAGCGGCCCTCGGCCAGGCGCTGGACAGCGTCGGCGCGGCTCTCGGGACTGATCAGGTCGCCGAAGGTCTGGCCGACCTCGCCGCCGTGTGCGACGGCCTTGAGCGCGCCGTTGGCTTCCAGGATCTTCGCCTCGAACGGGTCCTCGCCCTCCAGCAGCGCGGCGCCGAACGGCGAGGCGGCGGCGAAGGCGTCCAGCACCTTGGGCGGCGGGGCCTTGGCGGTGGAGAAGGCGGTCAGCACCTCCAGCGCCGCCGACGGCAGGGCCAGCGTGCCTGGCGCCTGGCCGGTCATGCGGATCAGAAAGCGCTGCGGCTCCATCCGCGAGACCAGCGCCTCGCGGTCATGGCCGCCGGCGCGCATGGCGGCGCGGCCGACCTCGCCCTTGCGAGCCGCGCCGAGCGCGGCGAACAGGCTGGCTGCGGCGGGGCCGGTCTTGGGCAGGCGCGGGCCGGGCACGGCCTCGCGCCAGGCGGCGTTGGCGGCGACGACGCGGCCGTCGGCGGCGGCGACGGCGGCCGGTTCGTCCAGGGCTTCGAGGAAGGCCTCGGATGCGGCGTCGGCCTCCGCGGCCCCCGCTTCCGGCGAGCCGCGCAGCACGAACAGGCCGAGGCAGGCGACGCCCGCCAGGCCGATCAGCAGCATGAGGCTGGCCAACGTCTCAGGGCCGGAACGAAGCGCCGGCACGGCGGCGAACCCCACGGCGGCGAGGAAGAACAGCACCGCGGCCCCGGTGAAGGGATCGAGCTTCCTGCGTCTCGGCGGCGGGTCGGCCATCGCGAGCGTCAGAGCCTCCGGCGATTCGGTCGTGCGCATTCTCTCACAGGGCCAATGGGTTACAGAATCGGCCGCGCACGGCGGCGGTTGGCGGCTTGCAGGATGAAGCCGATGATCTTCGCCACGGCCTCATAGTGGGCCGGCGGGATCATCTCGTCGATGTCTACGGCGGCGTAGAGGGCGCGGGCGAGCGGCGGGTCCTCGATCACGGGCACCTTCGCCTCCTCGGCGATCTCGCGGATCTTCAGCGCGAGGGAGTCCAGGCCCTTGGCGACGCAGGTCGGGGCAGCGTCCTCCCCCTGCTCGTACTTCAGCGCCACGGCATAGTGGGTCGGGTTCATGATCACCACGGTGGCGTTGGGCACCGCCGCCATCATGCGTCGGCGCGCCCGCTCGTTGCGCAGCTGCTTCTGGCGGGCCTTCACGTGGGGGTCGCCCTCGGTCTGCTTGTAGTCTTCCTTCAGCTCCTCGCGGCTCATGCGCATGCGGGCCATGAAGCGCTGGCGCTGCCAGAGCCAGTCCGCACCGGCGACCACCAGGGTGAGCGCCGCGACCGAGAACACCAGGCGCTTCAGGACATCGACGGCCAGCGGTACGATGGCGCCGACCTCGAGCGCCGAGAGCTCGGCCAGCTTCGGCCAGAAGGGCTTCAGGATCCACCAGGCGAGAAACCCCGTGGCGCCCACCTTCAGCAGCGACTTGATGAACTGGGCCAGGCCGTCGACGCCGAAGATCCGCTTGAAGCCCGCCATTGGCGAGACCTTCTTCCAGTCCGGCTTCATCTTGTCGGGCGTGAACATCAGCCCGGTCTGGATCAGGCTGGCGAAGGTCCCGCTGAACATGGCGGCGGCCATCACCGCCACCAGGATCGGAGCGGCCGCCATCATCGCATAGCGGGCCACCTCGACGCCGCCGTGACCTTCGAGCTGGATCTGATCGGGGCGAGCGAAGAACGGCGTGAGCGCCGCGGCGAGATTCTTCGTGAGCCAACCGCCGGCGAACACGATCACCGCCGCCACCGCCGCCAGGTTGGCGAAGTGGCCGAGATCCATCGTCCGGACCACGTCGCCCTTCTCGCGGGCCTGCTCTAGTTTTCGCGGTGTCGGCTCTTCTGTCTTCGATGCCGCATCGTTCTCTTCGCTCATCCGGCTTCGCTCCTGACGGAGCTAGGCAGGACAAGTCCGGTTTCCACGGCCTGCCCCGCGAAGCCTTGGCGATGCGGGGTCATTGGGCGAAGGTTCCGACGAGGTCACGGTATCGATCGATCCAGACGATGCCGATCACGCCGAGGCTGAGCGCGAAGATCGACAGCCCCAACAGCACGCTGAGCGGCGAGGCCACGAAGAACACCTGGAACTGCGGCATCACCCGGGCGACCAGACCGGTCGCGATGTTGAAGATCAGCGAGAACACCACCACCGGCGCCGCCAACTGCAGGCCGAGTCCGAACGAGCGCGAGACGGTCTGCACCGCCAGCTGTCCGGCGTCGGCGATCGGCACGTCGCGGGTGAAGGGGAACAGGCTGTAGGACCGCACGATCGCCCCGATGAAGAGGTGGTGCAGGTTGGTGGTCATGATCAGCAGGATGCCGATCATGCCGAGGAAGGTGGCGAGCGTCGCCGACGGCTGCGCCTGCATCGGGTTGGCCGTCTGGGCGAACGAGAGCGTGGTCTGGATGGAGATGATCTCGCCGGCCGAAGCGAGCGAGGTCATGAACAGCCTCAGGATCGCTCCGATCATCAGCCCGATCAGCGCCTCCTTGATCACCGCGGCGGCGAGCCCGGCGGCGTCGCCCGGAAGGCGCGGTGCAGCCCCCGTCAGGATCGGGAACAGCATCAGCGCCAGCGCGAACGCGAACGCGAGGCGGATGCGCGGCGGAATGAAGGTCTCCCCGATCCCGGGGATCAGCATGATGATGGCGGCCAGGCGCGTGAAGACGAGGCCGGCGGCGAAGACCTGCTGGGCGGTGGCGTAGGATTCCATCGCCGCGGCGGCCCTACATGGCCGAGATGCGTTCGGCGATGCTGCGCATGAAGCCGCTCATCAGCGCGCCCATCAGCGGCAGGAAGATCAGGAGCGACACGAACACCGCCACGATCTTGGGCGCGTAGACCAGGGTCTGTTCCTGGATCTGGGTCAGAGCCTGCAGAAGGCCGATGCCGACGCCGACGACCAGACCCACGATCAGCACCGGGGCGCAGAGCTGGATGGTGAGCCAGATGGCGTCGCGCCCGACGTCCAGAACCTCGGCGCCGCTCATGGAAACCTCATGCGATCACTGGGGGCGGACAGCCGGTCCGCGAGCTTTCCAGTCATCGCGCGTCATGGTTAACGAACGGCTAGCATCCGTTAACCGAAGGCGCGAAGCGCCACAGCTCCTGACCCATCCGGGGTTCTTGGCTAAGGCCGCCGAGGCCGAAGAAGCCGCGCCGCAGGGGATCAGTCGAGCGCGAGTTGCGCGGTAAGGGCGCGGGCCGCCTGGGCGGGGGTCGCCTTCGCAGCGTCGCGATCGACGCTGAGGTTGGCGCCCCGCATGGCCTCCACCGGGATCTTGCCGATCAGCGGCCGCAGGGCGGTGATCAGCCGCCGGTCGGCCGCGCGCTTCGGCGAGACCAGGATGATGGCGTCGTAGGGCGGGATCGCCCCCTTTGGATCGTCCAGCACAACCAGCCCGTCCGCCGCGATGCGGCCGTCGGAGGAGAAGGCGCTGATCACGTCGGCGTCGCCGGAGCTCAGCGCCCGGTACATGAAGGTGGGCTGGAACGAGCGCTGGGCGTGGAACGACAGGCCGTAGGCGGCGTCGACCGCCTTCCATTCCGGCCGGGACAGGAATTCGAGATCGGAACCGAGCGTCAGCCGCGGGGCCTCGCGGGCGAGGTCTGCGATGGTGGCCACGCCCAGCGCCCCGGCGCGGTCGGCGCGCATCGCGAAGACGTAGGCGTTCTCGAAACCAAGCGAGCCCAGCACTGTGACGCCGTCGCGGCGCTTGAGCTCCGCCGTCAACTGCCGGAGGACCGCCTCGCGGCCCGGGTTGTCGGTGCGGCCGAGCACGTTGGTCCACAGCGTGCCGGAATAGTCGACGTAGACGTCCAGCTCTCCGGCGGCGAGCGCCCGGTAGGCCACAGCCGACCCCAGGTCCTCCTTGCGCGAGACGTGCGCGCCGGCCTGTTCGAGCCGCGCCGCCATGAGCTCGGCCAGGATGTACTGCTCGGAGAAGTTCTTCGCTCCGACGACGTAGCTGGCTGGCCGCCCGAACTGGGCCAGCGGGAGAATGGCCGCGCCGGTCCCGATCAGGAGGCCGGCAATGCCGGCGATGACGAGTGCTCGGCGGCGCAGGCGCGCGCCGGTCTCCACCAGGCCCAGCAGCTGGTCGGCGGCCAGCGCCAGGACGGCCGAGGCGGCGCAGCCGAACAGCACGAACACCCAGTTCTCGGTCTGCAGGCCGGCGAAGATGTAGTTGCCGAGGCTCGTCTGCCCGACCGGCGTCGAGAGCGTGGCGGCCCCGATGGTCCAGACGGCGGCGGTGCGCACGCCCGCCATGATCACCGGCGCGGCCAGCGGCAACTCCACCTGCAGGAGTTTCTGGCGGGGGGTCATGCCGACGCCGTCAGCGGCCTCGCGGATCGCGGGATCGACGCCGGTGATCCCGGCCACCCCGTTTCGCAGGATCGGCAGCATAGAATAGAGCGTCAGCGCCAGCAGCGACGGCAGGAAGCCCAGCGCGGAGAAGCCGTGGCCCGACGCGGCGATCGCCAGCGCCGATAGCGCCAGCAGCAGCGGATAGAACAGCGCCAGCAGCGCCAGGCTGGGAATGGTCTGGATGAGGCTGGCCAGCGCCAGCACCGGCCAGCGCAGGCGCGGGCTACGCGCCGCGCCGATCGCCAGCGGCAAGCTGATGGCGACGCCCAGCGCCAACGCACTCGCCGAGAGCAGGACGTGCCAGGCCAGGTACTCCGGGAGCAGGTCGAAGGCGGCGGTGAGGCGCGGGCTCATGGACCGAGCCTCTGCTTGAGGCGTTCGGCCTGGCGCTTCGGCGCCTCGAGCAGGGCGCGGACGGTGGCGTCGGCGGAGGCCATGAGCGCCGCGGGCGTTCCGTCAGCAATCACCCCGCCGGCCCGCAACACGACGATGCGCTCGGCGAGCAACACGGCCTCGGCCATGTCGTGGGTGACCATGACCGTGGTCAGGCCCAGGCGCTCGTGAAGGGCGCGATAATCGGAGCCCAGCTGGTCGCGGGTAAGCGGATCGAGTGCGCCGAACGGCTCGTCCATCAGCATCAGCCGTGGCTCGGCGGCGAGCGCGCGGGCGACACCCACGCGCTGGCGCTGGCCGCCGGAGAGCGCCGCCGGCGCGCGGGCCGCCACATCGGCCGGCAGGGCCACCAGCTCGAGCAGTTCCGTAGTCCGGGCGGCGATGCGGCTTGCGTCCCAGCCCAGCAGCTTCGGCGTGATCCCGACGTTCTCGGCCACGCTCAGGTGTGGGAAGAGGCCCACCTCCTGGAAGACGTAGCCGATGCGACGGCGAAGGCGGTGGGGCTCGGCGGACGCCACGTCCTCGCCATCTACGACCACCCGGCCTTCCTCCGGGCGGATCAGGCCGTTGATCGTCTTGAGCAGGGTTGTCTTGCCGGATCCCGAGCCGCCGACCAGCGCCACGAATTCCCCGGCCGCGACCTCGAGCGAGACGTCTGCCAGCGCGGCCTGCGCGCCGTAGCGCTTTCCCACGCGTTGCAGTTGGATCAGAGGCCCGGCCATCGGCCCAGGCCTAGCACACGAACCGGCGCTGTGGTGGATTGCACGCCGACCCTTTGGAGGCCCCCATGCTTCGCACGATGATCCTTGCCCTCACGCTCGCCGCCGCCCCGGCCGCCCTCGCCCAGCCCGCCTCCGTGACCGCCGAACTGAAGAACAGCACCGGCCAGACCGTGGGCTCGGTCACCGCCACCGCCGCGCCGAAGGGGATTCTGCTGCGCCTCGAGGCCAAGGGCCTGTCGCCGGGCTGGCACGGCGTTCACCTCCACGCCAAGGGCGACTGCTCCAAGTCGGACTTCACGTCGGCCGGCCCGCACGTGCACGGCGGCGGCGCCGCGGTCCACGGCCTCCTCAACCCCAAGGCCAACGAGATGGGCGATCTGCCCAATATGCACGCCGGCCAGGACGGCGCCGGCGCGGCGGAGATGTACTCGGGCCTGGTGACGCTTGCGCAGCTGAAGGATGCCGACGGCTCGGCGGTCATCATACACGCCAGCCCCGACGACCACTCGACCCAGCCGATCGGCGGCGCCGGCGCGCGGGTGGCGTGCGCGGTATTGAGATAGCGCCGGGCTCTAGATCGGCATCCGCATGATCTCCTGGTAGGCGGAGATCACCTGGTCGCGGACGGCCATGACCGTCTCGAGGCTGGCTTCGGCGGCGGAGATGGCGGTGACGACGTCCACCAACTCGGTCTTGCCGGCGACCTGCGCCGCCATCGCCTTCTCGGCGTTCTTCGAAGCGGAGACCGCGTCGGTCATCGCCGACTTCAGGATCTCGCCGAAGCCGCCGTGGCTGCCCGCGGTCCCGACGGCCGAGCCGCCGGCGAGGCCGGCGTCGATGCCGCCGCCCTTCTGGACGGCGGAGTAGGCCTTGGCGGCGGCGAGCGCGGTGATCATGGCCTAGCCCCTCACTTCTTCAGGAGATCGAGGGTGCGGGATTCCATCGCCCGCGACGTCTCGATGACGTTGAGGTTGGCCTCGTAGGCGCGTTGCGCCTCGCGCATGTCCAGCGCCTCGACGAGGCTGTTGACGTTGGGCAGCTTCACGTAGCCGTTGGCGTCGGCCGATGGGTGGCCGGGCTCGTACTCGGTGCGGAACTCGGCCGGGTCGGGGGCGACGCGCTTCAGCTGCACGCCCTGGCCGCCGGCCACCTTCATCGGCTCGAAGATCGGCTGCTGGCGGCGGTACGGATCGCCCCCGGCGGTACGCGACGTGGAGTTCGCATTGGCGAGGTTCTCGGCGATGATCCGCATGCGCGCCTGCTGCGCCTTGAGCGCGGAGGCGGCGATCGCCTGGGCGGCGCCGGACGGGGGCTTGATGTCGGCCATCTACGGAGCCTCTAGGCGCGGCCCGGCGGCTTGGCGGCCAGCCGCAGCAGGTTGAGCGACTTCTGGTAGAAACCGATGGCGGCGTCGTACTGCATGCGAGCGTCGCTCATCTTGATCATCTCCTCCTCCAGCACGACGGAGTTGCCGTTGAGCGTGGTCTCGGAGTCGGGCGTCTTCAGCGGCTTGTAGGCGCCGCCGAGGCCACTGCGGACGCCCTTCGGCTGCATGTGTCCGGCCTGGGTTGCGGCCATCACCGCGCCGGACTGGGCCTGCGCACGCACCTTGGACTCGAAGGAGAACGGTTTCAGGTCCTGGGCGACGTAGCCGGCGGTGTCGGCATTGGCGACGTTCTGGGCAATGACCTTCTGGCGCTCGGACAGGTATCCGAGACGGCCGCGCAGCATCGAGAAGAGCGGGATGTCGGCCAGGTTCATCGCCCCGACAGGGTGAAGAAACAGGGTTAATCCGCGCTTAAGGGATTCATCGGCGAATGGGGCCTGGACCTCCCCGTCGCAGAAGCGCCGCGCCATGGAATTTTCCGACGTCCTCCGAGCCCTTTTCGCCCTGGCGCTGACGCTGGGACTGGTGGGCCTGGCCGCAGTCGGCCTGCGCCGCTACGGCCCCGACGCCATGAGCCGTCTCGCCGCCCAGAAGAAGGACCGGCGCCTCAAGCTCAAGGAAACCCTGATCCTCGACCCCGCGCGGCGGCTGGCGATCGTCGAGTGCGACGGCCGCGAGCGGCTGATCCTGCTCGGCGAGGGCCGCCTGCTGGGTGAAATCGAGGCCCGGCGAGATGCGTGAGCTGCTGAAGACGATCCGCGCGTTCTCAGCCGACGACTGGCGTCGCGCCGCGGGCATCGCGGCCATGACCACCCTGATCGGCCTGCTGTTCCCGGCCGCGGCGGTGGCGCAGGCGGTGAACATCGACCTCGGCACGGGCGCGGGTCTCACCGAGCGCGTCGTGCAGCTGGTCGGTCTGCTGACCGTGCTGTCGCTGGCGCCGTCGATCGTGATCATGACCACCTCGTTCGTGCGGATCGTGGTGGTGCTGTCTCTGCTGCGCACGGCGCTCGGCCTGCAGCAGAGCCCGCCCAACGCGGTCCTGATCTCGCTGTCGCTGTTCCTGACGGCCATCGTCATGGGGCCGACGTTCGAACGGTCGTACAATGAGGGGATCAAGCCGCTGCTTGACCAGCAGATGGAGTTGCCCGCCGCCTTCGACGCCGCCGGCGGTCCGGTGAAGACCTTCATGCTGAGCCAGGTGGACCAGGACGACCTGGCGCTCTTCGTGCGGCTGTCGCGCGTTCAGCGGCCCGCCACGGTGCAGGAGTTGCCGATACGCGTGGTGACGCCGGCCTTCATGATCTCGGAGCTGAAGCGCGCGTTCGAGATCGGCTTCCTGCTCTTCGTGCCGTTCCTGGTGATCGACCTGGTGGTGGCCAGCGTGCTGATGAGCATGGGCATGATGATGCTGCCGCCCGTGGTCATCAGCCTGCCGTTCAAGCTGATCTTCTTCGTGCTCGTGGACGGCTGGCGGCTGGTGTGCGGCTCCCTCGTGGAGAGCTTCCAGAGAGGGGCCGGCGGGGGATAGTTCACCTTGCGCTGCAGGCGCCCTGCCCACCGCGGCATTCGTTCGACTCGGATTGGCAGGGCGCTCATCGTTCGGACGATACCGGCCCGTCCGCGTCGCGTGAACGGCGCCGCTGTCCCACGGGCGCCCGGCGGGACCTCCGCGACGAAGGTCTCGCCTCAGATTTCGTTGCGGCCCTGACGCGCATAACGGCTCAGCTTGTTCGTCGTGCTTGTGCAGGGCGACGGGGGCCCGTCGATGCGACGCACCGTGCTTTGACAGTGTGCATTACGCGTGTAACTTGACAGCCAGTCGCGGGTTGGGGACATGAAGATGAGCCGGGCAATTGCTGTGGCCTTCGCTTTCGGATTGGCCCTGGCGTCGGTCACGCCTGCGCGGTCCGAGCCGGTGGCGATCGTCTCGGAAAACCCGCCGGTCCCGGGCGACTACCACCGTTACGTCCTGCGTTCCGAGCGGCTCGGCCGGGAGTTCGCGGTCACGGTGGAGATCCCGCAGGCCACGGCCTTCCTTCCCGGCCAGAAGTTCCCGGCGATCTACGCCCTGGACTCCGGCTATGGCGTCGCCGGGCCGCAGGGACGGCTGCTGGGCGGCACGGGGGCCATGGCGCCGGCGATCATCGTCAGCGTCGGCTACCCGCCCGGGCAAGGCGCGTTCCGCAACACCGACCTGCTCCACAACAAGCTGGAACCGCGGCCGGACGCGCCCCCGGGCCAGGCCACGATCGGCGGCGGCGGAAAGGCGTTCGAGGCCTTCCTGCTGGAAGACCTGAGGCCGTTCATCGAGGCCAGGTATCCGGCCGATCCCCGGCGCGCGATCCTGTTCGGTCACTCGTTCGGCGGCCTCTTCGCGGCCAACGTCTTCGCCAACAACCCTGACGCCTTCGCAGGCTGGATCATCGGCAGCGCCTCGGTCTGGGCCGACCCCGAGGTGGCGGCCGCCGTCGCCCGCGGCGCGCCCAAGGCCAAGGCCGCGCGAGTCTACCTTTCGGTCGGAGAATTGGAGGACGGGGCTGCGCGTGGCGCCGCGCAGCGGATGCGCAACGGCTACACGGCGCTGGAGAACGCGCTCAAGCACAAGCCAGGGATCGCGCTGAGCGCCAGGATGTACATGGGCGAGAGCCACCTCTCCTACTATCCGCGCCTGGTCACCGACGGCTTCCCCTACGTCCTGCCGCCGTTGCGGCCCATGGGCTTCAAGGACCATCCGCTGACCGAAGCGGCCGTCACCCGCTACGTGGGAGACTATCTGCTACCCGACGGGCGCAAGCTCACCGTCCGGTTGCCGAAGCTGCCGCCCGGCGCGCCGCCCATGCTGGAGGCGCAGGTCACAGGAATTCCGCCGGTTCCGCTGCTGCAGAACGGCAAGGACCGCTTCTACAACCCCACGTCGGACATCGACGCCACCTTCGACGGCGCGAGCCTGACAATGGTCGCCGGGAGCGCCACGATGCGGATCGAAAAGGCCCAGGGAAGGCCCTGAGGCCTCTCTATTTTGAGCCTGGCGGTCAACGTCCGGCCACCTGCGTCAGGCCTGCAACGCCGTTGCCAATACAGGATGAGGTCCGCCAAGGCGGAGCGACTTGGCCGGATCGGCTAGGCCCTTACGCCGAGCAACCCCATCGCCCGCGCTTCGGGCATCGCCGTTCGGGCGATCGGCGCCCGGATGCCGTTGGTCAGCAGCAGTTCGGCGCGGCGGCCGGTCTTGGCCGCGCCGGCCACCGCCGTGCGGGCCACCCACCATGAGCGGTGGACCTGCATGCCGCGCAGGCCGTCGAGTTCGGCGACGGCGTCGGAGAAGCGCATCAGCAGCAGGGTCGAGCCCTTCGCGGTATGGACGCGCACATAGTGGTCCTCGGCCTCCAGGGCCAAGAGCTCGGTCCCGAGCGCGGCCGGCAGCCGTTCGAGGATCCGCGGCGGCGCCTCGGCGACGGTCGACGTCGCCGCCTGGCGCGCGGCCCACACCTGCAGGCCGTAGTAGCCGAGCGCCAGCGGCACGGCGACAGAGGCCACCTCCGAATAGACCAGCAGCAGGTTCGGCGGCTGAACGGGACGCCAGATGAGCCGCGCCACCAGGACCGAGACCGCCGCCACCGGCGCGGAGATCGCAAACGCGCTCAGCAGGCGTGCAGGGAGCGGCGGGATCCGCGCCCGCTCCGCCCAGCGGAGCAGCAGGGGATAGCCCGGGCCCCAGATGAGCAGGCCCGACCCGCCATAGGCGAAGCAGGCCAGCAGCCGCTCCGGCAGCGGGTCGGCGAAGCTGCCGAACGGACCGATGAGCGTGAAGAAGACCGACAGGCCCAGGGCCAGCGCGACGAGCCGCGCCCATCGCGGCAGACGTTCGACTCGGATCGGCAGCGGGCTCACCCCGCGGAAGATACCGACCCGTCCGCGTCGCGTGAACGGCGCAGCTGTCCCGCTGGCGCATGCCACGGCCGGGTTGGCGCAGGGGCGGTGGCGGCGCCGCGACTGCGCAGCCATCCCTCGGGCCGCCCAAACCGGAGCCTCTCATGTCGCTCACCCTCCCTGCCTCAGCCCGGCGCGTCCGCCCGCTGACCGTCGCGGTCTATGCGGCCATGCTCGTCATCGCCGCGCTGGCCATCCGCTACTTCATCGTCTCGGCGCCGCAGCGGAGCGCGCTGACGGCGGGCGCGCGGGCTCATGCCCCGGACCTCTCCCTGCTGGCCGGCGTGCACCCCGCGATCCTGGTCCACATCGCCGCCGCCTTGATCGCGCTGCCGCTGGGGCCGGTGCTGCTGTTCGGGCGCAAGGGCGTGGCCTGGCACCGCGTCGGGGGCCGGGTCTGGGTGGCGGCGATGGCGGTGGCGTCGGTCACGCCGCTGATCGCGCTCACCGATCCGCGCTACAGCCTGAGCTTCATCCACGCGACCATCCCGGTCTTCGCGGTGCTGCTGCCGCGCGGCGTGCTCGCCGCCATGCGCCACGACGTGGACCTGCACCGGCGCACGATGCGCAGCGCTTACTGGATGCTGATCGGATCGGGCGTCACCCAGTTCATCCCGGGCCGCCTGATCTGGACGATGGTCTTCGGCTAGTGTCCCGATTCAACTGCGCCATCGACCGCGACGCTCCCGGCCCCGCGACCCCGATCCGGCCCGCGGCGGTGCGACGTTGCGCCGCCCAAAACCGGACGACGCCGGTTTTTCCCTGCTCCGCCCAAAGCGACGTATGCGCTGCACCCATTCTGGCGGGAGGCCGCTTGCCGGTTGCGCCAGACACTGACAGGTTCGTGATCAGCAGCGGGTGGTATATCGTAATGCGATATGTTATAAATAGATAGAATAGAAGCGAATTGTGAAATTCAGATGAAGGAGACGCTTTGACAGGATCAAATGCTATTAATACCATAATTGTTGTCATGACTTGCCCGGACTCGGCGAACAGGGCAGTGAAACACCTCGTTGATTCCGGCTTCAACGTGGTTGGTCCGGTGAGCCGTGCAAATGTAGCGTTGGCAATGGCCGCCA
>CAZBXO010000087.1:0-15559 GCA_964495645.1 uncultured Phenylobacterium sp. | reverse complement strand
CGGTGCGGTTCTCCGTGACCGGGTTGGCGGCGGACCAGTCGTGGACGGAGCTCATGCGGCGCTCCCTTTCGCTTCGGCGATGGCGGCGGCGGCGAGGCGCGCGGTCAGGGGGACCTTGAAGTCGTTGCGCCCGGCGGTGGAGGCCTGGGCGAGTTCGGCGTCGATGGCTTCGGCGGGCGAGGCCCCGGCCGCCAGCGCCGCCTCGGCGTCGGCGGCGCGCCAGGGCTTGTGTGCGACCATGCCGAGGGCGACGGCGCCCCCGGCCACGGCGACGCTGGCGAGGCCGCCGGCATAGGAGGCCCGGTCACGGACCTTGCGGTAGACCTGCCCGCCGGCCGGCGGCGGCGGGAGCACCACCGCGGTGATCAGCTCGCCCGGGATCAGGTGGGTCTCGAACTGCGGCGTCTCGCCGGGCAGGCGGTGCAGCTCCAGGATCGGGAAGGCGCGGGCCTCGCCGGAGGGCGAGAGCGTCTCGACCGTGGCGTTCAGCGCCGCCAGCGCCACGGCCATGTCGGACGGATGGGTGGCGATGCAGGCGTGGCTGGCGCCGAAGATCGCGGCGTTGCGGTTGAGGCCCTCCAGCGCGCCGCACCCCGAACCGGGCTGGCGCTTATTGCAGGGCTTGGTGACGTCGTAGAAGTAGGCGCAGCGCGTGCGCTGCAGGAGGTTGCCGCCCACGCTGGCCTTGTTGCGCAGCTGCGGCGAGCCGCCCGCCAGGATCGCCTGGGAAAGCAGCGGCCAGCGCGTGCGGACGCGGGCGTCGGCGGCGACCGCGGTGTTGCGAGCCATGGCGCCGATGCGCAGCCCCGCCCCCGCTTCCTCGATGCCGGCCAGCGGCAGGCGGCCGACGTCGATCAGGTGGGCCGGCCGCTCGATGTCGAGCTTCATCAGGTCCAGCAGGTTGGTGCCGCCGGCGATGAACTTCGCGCCGGGGGTTTCGGCCGCAACCTTCACCGCCGCTTCTGCCGAGGCGGCGCGCTCGTAGGTGAACGGCCTCATCCTTGCGCCTCGAGGATGGCGGCGACGATCTGCGGATAGGCTGAGCAGCGACAGATGTTGCCGCTCATCCGTTCCCGGATTTCGTCGGGCGCCAGCTTGGCGCCGTCGGCCTCGGCCAGCAGCCCGACGGCCGAGCAGATCTGGCCGGGGGTGCAGTAGCCGCACTGGAAGGCGTCGTGCTCGAGGAACGCCTGCTGCACCGGATGCAGCCGGTCGGGCGCGCCGAGACCTTCGATGGAGACCACGTCGTCGCCGTCATGCATCACCGCCAGCGACAGGCACGAATTGATCCGTTCGCCGTTCACCAGCACCGTGCAGGCGCCGCACTGGCCGTGGTCACAGCCCTTCTTGGCGCCGGTCAGTTTCAGCGTCTCGCGCAGGTGGTCGAGGAGCGTCTGACGCGGGTCGACGTCGTGCGTCCGCGCCTCGCCGTTGACGGTGATGGTCGTGCGCATGTCCCCTCGGAGTTCAGTGTTCAAGCGCCCTCCCCGGGCGCCAGGGCCTTGACCGAGAGGGCGTGGACAGGACCCGCCAGTTCCTCGGAAAGCGCCCGGTACACCATCCGCTGCCGGGCGACCTTGCCTTCGCCGGCGAACGCTGCGGACTCGATCGTGACGTTGAAGTGGCTCTCGCCCCCGGGCCTCGATCCCGCATGGCCGGAGTGGCGCGCGGAGTCGTCTTCGATCTCGAGCCGGGTGGGCGCGAATGCGGCGTTCAACTTGTCTCGAATGCCGTCGAGGATAGCGCCCATGAGCTGCATCTTCAATTCTTGTTCGGGGATTTCTCCGCACCATACTTGAGCGATGCCGGGCGCGTTTCAATACAAGCCAAAGTTCGTGGACATCCGCGTGAAGCCGCCGATCAGCGAGGCGCACGAGGCCGACGTCCACGAGCTGAAGCCGGGGGAGCGGCGCTGCGACCACCCGGGCTGTTTCCGCGCCGCGAGTTCCCGGGCGCCCAAGTCGCGGGACATGCTGAACGAGCACTACTGGTTCTGCCAGCCGCACGCGGCCGAGTACAATCGCAACTGGAACTTCTTCGCCGGCATGAGCGAGGGCGAGATCCGCCGCCGCCAGGACGAGGAGATCATGACCGGCGGGCGGCCGACCTGGGAGATGAAGGCCGGGCGCATGAGCCGCGAGGCCGCCGCCTTCACCCACAAGTTCCAGAAGGGCGAGCGGGGCGGCTACCGCGACTACTTCGACCTGTTCGGCGGCGGGCGGCGCGCGGCGAACCAGCCGGAGCCGGAGGCGCGGCGGCTGGGCAAGATCGAGCGCAACGCCCTGGCCGACCTCGACCTCGACGAGCACGCCGACGGGCCGAAGATCCGCAGCCGCTACACTGAGCTGGTCCGCCGCCTGCACCCCGACGCCAACAACGGCGACCGCTCCGGCGAGCATCGTCTGCAACGGGTGATCCGCTCGTACCAGGCGCTGAAGAAGGCAGGGATGGTCTAGCGCTACGTCCGGCGAGTTGCGCCGGATGCTCCGACGTTTGACGCATCGACAGCCCGCAAGCGCGGCCGGACAGTCCCCGCAGAAGCAGGGACCGTCACGGGCGCATCGCAGATGGACGATCGTGAAGTCGAGGTGCTGATCGGACGCAGGCTGCGGCGCCGGCGCCGTCTGTTCGGGCTCACCCAGGCGCAGCTCGGCGCGCTGTGCGGCGTTCGCTTCCAGCAGGTCCAGAAGTACGAGACCGCCACCAACCGCGTCTCCGCCCTGATGCTCTGGAAGCTCGCCGAGGCCCTGGACGTCTCGGTCAGCTACTTCTTCGAGGAGCCCCGGGCCGTCGCGGCGGCAAACCAGAGCGATGCCCACAGGCCGCTGCCGCCCGCGCTGCAACTCCTGACGCGCCGCGCGTCCTAGCCGCCGCCGATCGCTTGAAGTCGGCGGCTCCTTACCATATGTAAGGAGTAAGGAGTCTCGGCATGGCTATCGCCACCATGACCAGCAAGGGTCAGATCACCATCCCAGCCGCCACACGGTCGAGGCTGCGGCTTGCCCCCGGAAGCAAGGTCGACTTTGTCGAAAACGAAGCCGGTGAGATCGTTCTGAAGCCGGTGGTCGGCGACGTCCGGCGGTTGTGGGGGATCGTCAAGTACGACGGCCCCGCCGTGTCGATCGAAGACATGGACAGGGCGATCGGCGACGCGGTCGTGGAGAGCTTCCTGCGATCCACGTCGTGATCGCCCTCGATACCAATGTCCTCGTCCGCTACCTCGTCCGAGACGACGCCGTTCAGGCCGAGGCCGCGAGACGGATCATCCAGGAAACACTGACGCCGCACGAGCCCGGATTCGTGAGCCTGGTCGTCCTTGCGGAACTGAGCTGGGTTCTGGGTCGGAGATATGGATGCCCGGCCGAGCAGGTCGCCACGATCTTCGCTGAGTTGCTCGCCAGCCCAACGATTGTCATCGAACGGGCTGCGGCGGTGACTGCAGCGCTCGCGCTGCCTCACGGCGAACTCGCCGACAGGATCCTGCACGAGATCGGCAGGGCCCATGGTTGCGCGCGGACAGTCACCTTCGATCGGAAGTTCGCGCGCCTGCCGGGCGTGGACCTGGCGACATAGCCGACTAGCGGCTCTCCCAGACATCCACTGTCCTGAGAGGGACATGAATGTCGACCTGCGTATCCGTGCACCCGCCCTGGCTGCTCCCCAGGGCCGCACCATCCATTGCAGCAAGCCGTTGGCGAATGCGCGCGAAGACCCGCCGCTCTGCGCCAGTCCGAGCCGCAGCGTACGCCTCGCGACCAACGACCTTCATCTCGTCGATTTGCGCTAGGGACAGGGAGCGCGGGCAGGGCTTGATGCTGCTGACCATACCCTTCTCATCAAACACGAGCAGCGGAAAATAGATGTCTTCCGACCAGGGCCAGTAGCCTTGGAACGTGAGTTCATCCCCAGAGGTGAAGTACGCCAATCCCCGTCCGGGAACGTAGCCGTCTTTACGCTTGCCCTCACACTTCGAGTCGACGAGCAATTGCACATCTGCCCAGTCTCTCGTCGCCATCCAAGCCGCGCAGCCGTGGTCGAATTTCTGCACCCAGGTCCAGTAGACACCGCCTTCGAGGGAGTCGAAATGGCGTGATGCGCCAGAGGGCACGCCTCGAGGCGCGCAGCCGGAGAGTCCCACCAGCACTGCGAACAGGGCGAAACGAACCAAGGTTTCGAAGCCAGCCTTCACCGCGTTTCCGTCACCCCCCGCCGATCTTGGGGATGAGGTAGACTTCGCTGTCGGGGCCGACGGGGGAGAACCAGGCGTCCTGGTGGATTTCGCCGTCGATGGCGAAGGCCATCTTCCTGTCGACGAAGTCGCCGAGGCCGGGGAAACGGGCGTCGAGGGCGGCGATCAGGTCACGCACCGTCGCGCCTTCGATTTCGAACTCCGACTGGCCGCCGGTGAAGGGCCAGCACTCGCTACCGGCGACCACCCGGGCCATCAGCGGCTGTCGAGCGCCGCGAGCATCTTGGGCGGCGAGATCGGCAGGTCGGGCATGCGCACGCCGGTGGCGCTCCTGACGGCGTTGGCCACCGCGGCCAGCGGCGGCACGATCGGGACTTCGCCCACGCCCTTGGCTCCGAACGGGTGGCGGGGGTTGGGGGCGGTCTCGACGAGGATCGCTTCCAGCATCGGCAGGTCCGAGGCGACCGGCATGCGGTAGTCGAGGAAGCCGGCGTTCTCCATCCGCCCCTCGGCGTCGAAGATGTACTCCTCGTTCAGCGCCCAGCCGACGCCCTGGGCGACGCCGCCCTGCACCTGGCCTTCGACGTAGGAGGGGTGGATCGCCTTGCCGACGTCCTGGGCGGCCGTGTAGCGCACGACGCTGACCTGGCCGGTCTCGGCGTCGACTTCCACGTCGCAGAGATGGACGCCGAAGCCGGGCCCTGCGCCCTGGGCGTTGATCGTCGCCTGCGCGGAGATCGGCCCGCCCATGCGGCCCGACTGGGCGGCCAGCGCCTCCAGGGTGACCGGCTTCTTGTCCTTGGATGGGTCGAGGCAGACGGCCTGGCCGCCCTTCCATTCCACCTGGTCGACGGGCACGTCCCACACCTTCGCGGCGCGGGCGCGCAGCTCGGCGACGATCTTCTCGGCCGCCTGCACCACCGCCATGCCGGTGGCGAAGGTGACGCGTGAGCCGCCGGTCAGCATCGAGTAGCCGATGGAGTTGGTGTCGGCGACCATCGGGCGGACCTTCTCGATCGGCAGGCCCAGGGTCTCGGCGGCCATCATCGCCATGGAGGCGCGGCTGCCGCCGATGTCGGGGTTGCCGGTGACGACGTTGGCGCTGCCGTCCTCGCCGATGTGCACGGCCGCCGAGCTCTCGCCGCCGACGTTGAACCAGAAGCCGACGGCCAGGCCCCTGCCCTGGCCGGGCTTCAGCGGCGTCTTCCAGTGCTCGCTGTTCTTCACGGCGGCCAGGGTGTCGAGGTAGCCGATGTTCTGGAACGTGGGGCCGTAGGCGGCCTTGGTCCCGTTGGCGACGGCGTTCTTCTCGCGGATGGCGATGGGGTCCATGCCGAGCTTCTGCGCCAGCTCGTCGACGGCGCTCTCGACGCCGAAGGCCGAGATCGGGGCGCCGGGCGCGCGGTAGGCAGCCACCTTCGGGGTGTTGGTGACCACGTCCCAGCCGACGATGGAGAAGTTGGGGATGTCGTAGCAGGCGAGCGCGGTCATGGCGCCGGCGCCGACCGGCGAGCCGGGGAAGGCGCCGGCCTGGTACTTCAGCTCCACGTCGGCGGCGACGATCGTGCCGTCGGACTTCGCGCCCAGCTTGACGAGGATGACGCCGCCGGAGGTGGGGCCGGTGGCGCGGAACACCTCCTCTCGACTCATCACCATCTTCACCGGCAGGCCCGAGGCGCGGGAGAGCGCCAGCGCCAGGGGCTCGAGGTAGACGGTGGTCTTGCCGCCGAAGCCGCCGCCGATCTCGGCCGGGGTCACGCGGATGTCGGAGATCTCCAGGCCCAGGATCTTGGCGCAGTAGGTGCGGACCATGAACTGGCCCTGGCTGGAGCTCCACACCTCGCAGCGGCCGTCCTCGCCCCAGGCGCAGACGCAGGCGTGGGGCTCGATGTAACCCTGGTGGGTGGCCTGGGTGGTGTAGCGGCCCTCGACGATCACGTCGGCGGCGGCGAAGCCCTCGGCGAGGTCGCCGCGGACGAAGCGGTGGCGACGCGCGACGTTGGACGCGCGGTCCGGCCGCGCCTCCAGGCCTTCGGTGAACAGGTGGTCGTGCAGGAGCGGCGCGCCGGGCGCCATGGCCTCCTCGACCTCCGTGACGTGGGGCAGGACCTCATAGGTGACCTTGATCTTCGCCAGCGCCTGCTCGGCGACGTCGGCGGAGATGGCGGCTACGGCCGCCACCGCATGCCCGTGGTAGAGGGCCTTGTCGCGGGCCATGACGTTGAGCGACAGGTCGCGCAGGTTGGCCGCCGCCTCGCCGCCCTCCAGCACCTCGGAGGCGAGGTCGGGGAAGTCGGTGGCCGTCACGATGGCCTTCACGCCCGGGAGCGCCTTGGCCTTGCTGAAGTCGATGGCGACGATGCGGGCGTGGGCGTGGGGGCTGCGCAGCACGCGGCCGACCAACTGGCCCGGCATGTTGAAATCCGCGCCATAGGCCGCGCGGCCGGTCACCTTGTCGGCGCCGTCGGGGCGGATCGGGCGGGTTCCGACGATGGTCAGCGGGGCCTGGGGCCGTTCGAGGGTCTGGCTCATGCGGCGCGCTCCTGGCGCAGGTCGGCGGCGGCGTCGAGCACCGCGCGGATGATCTTGTCGTAGCCGGTGCAGCGGCAGAGGTTGCCGGCCAGCCAGTAGCGGACCTCGGTCTCGGTCGGGTCCGGGTTGGCGTCGAGCAGGGCCTTGCCGGCCATCAGCAGGCCCGGCGTGCAGAAGCCGCACTGCAGGGCCGCGTGCTCCAGGAACTTCTGCTGCAGCGGGTGCAGCTGGCCGCCCTGCGCCAGGCCCTCGATGGTCTCGACCCGTTTGCCCTCGGCCTCGGGGGCCAGCATCAGGCACGCGCAGACGACGCGGCCGTCGACGATGACGCTGCAGGCGCCGCAGTCGCCGGAGCCGCAGCCCTCCTTGGTGCCGGTGAGGCCGAGCTCGTCGCGGAGCGCATCGAGCAGGGTCACGCCCGGTCCGGCCAGGAACTCGGCCGGGTCGCCGTTCACCGTCGTGGTCACATGGATCTTGCTCACCGCTCACCCCCTGCGCGCGCGAAGGCGATCAGCGCCGCGCGTCTGGCCAACACCCCGGCGATCCGGGTCCGGTATTCCACAGTGCCGCGCTTGTCGCTGATCGGCCGGCAGGCGGCGCGGGCCGCGGCCTCCAGCGCCGCGAGCGCGGCGTCGTCGAGCTTGCCGCCGATCAGGGCCGCGCCGGCCTCGGCCACCAGCAGCACGGTCGGGGCGACCGCGCCCAGCGCGACGTGGGCGTCCGCGACCTTGCCGGCGTCGTCCAGCACCACGTTCACGCCGGCGCCGACCACGGCGATGTCCATTTCGGTCCGCGGGATCAGCCGCAGGTAGGCGTCGCTGGCCGCCTTCGGGCGGGGCGGCAGGCGGAACTCCAGCACGAACTCGCCGGCCGCCAGGGACGTGACACCAGGCGCAGTCGGGATGCTCTCGACGGGCGCCTCGCGGCGGCCGTTCGGACCGACGATCACGCAGGTCGCGCGTGCGGCGAGGAGGGCCGGCACGCCATCGCCAGCCGGCGAGGCGTTGCAGAGGTTGCCGCCGAGGCTGGCTCTGCCCTGCACCTGGGTCGAGCCGATCAGGTTCGCGCCCTCGACCACACCGGGCCAGGCCTTCACCAGCGCCCCATGCTCGCCCAGCAGCACGCCCGGCGTCGCGGCCCCGATCACGAAGCCGCCGGCCTCCTCGCGGATGCCGATGGCGCCCGGGACGCCCTTCAGGTCGACGATGACGTCCGGCCGCAAGCGTCCGCCGCGGAGCTGGACCAAGAGGTCGGTGCCGCCCGACAGCGGCTTGGCGCCGGTCCGGGCCAGGGCGGCGGCGGCCTCCTCGGCGCTGGAAGGTGCGAGATAGGCGAGCGACACGAGACCTCCGGGTGGGACGGCGACGGCGCCGCTTCGCCGGCAGGCGGAGGGGGTCGCTCCGATCCGTATGATCGGCCGCAAACCCTACGTCACGCAAGCGCGCGGCGCGTTCAGCCGCCGAGCCAGCCGTCGTCGTCCAAGATGCGCCCGGGGGCCTGGCCAACACCGATGACACCGCCACGCACATTGGAGAGGCCGACGGTGAAGCCCTCGTCCGGCTCGGGCGTCGCGTCCCCCACCGCCTCGATGTGGATGACCACGGAGGTGGCGCCGGGCTGGAAGTAGACCGTCCCGGTCGTGGGGCCGGTGAAATCGGCCGCGTTGGTGTCGCCGATCAAGTAGTAGTCGGCCATCGTCAGGCCGCTGGTGTCGCCGCTGCGGGTAACGACGAAGTCGAAGATGGTGTTCGCGCCGGTGCCCTCCGCGCGCGCCCCCGGCCCGCTGATCGACAGGGTGGCCGCGCCGGGCGCGCCGGTGTCGTCGTTGACGATCTTGCCGCTGATCCGCGGCGGCAGGGTCGCGCCGGGCGAGTCGCCGAGCTGGACGAAGAAGGTCTCGTCCGACTCCGGCGCGATGTCGCCCGCGACGTTCACCGTGAAGGACTTCGATTGCTCGCCGGGCGCGAAGACGATCGTACCCGAGGTGGCTCCGCTGAAGTCGTCGGCAGCCGTCTGGTTGAACACGACGGACCAGTTGGCCGAGGTCGTGCCGCTGAGGTCGCCGCTGCGGTTGACGGTGTAGGTGAAGGCGGTGGCGCCGCTGTCGCCTTCGTTGCGGGACAGGCCCGCGGGGTCGGTCCCCCAGCTCAGCGTCGCCCCGGGCGGGGTGTCGGCATCGTCGTTGAGGATCGCCGTGTTCGCGCGGCCGGTGGTGATGGTCCCGCCGCGCGGGTTCGACAGACCGACGAAGAACGACTCGTCGCCCTCCCGGGTCGCGTCGCCGATGGCCTCGAGGCGGACGGTCTTCGTGGTCTCGCCGGCCGCGAAATAGACGCTGCCGGTCGTCTTGCCGGTGAAGTCCGCCGCGTCGGTGTCGCCGACCGTGAAGTAGTCCACGATGCCAAACGTCGAGGTGTCGCCGCTGCGGGTGACCGTGAACTCGAAGACCGTGTTGCTTCCCGTCCCCTCGGGCTGCGGCGCGGGGCCGGAGATCGCGAAGGTAGGGCCGGCCGCGATCCCGTCGTCGTTGACGATGCGCCCAGGACGGTTCTCGCCGGGGAAGGTCGCCCCAGGGGCGTTGGTAAGGTTCACCTGGAAGGACTCGTCGTTCTCCGGCGTGGTGTCGCCGGCCACGAGCACGTTGATCTCCTTCGACAACTCGCCGGGGGCGAAGACCAGCGTCCCGGTCAGCGGGCCGGCAAAGTCGTCGTTGCTCGCCGACGCCGGCGACACTCGCCAGTCGACGGTGGTGGTCCCGCTGGTGTCGCCGGAGCGGTTGACCACGTAGGTGAAGGTCGTGGAGCCGCTGTCACCCTCCTGGAGGGTAACGCCGGCCGTAGAAGTGCCCCAGGTGAGCATGGCCACCGGGGGGGTGTCGCCATCGTCGTTGACGATCGTCGTGCTTGCCCGATCGATGCTGATCGCCCCGCCGCGCGGGTTGGAAAGCTGCACCGTCAGCGTCTCGTCAGGCTCCCGCGCCGTGTCGCCCAAGACGTTGAGCTGGATCGTCTTGCTGCTCTCGCCTTCGGCGAAGTAGACGGTGCCGCTCGTGCCGCCGGAGAAGTCGCTGGGGTTGGGGCCGGGCTGGACCCAAACGGGCACGAACCAGTCGACGGCCGCCGCGCCCGTGGCGTCGGCGTTGCGGGTCACCGTGAAGACGAAGGGGGTCGTCCCGCCGTTGCCCTCGGCCTGCGGAGCGGGGGCCGAGATGGCGAAGCGCGAGGCGACCGGACCGCCTCCGCCGTCGCCGCCCGGCGCGGCCGTCACGTCGAAGCGCTGAGCATGGATGGAGCCGGAGGCGTCGGGGCTGTACGACGTCCAGGCGACGATCGCGTCGCCGCCAGCCAGGGTGTCCACGGACGGTTCGAGCTGCGCGCCCTGGGTCGTGGCGTTCACCCGGAACTCGTCGCCCACCGGCGATCCGTCAGCCGCGAACTGACGGCCGAAGACGCCGAACTCCGAGCCGTCCTGGCCGTTCGTCACCCACGTCACGAGGAAGCCGCCGTCCGGCAACGAAGTCGCCGAGGGGCTGACACCCGTGGCGGAGCTGCTGAGGCGGAATTCCGCCCCCAGTGGGCTGCCGGCCGTGTTGAAACGCTGCGCCATGACCCCGGTCTCCCCCGACCAGGTGACCACAAACCCGTTGTCGCCGATCGCGGTGACCGACGGCGCGCCGGCGAAGGCGGTGGTGTTGACCCGGAAGTCGCCTGTCAGCGGCGCGCCGGCGGCGTCGAAGACTCGCCCGAACACCTCGCGGCCGGGCCCGGTCTCGGAGTAGGTCATCCATGTGGCCACGAAACCGCCGCCTGGCAGCGGCGCGAGATCGACGGTGTCCTGCAGGCCGACGGTCTGGGCATTGAGGGTGAACTCGCCGAGCGGCGTCCCGGCGCTCGAGAACCTTTGGGCGTGGAGGTCACGACCTTCTTCCCAGCCGACGACGAAGCCGCCGTCCGGAAGGCCGACGACGGTCGGACGGAAGCTGGCCCCTTCTCCTGCCGCCACCTGGAACTCCCCGCCCCGGGGGGCGCCGCTCGCATCGTAACGCTGGCCGAGCACCGAGAATGTTCCGGTCCCATCGACCGCAGAAATCCAGGTCACGACGAAGCCGCCGTCCTGAAGCGTGTCGATCGAGGGGTGGTACTGCGTGCCCGCGGTCGTGCTGTTGACCCGGAACTCCCCGCCCACAGGCGCGCCGGCCGCGTCGTAGCGCTGGCCGTAGACGCCGTATTCGGACCCGTCCTGGAAGCGAGACTCCCAAACCACGACGAACCCGCCGCCGGGCAGGGCCGTCGTGACGGGGACTTGCTGCCGGTCCGGCGTATAGCTGTTGACCCGGAATTCCGAACCGGAGGGGACTGGGGTGGGCATCGCGCGGCGCTCCTGAAGGCCGCTCGTAACAAGTCGTGAGGTCGCGGTGTTCCCTTACCCGGCTTTCGTTGCGTTCCCCGAGCACCCGCGGCGGCCAGGGCCTCGCGTATGAGGGATCACGCCGGCCTTCGTGGTCGGCCGCCGACCCACGTCACTCAAGCGCGGAGGGCGGATGCGCCCTCAACGGGCCCCGTGGGTGACGGCGCGCCCCAGCCGGCCTTCGTGTGCATCCCAGGCCGTGTTGACGATGTAGGCGTAGAGCGCGGCGACGTCGGCATCGGAGAGGCCCTGGAACGCGGGCATGCCGCCAGCCCGCCGGTCGCCGGCCTGCACGACCCCCTTGAAGGCCGAGAGGTCTAGCCGGGTCCGGTTAAGGTTGGCGACGCCGCCGCCCACCGACGCGCCCCCGTCCGTGCCGTGGCAGTACTCGCACTGCCAGGCCGCGAACAGCACCTCGCCGCGGTGGGCGAGCGCGACGGGCTGGCGGCCCACCGGTGGCGCCGGGATCGGCTCCGGCCGGGCGAGCGTCGGGTAGGCGGCCTTGCCGTCCAGCTTGAAGGCGAGCAGGCGCGGCGGCGTTCGGCTCTGCGGCGTCGAACTGTAGCGGCTGACCAGGGACGCGGAGGCCGACGCGGCGCCGTTGCCGGTGGCCACGACGATGTACTGTTCGCCGTCGAGCATCACGGTCGAGGGGGCGGCGCGGATGGCGCCGCCGGTCTGGCGCGACCAGACGACCTGTCCCGTCCCCGCGTCGAACGCCAGCAGGCGACCGTCGGCGAGGCCCTGGAAGACGAGGCCGCCGGCGGTGTGCAGCAAGCCGCCGTTGACCGGCAGGCGCGAGGTGACCGTGCGCCATTTCACGGCGCCGGCGGCGAGGTCGATCGCCACCACCTGCCCGCTCGGCCGCACCTTGGCGTCGGGCCGGTCGCCGTAGAGCCAGTCGTAGGCGCCGTCGGCCCTGCGGCTCACCGGCAGAACCATGGCGGGCACGTACAGCAGGTTGGTCGACGGATCGAAGGCCAGCGCCTCCCAGCCGTGGGCCCCCATGCCCCCAGGCAGCACCAGTGTGTTGCGTCCCGGCCGATTCCAGTATTCGGCCTCGGGGTTGGGGATCGGCCGTCCGTCCGCGTCGAGCCCTTTCGCCCAGGCCACGTCCACGTACTGGGTTCCCGATAGGAACTTGCCCGTCGCCGCGTCGTAGACGTAGGCGAAGCCCTGCTTCGGGACAGAGACCACGACGTGGCGTGTCTTGCCGTCCACGGGCACGTCGGCGACCATGAGGCCGACCGCGGCCTCGTAGTTCCAGCCGTCATGCGGCACCTGCTTGGCGTGCCAGCGGTAGCGGCCGGTCTTCGCATCCAGCGCGACGACGGAGTTGGTGAAGAGCTCGTCGCCTGCGTCGGCGGCCCTCGCGGAGGGCTCGCCCGGCCCGAGCGCGCCCGTGCCGATGATCAGCTGATCGCTCGCCGCGTCGTAGACCATGGCGTCCCAGACGGAGCCTGAGCCGCGGGTCTTGGCGTGCCAGCCGGTTCCCCAGGTGGCCGCGATCTTCCGGTAGAAGGGGTCGGTCTCCGTCGCCGGGTCGCCGGGCACGGTGTGGAACCGCCAGCGGCGCTTGCCGGTTTCGGCGTCGAAGGCGTCGACGAAGCCGCGCTGGGTGCCCAGCTCCTGGTTGGAGTTGCCGATGAACACCAGGCCGCCGCCGACGCGCGGGGCGCCGGTGATGCCATAGTCCAGCTTCGGGTCGCAGCTCTGTGCCTCCCAGCGCTGTTTGCCGGTCTTCTGCTCCACGGCGACCAGCCGGCAGTCGCCCGTGGCGATGATCACCTTGCCCTTGTGGAGCGCCACGCCGCGGTTGAACTGGCGGGCCCAGAAGCCGCCCAGTGACTGGGTCTCGGCCGCATCGTCCGCGTAGGTCGCCGCGAACTGCCACAGCAGCCTTCCGGTCCTGAGGTCGTTGGCGAAGATCCGGCCGCCCGGCCCGCCCTGGAAGACGACGCCATCCTCGATCAGGGGGTTGCCGACCAGGCCGTAATTCGTCGGCATCTCCACGGCCCAGGCGAGGCCGAGGCGGCCGACGCTCGCCTTGTCGATCTGCGCGAGCTCCGCGTGGTGCTGCATAGGCGATCCGTTGCCGAGCAGCGCCCAGTCGGTGTTCCGCGGCTGGCCACGCGAGCAGCCGGCGAGCGCCAGCGCCGCGACGAAGGCGAGCACGCCCTTCACCAGCCCAGCCCGTCTCGCATGTCGGCCGAGTTCCATCGCCCCCTCGCATTTATCGTCACGATGTTACGATAAATAATCCGAAGATGCCGCTCGACGCAAGCAGGGCGACAAACAGCCCTATCGGCGGGGCGGGATCGGAGCGATCAGGGTGGCGGTGGCGTCCAGCAGTGCTTCGACGCGCGCGGGGGTGAAGCGCTCCGGCTCGATCGGCAGCAGCATCATCCAGCCGTCGCCCATGGCGCACAGCTGATCGGAGAGCACGTCGGCTGGGATATCGGCGCGCACGCGGCCCTCGCCCTGCTGACGGGCCAAGATTTTCGTTAGGTCGTCGCGGTAGCGGCCGTAGCGGCGCTGGTAGACAGACGCCAGCGCCGGCTCATGCCGCGCGCTGGCCAGGAGTTGGAGGCTGGCGGCGCGTTCACCCGTTTCTTCGGCGGCCATCAGGTCCAGCCAGAGCTTGAAGCCAGCGCGAATGTCCCCGCGGCCCTGAACATCGAGGATGGTGTCGAATACGTCGAAGCGGCTCTCGATGACGGCCGCCATCATCGCCTCGCGGTTCGCGAAATAGTAGGTGACCGCGCCGGTGGTGCAGCCCGCGCGCTCGGCAACCCGGCGCAGGGAGGCGGCTGCGTACCCCTCCTCCGCGATCACCGCCAACGCCGCCTTCAGGATCTCGGCGCGGCGGGCCTCGCGGTCGCCGACCGGCCGTCCCCGCCCGCGTGTCGCCGGTTCACTCGCCATGCCGGGAAGATAGGGTGTTCGGCCTTCTACGCAATTTTCATAACGATGTTGCGATAATTCCTAAGGCCTGCTAGGACGCCGCCGTCAGATCGAGGAGACGGCCATGGACGAGGCATTGCGCAGAGCCTATCGAGAGGACGGGGCCGTGCTGATGAAGGGCGTGCTGTCGACCGACCAGCTGGCCGCGTGCCGCGCGGCCTACGACTGGGCGATCGAGAACCCCGGGCCGCACGCCAGCAAGATTTACGCGGAAACCGGCCAGCGCTCCCATGTCGACAACTGCAACCCCCTCGCCAAGCCGCGGCTGGACGAGATGGTCGCCGCCCTACCTCTCGGGCGGATGTTCGCCGACCTTTGGGGCTCGGAGCACGCCTGGTATTTTGCCGAGGAGGTGTTCCTGAAGGAGGGCGGCGTCGGGGCGCGGACCCTCTGGCACCAGGACACCTCCTACCTCCCCTGGGCCGGGCAGCACTGGGGCAACGCCTGGATCAGCTTCGAGGCCGTTCCCAAGGCCAACGCGCTGGAGATCGTGCGCGGCTCGCACCGCGGCCCGCGCTACGACGGCACGACCTTCGTGGACCCGGACGATCCCACCGACCCGCTGCACGGCGGCGACCAGTGGCCCCGGCTTCCGGACGTCGAGGCTGAGCGCCGGGCGAACCCCGACGCGTTCGAGGTTCTCTCCTGGGCCACCGAGCCCGGCGACGTGCTCGTGCTACACCCCGGCTCCCTGCACGGCGGAGCTCCCGTCGACGCCACGTTCCCGGACCGCCACACGCTCGTGTTGCGCTTCTTCGGCGACGACGCGGTGTTCAGCCCCCTGCCCCCCGAAAGCCGCTCAGGCTATGCGCGCAACGGAGTCCTGTTCAGGAAGGAGATGGCCGCCCTGCAGGACGGCGAGCCCTTCCGCTCGCCCGTCTTCCGCCAGGTCGCCTGAGTAGATCAGAATGACCACCGAAACCGGACGCCGGCAGATCATCCCGCCCTCGATGCAGGCGATGTACGACGCCTACCACTTCGCGCCTGCGACGCGGGTGGGCGAGACCATCTGGGTGTCGGGCCAGGTGGGCCTCGGGCCAGACATGCGTCCGGGCGTCGGCATGGAAGCCCAGGCGCGCTTCGCGTTCGCCAATCTGAAGACCGTCCTGGAAGCCGCCGGCGCCGAACTGGCGGACGTCGTCGAGCTCGTCACGTTCCACACCGACCTGCGCGGCGACATGGCGGCGTTCGCCAAGGTGAAGGACGAGGTCTTTCCTACCCGCTATCCGGCGTGGACGGCGGTCGGGGTCACGCAGCTGGCGTCAGAGGCCTTCCTGGTCGAGGTCCGGGCCGTCGCGGTGGCCGGCAGCGGCCAGGGCTGAGCTGGTTGACGTCAAGGCATGGCTGGCGAGGACGTCGGGCGTGTGCCTAACTTCGCCGTATGGGCGAACTGATCAGCGGAAAACGGCGGCTCGGCCTCGAGGCGATGGCCGAGCGGGCGTCACGGGCGGCGAGCGGGCTGGCGAG
>CAZBXO010000086.1:0-15690 GCA_964495645.1 uncultured Phenylobacterium sp. | reverse complement strand
CCGCGGATCTCGTTGTAGATGCCGGTCTTCTGCACCTCGAAGCCGGTGGCGTAGATCAGCAAGTCCAGCGGATAGGTGCGGCCCTCGAACTCCGGGCCCTCCGGACCGATTTGGGTGACACCCTTGCCGGCCGTGTCGATCAGGTGGACGTTTGGGCGGTTGAAAGCCGGCAGGTAGTCGTTGTCGAAGCACGGCCGCTTGCACATGAACATGTACCAGGGCTTCAGCGCCGCGGCGGTGACGGGATCGGTGACCGTCTCGTCGATTCGCCGGTGGATGCGCATCATCTGCTCGATGTTGGCGTTCTCCTGACGGCGGATCTTCTCCTCGCGTGAGAGCTTGGCGATCTCGGCCTGCTGCTCGGGCGTGAGCTCGCGACCGCGCAGGTGGCGCTCGCGTCGGGCCTGCTGCCAGCCGGGCCTGAGGCGCGCCTTCCACTCCGGATCCGTCTCGAAGTCGTCGCGGACGCTCACCGCCGAGGGCGTGCGCTGGAAGACGAAGAGTTGCTTCGCCGCCGCGCCCAGCTGCGGGATGATCTGGACGGCAGAGGCGCCGGTGCCGATCACGCCCACCACCTTGTCGGCGAGCTTCTCCAGCGCCGGGCCGGTGTAGTCGTAATCCCAGCGCGAGGAGTGGAAGGCCTTGCCGGCGAAGGTCTCCATGCCGGCGATCTTGGAGAGCTTGGGCTTGGCCAGGGTGCCATTGGCGACGACCACGAAGGTCGCGGTCATGGCGTCGCCGCGGTCGGTGCCGACCTTCCAGACCTTCGCCGCCTCGTCCCAGATGGTGGACGTGACGGTCGTGCCGAACACGGCCAGGTCGTAGAGGTCATAGCGGCGCGCGATCGCCTGGCAGTGGGCGAAGATCTCAGGGCCCTTGGCATAGTAGCGGCCGGGCACGTAGCCCATCTCGTCCAGCAGCGGCAGGTAGTCGTAGGCCGACACATCGCAGGCCGCGCCGGGATAGCGGTTCCAGTACCACGTGCCGCCGACGTCGCCGCCGCGCTCGACGATGCGGATGCTGGCGACGCCGCGCTCGCGCAGGCGTGCGGCGGTCAGCAGGGCCGAGAAGCCGCCGCCGATGAACAGGACCTCGACGTGGTCGGTGATCGGCTCACGCGCCGGGAGCTCGGCGACGTGGGATCGATCGCGTAGGCCGCCAGCGGGCCTTCCAGGTCGGAGGTGAACTGCGCCGTCCCCTCTGGCCGGTGGCGAAGGCGCAGGTCCCGCTCCTCAGCGAAGCGACCCTTGATCGCGTCATAGAACTCCTGCGGCTTCTCAGCCTTCTCCAACGCCGCCGGCGAGGGCGGCGCGCGGCGCTGGGCGCGCTTCACGGTCTGCGACATGCATCCTCCCCGGATGGTCGCCGACACCATACACGCGGTGTCGGCGAGCCAAAGAGGGCGCGGCCCGACGGGTCAGCGTCCCGGAGCCGCGACGGCAGGGGCCGCGGCCGGCGCCGCGGGCGACGGGAAGGCCGCGCTGTTGGCTGTGACGACGGGCTTGGACTGGGCAAGCTGCGGCGTCTCGGCGAACACCGCCAGTGCGTCGTTCTGCGCGGTGCGGGCCTGCCAGGCGAAGTCGTCCGCACAACTCAGCGAGGTAGCGGCGGTCGAGGCCTTGGCGAAGGCGACCCAGCAGGAGTTCATCCGCCGGGCGACCGCGCGGTCGGCATCGGTGACCCGTGACCCACCGCCCGTCGTGGAGGTCTTCAGGGAATCGAAGGCGTAGGGAAGTTCCGCAGAGTGCGGGGCGCCGCGGGGCTGTTCCGCCGTGCGCCAGGCCGGCACGTACGAGAAGTAGTATTGCCAGGCGCCCGCCTTGCCCGTCGCCGAGGCCAGATTGACGAACTCCTGCGCTGCGCTGGCGCCGCGTTCGCCGGAGTTGGAGCCGACGATCAGGGGCACGTCGTATGTGGCGCCGGTGGCGAAGCCTTCGCGCGTGGAGATCGTGCGGATCTTGCCGTCGATCACCGCCTGGATGCCGCTGCGGGTCGCCGCCGTCGTGACCATCTTCTGCGGATCGAGCGCGCGCAGCTGGGCGGCGGTCGCATCGGCCGGCGCGCCGAGCGCTACCGCCATCTTCACGCCGTCGGCCTCCGCCTGGGCCAGCGTGCGGCCGCCGCCGAGGAAGGCGCCGGAATGGACGATCGCCTTCTGGAACAGGCCCTTGGCGGCCGGCGAGGCCAAGAGGCTCGAGACCATCATGCCGCCAGCCGACTGGCCGAACAGGGTGACGTTGTTGGCGTCGGCGCCCAGGACCTTGGCGTTGCGCTTCACCCATTCGAGGCCGGCGATGGCGTCCATCAGGGCGTAGTTGACAAGGGGCTCACCCGGCGCGGCGGCCTTCGTCAGGGCCGGGTGCGCGTAGTAGCCCAGCATACCCAGGCGATAGTTGATGGTGACGACGATGACGCCCTGCTTGGCGAAGGACGTGCCCTGGTACGAGCCCAGGTGGCCCGCGCCCAGATAGCCCGCCCCGCCATAGAGCCACAGCATCACCGGCGCGTTCTTCGCGTTCTTCGGGGCCCAGACGTTCAGGTACAGGCAGTCCTCGCTCGTCGCGCCGGAGACGCCGCCGCCGTTGGCCGTCCCGTTGGCGTTGATGGGCTGCGGGCACGGAAGGGCGAACTGGGTGGCGTCGCGCTCGCCGGTCCAGGAGATCCGCTGCGGCGGCTTCCAGCGCAGGTCCCCCACCGGCGGCTTGGCGAAGGGCACCCCCTTCAGCATGAGGACGCCGTCCTCGACGGCGCCCACAGCGACCCCCGAGTCCAGCTTCACCTTGGCCGGCTCGGCGACCGACGCGGCGGTCGTCGACAGGGCCGCCAGCAAGCCCATTGCGAACATTCTCATGACTTTCCTCCTATCCCACATCGAGTTTATCCGCCTGACATGCGCTATTCGGTCGGCGCCGGCGGCGTCGGGTGGCGGTCCCAGATTTCGCGGAAGGCGCGGCGCGGGTCGTCGGCGGCCAGGGTCGGGCTGCCGAACACCAGGGTCGTACGGCTGGCGGCGTCGTAGGCCGGCCAGCGCGGGGTCTTCGGGTTGTTGGGGTCGCCCGTCGCAGCGAAGCTGGCCCAGGCCGCGGCGCTCTGGTCGGCGAGGCGCAGGCTGTCGTCGGACGGCCCGGCCAATGGCGAGCGGATGTCGTGCATCATATAGGGGACGTCGGTGGCGTGGGTGGCGCCATAGCGGCCGCCGTAGGCGGGGCTCGGGCTGGCCCACAGGTACGTCCAGACCTTGGCGCGCCCCTGCGCGGCCTTACGCTCGGCCATGGTGAAGGCGCTGCGGCGGAACGAGCCGTCGGTGACGATCCGGGCGTTCAGGATGAACGGCGAGGCCTTGGGGTCCTCGTCGCGGTATGCCGTGAGCACGGCCTCGGCGTCGGCGCCGACGCGGCCCCGCAGGATCCTGCGCAGGTCGTCCCAGGTCATGCCGAAGTTGGCCTCCCTGTAGCTGCGCTCGTCGAGGGTCGTTGAGACGATCATCGGGATGGCGGCCGACTCCTCCGGCGCGCCGGGCGCGAACTGGTCGTGCGGGATGGCCGCGCCGATCACAGGGGCGAAGGAGCGCGGGGCCTCGCCGCGGGAGCGTTCGCCGGCCTCCACGTCGGCCTGAGCCGAGAGCAAGGTCGTAAACGGGACGGCCTGGAGCTCGCGGATCTGATCGGCGCGAAGGCCGAGCTTCTTCAGGAGCTGGTCGGCGGCGCGCGCGGCGGTCTCGCGGCGCATGGCGGTCAGGCTGGAGCCGCTCATCACGCCGGCGCGGTGAAACAGGCCCTTTGCGGAGGGCATGGCCAGGAGGTGGCTGACCTTGGAGCCGCCCCCCGACTGGCCGACGATGAGCACGCGGTTCGGGTCGCCGCCGAACGCCTCCACATTGCGGTTCACCCAGTTCAGACAGGCGACGAGGTCCTGCATGCCGGCTGAGCCACTGTCGGCGAACGGACCGGTGTCACCGAGGTAGAGGTAGCCCAGCGCCGAGAGACGGTGATTGACGGTGATGACCACGCACTCGCCGAACCGGGCGAGCTGCTCGCCGTCAGAGCCCGGCGAGTTCGAGGAACCACCATAGAAGCCGCCGCCGTGGAAGCGGACGATGACCGGCCGCTTCGCCGATCGATCGAGCTTCGGCGACCAGAGGTTCAGCACCAGGCAGTCCTCCCCCATGCCGCCCGGCTGCACGTCGTTGAGGATCAGGTCCGCGTAGGTCCGGCGCTTGTCGGCCGGGATCTGCGGGGCGATGTTGCCGTAGTCGAGCGCATCGCGCACGCCGGCCCAGGGCTTCAGAGGCTGGGGCGGCAGGAAACGGTTGCGGCCGGCCGTGCTCTCCCCGTAGCGGAGGCCCTTGAATACCGAGACGCCGCCGGAGACGAGTCCGCGGACCCTGCCCTCCGCAGTCTCGACCGTGGGGAACAGGTCGGCTTCGGCGCCGCGGCCGCGCCCGCCCCAGCCGAGCACGGTGGCCCCTCCCAGCGCCAGCAGCGTCCGACGATCCATCTTCCATCCCCTCTCCTTTGGACTGGTCGGATATGGCAGTCGGCGCTGACTGTAAACGCGCGAGCCGGACTATCGAAGGGCGAGGCCCGGTACTGGCCGTCCGCCCAGCTTGGCAAGCCGTTGCGGCGCGTGTCGACTGTCGCCCGCTGCAGTCATCGAATGGCTGCAGCCCCCAATGGGAGCCCCGGCCGCCGCATGGCCGGGGCTCTTTGCTACTTTCCGTCCACGGAGAAGGCCAGGAGCACATTGTTGGGCACGCCGCCCATGTTGGCGGTGTAGCCGCTGATCACGAACAGCATGCCGCCGGCGACCGTGGCGCTGTGCTGGTCCAGCGCGCCGCCGCCCTGGTCCGTGACGCCGTTGATGGTCTGGTAGCGCTGGCCCGCCGTATCGAAGGTCCAGGTGATGCGCCCGTCGGCAGGGTCGTAGGCGCGCAGGCGCCCGTCGATGCTGGAGGCGATCACGGCGCCCGGGATCATCACCGGCGCGGCGGAGCTGGCGCTGACGCAGTTGGTCCCGACCTTCCAGCCGCAGGGCTCCTTGGGCGTGGGCGTGAACCAGAGCTCCTTGCCGGTGGCGGGATCGAGGGCGGCCACCCCGCGGCGCGGCTTGGCCGTGTAGGTGTCGGCGTTGCTGACGTAGGCGCGCTTGCCCTCGGTGGCGAAGCCCCACTCGATGCCGCCGAGCGCCCCGCCCTCGCCGATGCGGGTCTGCCAGACCATCTTCCCCGTGTCGGGATCGAAGCCGTAGGCCACGCCGGACTTCTGGCCGGCGATCAGGACGTCCTTGCCGCCCGCGACCGGCAACAGGATGGGCGAGGCGCCGAAGTCCACGTCCGGGCCGACGTTTTCGGGACAGTTGACGCCCTTGGCCCGGGGGCCGCAGCCCATCAGGTAGTTGTCGCCGGCCGTCACCTGGTGCTTCCACTTGATGCGCCCGGTCGCCAGGTCGAGGGCGATCACCGCGTCGGACGAGGTCTCCTTGACGTCGGTGTAGCTGTCACCGGTGGCGACGTAGATCTGCTTGCGCTTGGGATCGATGGTCGGCGCTGACCAGATCGCCGCGCCTGCCGGGCCCAGCATGGTCGTGCCGGCGGCGTTCTTCTTGTGCGGACTGGGCGCCTGCTCGATGACGTAGGTCTTCCAGACGACCTTGCCGGTCTCCGGGTCCATCGCGACGACCGAACCCCGGAAGCTGCAGCACTCGTAGGCCGCGGCGGCGCCCATCACCTCCTCCCAGGAGGAAACCGGCACGTAGAGGCGGCCCTCGTAGAGCACCGGCGTGCCGGTCAGGACGCCCTTCGGGTGATCCTCGACGTTGGTGCGCCACAGGCGCTTGCCGCTGACCGCGTCCAGCGCGTGCATGTTGCGGGCGTAGTCGCCGAGGTAAGCCGCATAGCCGCTGGGGGAGGCCTTGGAGCGGCCGATCACCAGCATGGTGCGCACGCCGACGCCGGCTTCGTACTTCCAGTGCATGCAGCCGGTGGCCGGATCGAGCGCATAGACCCGGCCGGTGGAGCTGGCCACGTAGAGGCGACCGCCCATGACCACCGGGTGGCCGTAGCGGGCGCCGATGTAGGTCATCGCCCATTTCACCTTCAGGCGCGGGAGGTCCTCGGCCTTGAGGCCGGGGTTGGCCTGGTAGCGGTGGTTCGTGTGGTCCGGGCTCCAGCCGTTCCAGGATGAGCCCGTGAGCGTGAAGGCCGGCGCGCTCTTGCAGGCCGGCGGGTCGGTCTGCGGCGGCGACCCGAAGCCGGGCGGCGAGCCGGTGACGTGGAAGGCGACCGCGCGGATGTCGTCCCGGGTGAGGCCCACGGCCATGGGCGCCATGACCCCGCCCTCGGAGAGCGAGCCCACCACCTCGTCGGCCCAGCGGGCGGCGAGCTGCTTCTTGGCCGGTGTACGACCTTCGGGGTCGTCATGGCAGGAGGCGCAGCGGTCCTTCCAGACCTGCTCCCCCCTGGCCATCATCTCGGCGCGATTGGGCTGCTGAGCCCAGGCGGCTACAGCCGCCGCCGAAGCTGCGCAGGCAAGGACCGCAGCGGCCAGCGCCGCGCGCATCGAGAAACAAGTCAATCCGGCGCTCCGGGTTACTTCTTCAGGTACTTGTCGAACCAGTCGACCGCACGCTTCACCACCTCGGCCCGATGGGTCGAGTAGACGGCGTAGTGGGTGATGCCGGGGATCACATAGAGTTCCTTGGGGCCCTTGAGACTCTTGAAGGCCTGCTCTGCAGCCGGGTTGCCGCCGTACTCCTCGCTCTCGGCCAGCAGGATGAGGGTCGGCGCGGTGATCTTGGCCGCCTCGACGACCGGCGCGTAACGCTCGCCCTTGTTGCCGATGTAGGAACCCACCAGTCCGCGGATCGCCTCGAACCGCGGCGGCGGGTAGCCGACCTCGCCGCGGGCCATGCGGGTGGCCGTCAACCGTCCCGGGCCCTCCTGGCCAGGCCGCGGACGCGAGTCGGTGCCGGCCACCTGGCTCACCACCGCCTTCACGCGCGGATCGTGGGCGGCGACGTAGAGCACGTGCCCGCCCGAGTAGCTGGAGCCTCGAATGCCGACGCGGTTCGCATCCACGCCGGGCTCGCCCATCACCCAGGCGAGGGCGTTGAACCAGTCCTCGGCCTGCTCCAGCGGATTGACGTATTCGCGCAGCGGCTTGACCTGGGCGGTGAAGGGCGCGTCCTCACCCTGGCGGTGCGCGGGCTCCTTGCCGCTCGCCAGCACGAGACGCGAGCCGCTCTCACCCCAGCCGCGGTAGTCGAAGATCAGCACGAAGTAGCCGGCGCGCGCGATGTCGGCGGCGTCGGTGCGCAGACCGGCCGCCACCCCGCCCCAGCCGTGCGCCATGACCACCGCCGGCAGTTTCTGGCCAGCCGGCGAATTCGCCGGCGTGAACACCTCGCCGTGCAGGGGAACGCCCTCCGAGATGATCGTCACCGAGCGGTGGTTGATTCCGGCCGGCGGCCTGTAGTCGGCTGCGCGCATCGGCCCCGGGTTGCGGGCTGGGTCCGGCTGGCGCGGCGGCGAGGTCGGCTGGGCGGCCGCGGCGGCCGCGAACGCACAGGCCACGGCGCAGACCAGGACTGCAAATCGCCGATGTCGCATGCCGAATACCTCCCATTTTCGCTGCCTGGAGGCTTGGCATACCGGTTGCTCAATTTCAATCGTCGACCCGGGAACTTCCTTGACCGTGACGCCGCGCCGCCGCTTGAGTGACGCCAAACCAGCCCGGAACGCTTCCCATGCGCCGCTACGTCGACCTTTCGATCGCCCTGGAGGTCGGGGTCCCTTCGGACCCGCCGGGCATGGAGCCGAAGATCAGCTACCGGAAGCACCACGAGACGGTGGGCGACATGGCCCGCTCGTTCCCGGGACTGGAGCCGCAGCACATGCCTGACGGCGAGGGCTGGGCGGTGGAGACGGTGACCATCTCCACCCACAACGGCACCCACATGGACGCGCCCTGGCACTTCCATTCGACGACGGACCACGGCGCGCGGCCGGCGCCCACCATCGACGAGACGCCGCTCGACTACTGCTTGCGGCCGGGCGTGAAGCTGGACTTCCGCAACCTTCCAGACGGCTACGTCGCCACGCCGCGGGATGTGGAGGCCGAGCTGAAGCGGATCGGCCATGAGCTGCAGCCGCTGGACATCGTGCTGGTCAACACGGCGGCCGGCGCGGCGTTCGGCAAGCCCGAGTACATCCACACCGGCTGCGGCATGGGTCGCGAGGCGACCCTCTACCTGACCGAGCGCGGCGTGCGGGTGGTGGGCACCGACGCCTGGAGCTGGGACGCGCCGTTCAGCCATACGGCCAAGAAGTGGGCTGAGAGCAGGGACCCGAAGATCATCTGGGAAGGCCACAAGGCCGGCCGCGAGATCCCCTACTGGCAGATGGAGAAGCTCGGCAACCTCGCCGCCCTGCCGGCCACCGGCTACGAGGTGGCGTGTTTCCCGGTGAAGATCAAAGGCGCGTCCGCCGGCTGGAGCCGCGTGGTGGCGATCTTCGACGACTGAGCAGGGCGCGCACGCCGCTCCCCGCACCCGGCGGGGGAGGAGAGACTTGCATCCGACCGTGAACGGGCGACCAAATGCGGAGGAGCGATAGGGGGAAGCGATGATGCGCCAGGGACTGTCTCGCCGGAGCTTCGTGGCGGCCGGACTGGGGGCCGCGGGCAGCGCGTTTGCAGCGCCAGCGCTGGGCGCGGCGCGCAAGCTGTCGGCCAACGACAAGGTCAACGTCGCGGTGATCGGGGCCGGCGGCCAGGGCGGCTCCAACATGAGCAAGCTGACCGGCGAGAACATCGTGGCGGCATGCGACGTCGACTGGAACCGCGTCGGCCGCGGCATGCTCGACAGCCACTTCGAGATGCAGCCGACACGGGTGGCGCTGAAGGCCGCCTACAACAAGGCCACCCGCTACACCGACTACCGCCGCATGTTCGACGCCCAGAAGGACATCGATGCGGTGCTGATCGCCACGCCCGACCACCACCACGCGGTGGCCGCGCGGATGGCCATGGAGCGGGGCCTGCACGTCTACGTCCAGAAGCCGCTGACCTGGTCGGTGGAGGAAGGCCGCAAGCTGCTGGCGCTGGCCCAGGCCAACCCCGAGCTCGTCACCCAGATGGGCTGCCAGGGCCACTCCGGCGACGATGGCCGCCGCGTCGTCGAGCTGATCCGCGGCGGGGTGGTCGGCAAGGTCACCCACGTCCACGTCTGGACCAACCGGCCGGTGTGGCCACAGGGCATCGGCCGATCGCTGCCGACGCCGCCGCCGGCGGACCTCGACTGGGCCACCTGGCTCGGCCCGGCCGACGTCGACTGGGGCTACCACCCCGACTACGCGGCCTTCAACTGGCGCGGCTGGGTGCCGTTCGGCTGCGGCGCGTTGGGCGACATGGGCGCCCACCTGATCGACTTCCCGTTCTGGGCGCTGGAGCCGGGCCTGCCGACGCGGATCGAGACGCGCCACTCCCGCTGGCCGGGCAACCCGGACCTGTGGAGCACGCGGCGGCCGGCGCAGCTGGAGTCTTTCCCGCTGGCGACGGTCACGCACTACGAGTTCGGCGCGGCCAAGAAGTCCGCGATCCTCGACGGGCCGCTGCACATGACCTGGTACGACGGCGGCCTGCTGCCGGAGACGCCGGCGAACTTCCCGGCCGACCTGAAGCTCAGCCCCGATGGGGGCGTGATGTTCGTGGGGACCAAGGGCCTGCTGGTGCACGAGACCTACGGCGACAAGCCGGTGCTGGTCGGCGACGGCATCGAGGCGCGGGCGGCCAAGATCGGCCAGTCGCTGCCGCGGATCATGGGCGGCTCGGCGCAACACGAGAACAACTGGGTCCGCGCCATCCGCGGCGAGGAGAAGGTCTCGGCGCCGTTCTCGTACGGCGTGCCGCTGAACGAGACGATGATCCTGGGGATCGTGGCGCTGAAGGCCGGTCAGCCGATCGTCTGGGACGGGGGGGCGGGCCGCATCACCAATGCGGCGGCGGCCAACCAGTACCTGACCCGCAACTATCGGAAGGGCTGGGAGCTTTGAAGCGCGCCTGGCTCGTCGCCGGCGGCCTGGCCCTGATCGGTGTCGGATATGCCTGCGCCCAGACGGTCCCCAAGCCGCAAGACACCGAGCAGTGGACGCCGGTTCCGCCGATCGTCACGCCCGCGCCGGGCGCGGCCCAGCCGACGCCGCCGCCGTCCGACGCCATCGTTCTGTTCGACGGCAGGAACCTCGATGCGTGGGAGCAGGCCCGCGACAAGGGTCCCGCGAAGTGGACCGTGGCGGACGGCGTCTTCACGGTCGTGAAGTCGGCCGGGGACCTGCAGACCAGGCGGTCGTTCCAGAACTTCCAGATCCATCTGGAATGGCGCACGCCGGTCGGCATCACCGGCAAGGACCAGGCGCGGGGCAACTCCGGCCTGTACCTCTCGACGGGATCGGGCACGGGCTATGAGCTGCAAATCCTCGACAGCTATCAGAACCCCACCTACGTGAACGGCCAGGCCGGCGCGATCTACAAGCAGCACCCCCCGCTGGTGAACGCCTCGCGCCCGCCAGGCCAATGGCAGACCTACGACGTGATCTGGACAGCGCCCACCTTCAACGGCGACGGGAGCCTGAAGACGCCCGCGCGGGTGACGGCGCTGCACAACGGCGTGCTGGTGCAGAACAACGCCGTGCTGGCCGGCGAGACGCTCTACATCGGCAAGCCCGGCTACAAGGCTCACGGGCCGGCGCCGATCCTCCTGCAGGCGCACGGCGACCCCTCCCCGCCGATCAGCTTCCGCAACATCTGGGTGCGGGAGCTTCCGTAAACCGCCCGACTGGGCCACGTTGGGATTCTCGAGGCGGGCGGGGGGAGTGTCGTGGCAGAGCCCTATGACGTGATCATCGTCGGATCCGGCGCGGGCGGCGGGATGAGCGCCTACCACCTGACGAAGTCGGGCCTGAAGGTGCTGATGCTGGAGGCGGGACGCAACTACGACCCGGCTGCCGAGACCCCCATGTGGAACATCCCGGCCGAGGCGCCGCTGCGCGGGACCTCGACGCCGGACAAGCCGTTCGGCTTCTACGACGCCACCGTCGACGGCGGCTGGGAGGTGCCCAACGAGCCCTTCACGATCGCCGAGGGGTCCGAGGAGTTCAAATGGTGGCGCCCGCGCATGCTCGGCGGGCGGACCAACCACTGGGGCCGCATCTCGCTGCGCTTCGGGCCGCTGGACTTCAAGCCGCGGAGCCGTGACGGCCTGGGATACGACTGGCCGATCACCTACGAAGACCTCGCGCCCTGGTACGACAGGACGGAGAAGCTGATCGGCGTGACCGGGGCCGGTCCGCCGCTCAGCCTGACCAACACCCCCGACTCGCCGCCCGGCTGCCTCCTGCCCGCCCCGCCGCCCAGGGCGTTCGAACGGTTCTACGCGCGCGGCTTCGAGGCCATGGGCATCCCCGTCGTGCCGATGCATGGGGCCGTGCTGACCGGTCCCGTCGCGGAGATGAACGGCCGCAACACCTGCGTGTTCGCCACGCCCTGCGGTCGCGGCTGCGCCATCGGGGCCAACTTCCAGTCGACGACCGTGCTGCTGCCGCCGGCGATGGCGACCGGAAACCTGACGATCACCACCAATGCGCTGGTCTACCAGGTGGACCTGGATGCGGCGGGCAAGGCCAAGGGCGTCTCCTACGTCGACCGGGTGAGCGGCGAGCACCACTCGGCGACGGCGCGCTCGGTGGTGCTGGCGGCCGGCTCCGGCGAGACGGCGCGCATCCTGCTGAACTCTAAGAGCAGCAAGTTCCCGAACGGGCTCTGCAACGCCCACGGCATGGTCGGCCGCTACCTTATGGACTCCGTCGGCCTGAACGTGACCAGCCAGTTCCCGGCGATGGAGGGCCTGCCACCCACCAACGACGACGGCATGAGCGTCGAGCACACCTATGTGCCCTGGTGGGGCTACGACCGGCACAAGGAGCTGGGCTTCCCGCGCGGCTATCACATCGAACTGGGCGGCGGCCGCGGCATGCCCTCGGTCGGCATCGCCCGCCTGCTGGGCGAGGACGACATGAGCCTCGGCGACGACCTGCGGGCGCGCCTGCGCCAGAAGTACGGCTCGACGATCAGCTTCAACGGCCGCGGGGAAATGATCCCCAACGACGACTGCTACTGCGAGCTCGACCCGACGGTGAAGGACAAGTGGGGCATCCCGGTGCTGCGCTTCCACTGGAAGTGGGGCGAGAGCGAGACCCGCCAGGCGGCGCACATGGTGCAGACCTTCCTGGAGGTGACCGACAAGCTGGGCGGCAAGCCGATCAGCAAGATCGAGACGGACGGCCGCAAGGCCATCTCCAAGGGCGGCGAGATGATCCACGAGGTCGGCACCGTGCGCATGGGCGCCTCGGAGACGGACTCGGTCGTCAACCAGTACGGCCAGGCCTGGGCGGTCCCGAACCTCTACGTCACCGACGGGGCGGTGCTCGTATCCAGCCCGGACAAGAACCCCACGCTGTCGATCATCGCGCTGGCGTGGCGCTCGGCCGACAACCTGGCGACCCTGGCCAAGCAGGGGGCGCTCTGATGTCGGACCAAGGCGAGCCCTATGTCCGCAAGGTCGACCGACGCACGGCGCTTCTGTGGGTGGGCGCGGTGGGCGCGGCGACGGCGGCAGCCGGCGCGGGCGCCTGGGTGTTCAAGGACAAGCTCCCCTGGGAGAAGGGAGCCAAGGGTTACGGCAGCGACCCGAAGCTGGTGAAGCCGGAGCCGGCGCCCTGGCCGCGGATCATGAGCGACGACGAGTTGACCGCGTCGGCCCGCATCGCCGACTTCATCCTGCCGGCGTCGGCCGGGGCCCCCGCGGCCAGCGCGCTCGGCATCCCCGATTTCCTCGACGAGTGGGTGAGCGCGCCCTACCCGAACCAGCTGGAGGACCGGAAGATCATCCGCGGCGGGCTGAAGGGGGTGATCAAGGAGATCGTGCAGGGCGACGGGCCGAAGCGGCAGGCGGCGCTGGACAGGCTGGCGCACGCCGAGGACGAGGGGACGCGGAAGTTCTTCAAGCGGTTCCGGTCGCTGACCATCGGCGCCTACTACACGACGGAGGCCGGGTTCAAGGACATCGGCTATATCGGCAATGTCTCGCGGGCCTCCGATCCGGGGCCTTCGCCGGAGGTGATCGCGGTGCTGGACCAGCGGCTGAAGGCGCTCGGACTATGAGGGCGGCGATGATCGGACTGGCGCTCGCGGCGTTGATCGGCGGCATGGCGCAGGCGGCGGACAACACGCTCACGGCGGCGGAGAAGGCGGCCGGCTGGAAGCTGCTGTTCGACGGCAGATCGCTGGCCGGCTGGAAGGGCTTCAAGGCGGCCAGGCCGGACGCCGGCTGGCACGTCGTGGACGGTGCGCTCGCGCCCGACCCGAAGACCTCGAAAGACATCCTCTCGGTCGGGACCTACGGCGATTTCGAGCTCAGCTTCGACTGGAAGATCAGCCCGCGCGGCAACTCCGGGGTCATGTTCCACGTCACCGAGACGGGGGACGAGACCTACTGGAGCGGGCCGGAGTACCAGGTGCTGGATGGCTCGCTGCCGGCCCGCCCGACCGAGCAGGTGGGTGCGCTCTACGCCCTCTATGCGCCGACCAAGGCGGCCGCGAAGCCGGTGGGCGAGTTCAACACCGCCCGTATCGTGATCCGGGGCGGCAAGGGCGAGCACTGGCTGAACGGCGAGAAGATCGTCGAGTTCGACATGACCTCCGCCGACTTCAAGGCCCGCGTGGCGGCCTCGAAGTTCAACGCCTGGCCGATGTTCGCTGCCGCCAGGCGCGGCCACATCGCGATCCAGAACCATGGCAACGACGTCTGGTACAAGAACGTGAAGATCCGCGAGCTGAAGTAGGGCGCGCACTTCGCCGCATCGAAGCGAAGCCGTTTGACGGTAGCCACATACTCGCACACGTTCGACTCGCAGTCGGGGGGTTGCGCGTGGTCGACGGGAGTTCGGGGGCGAAGACCGCGCGGGCGCGCCGCGCCCCCACCACGCCCGACCCCATCGAGATCGCCATGGAGCGGGCCGCGCACGTGGGGGCGGACGATGTGGCGCTCGGACTGCTGGCCGACCAGCGCCGGCTTGTGCGCTGGCAGATCGCCGGCGAGCGGGCGGGGTTCGCGCTGAAGGTGCTGACAGGGTTGGCGGGTGTGGCGGTCGCCGGCGTGCTGGGCTTCATGGCCTGGACGGCGTCGCAGGATCGCTCGGTGGTCATCGACCCCCTTCGCGCCCCCGCGGACCTGGCGCAGCAGGGCTTCGACGGACCGGCGCTGGCCAACGCGCTGCAGGACAAGCTGGCGGCGCTGCAGGCGCAGACGCCGACCAGCTATTTCACCTCCGCGGAGGTGCGCAACCGCGCGCCGGCCGAGGTCCGCGTGCAGATACCCGCCACCGGCGTGTCGATCTCCGACCTCGACCAGGCTCTGCGGTTCTGGCTCGGGCGCCAGCGCCACGTGTCCGGCGAGCTGGCGCGCGTGACCAGCGGACCGCAGGCCGGCGCGCTGGCGCTGAGCATCCGGGTGAGCGGCCAGCCGGGCGAGCGGCTCGTACAGCCCGACGGCGACCTCGACGCCCTGCTCGGCCGCGCCGCCGAACAGGCCTACGCCGGCGTCGACCCGCTGCGCAGCGCCAGCCTGCTGATCCGCCGCGGGCGCACGGACGAGACCCAGGCCCAGCTGCGACGAGTCGCCTATGGCCCATGGCCGGACGACGTGCGCGCCCAGGCCTTCCAGATGCTGCAAAGCGACCCGGGCCTCCGCGACCGGCTCGCCGAGCGGCGCAAGCTCCTGCTCGAAGCCATGCGGCTGTCGGGCGGCCGCGTGGGCTTGAATGACCTGGGCGTCGTGGAAAACGGACTGGGCCACTCGGAGGCCGCCCTACGGTACTACCGCGAGAGCCTCCGCAGCGGCCCGGGCGACGCGCGGCTGATGACCAGCGATGCGCGCACGCGCCTGCGCCTGGTCACGGAGGGCAATATCGCCGGCATGACCGCCGACTACGGCAAGGCGTTCGGCCTGGCCTGCCACCTGCTGCGGATCGCGGCCTGCAGCGGAGAGGCGATGACCGGCGCGGTCCTCACTCAGCCAGCTCTGCTGAACGACTTCGAGGCCAACTACCGGGTGGCCAGCGCCACGCGCTCCTTGGCCGTCCTGCACCAGCCTTCGACAGCGCTGCGGATCATCGCGATCGGACGCCGGGCCGCGGCCGCGAACGCCGAGGCCATCGGGCCGGCCAAGCTCGTGCGCGAGAGCGACTGGCTGACGCCGCAGATCGAGGCCCACCGTCAGTTGCAAGACTGGCGCGGCGTACTGGACGACTACCGCCAGTTTGAGGCCAACACGGCTCAGCGCCGCGTCGAGGTTCCAATCAACATTCGCGCCTACCGGGCGCTGGCGCTCGCCCAGACCGGCGACTGGGCAGGCGCGCGCGCGGCCGCGGCGGGACTGCCAGGCGACTGCATGCGCTGCGTCTGGTACCGCGCGCTGATCGCCGACCTGGCGGGGGATGCGAAGACGGCCGACGCCCTCTTCGCGGACGTGGTGCGCCAGGCGCCGTCGCTGCCGTTCGCGGAGACGGACTGGGCGCGCAGCCTGCTCGCCCGCGGCGACATGAAGGGCGCGATCGCCCACGCCGCCCACGCGCACAAG